>JAJDAH010000362.1 GCA_029261965.1 Polyangiaceae bacterium
GGGCGGCGGCCTTCGGCGGGTCCGCCTCCGGGGTTTTCGGCTCGGCGATGGGCTCGGGGATAGGCTCGGTGGTCGGTGCCTTTTCTTCCGCGGGCTCGGCAGCGGCTTTGACGGGCGCCTGCTTGGACGGCTTCGGCGGCGAGGACTGCCGCTCCGCCGGCGGCACCGACGCCATGTCACTTCGAAGCTCGGCTTGGAGGCCCAGCGCGACAGCTCGACTCGCCGGATCCCCCACGGCCGTTTCCAGGTAAGCGAGCGCGCGGCGCCCCTCGTTGGCGGCGCGCGCAGCTCGCGCCGCGCGCAGCGCCACCAGCCCAGGCGCGCGAACTCCCTGCAAGTCGCCGCCGAGCGCCGTGTCGAACAAGGGGAGCGAGCGCGCATACTCGTCGGAATCGGCGAAACGTTCAGCCAAACCGAGCGCGATGAGGGGCATCGACTCGTCCATGGCGAACGCGGGCTGAAGCTCCTTCAGGCCCGCGCCGACACCGACGGCGACGTCGAGGGCTTCTGCGACGAGGAACGCCCGGAGCGCCGTCTGCTCCGAGTTCAGCTCGCCGTCGATGGCGCGAAGCTCCGCTACGGTCACTCGCGCCTGCGCTGCCGTGCCTGGTCCGCGATCGAGGTATTCGAGCCGCTTGGCGAAGAGCTGCGGCTCGGCGAGCGCGGCTCCGATGCGCGCGGCACGCTGAGCGCGGGCGAGCGCCGACTTGGTGTCTTTCGCCGCCACGGACGCGCGCGCCGCCTCGAGCAGGAGAGCGCTCCGCTCCTCTGCGCTTTCCATCGACGCGAGCGCGAGATCTTCGAGCGCTTCGGCGAGCGCTCCCGGGTCGTCGCCACGACGAGCGACTTGCACCCGCAAATCGAGCAGGCTCTCGGGCGGCGCCCACGGCGCCATGCCGTCGAGCACGCGCGCCGCCGACTCGACATCCCCACCCTCCAAGTAGGCCGCCACCGAACGACACGAGAGATCCGTCGCCTCCGTCTTGTCGCCGACGAGGGCCGACGCGCGCAGCCACAAAGGCGCCGCTCGGAGCGGCGCCCCCACCCGAGCGTCGAGATCGGCAAGCACTCGAAGCACTTGGAGGTTGTCGCCGGTCGCGGCGAGAACGGCTTCGAGCTCCGCCCGCGCTTCGTCTGGGCGACCGAGACGCTGCTCGAGCACCATCGCGCGGTGAAGGCGGATGCGTCGGACGTCGTCCACCATCGAGGCGATGGAAGCGCGGCGCCCGAGCAGGGCGACCACGCGCTCGTAGTCCCCGCGGGCCTCGGCGGCCCGCTCGAGCCAAGCTATAGCGTCGACGTTGTTCGGATTGAGCTCGAGCACCTTGGTCCAAGCACTGCCCGCAGCTTCGGCCTCGCCGAGCTCTTCGAGGAGCGGCGCGAGCTCGCGATAGAGATCGTATTTCGCCTCGGGCTCGGCGAGATCGAGCAACCGCTGGAGTGATTCCACGAAGCGGCGTTTGTCTGGGCCCTGCCGCGTCAGCTCGACGAAGTCTTCGTGGGCGCCGAGGTCGGTCGGGTTTTTCTTGACCGCGGCGTCGAGCACCTCCGTGGCACGTTCGATGTCCCCGCGCGCGGCCACCAGCGCGCCGAGCTCGCGAGAAAGCCGCAAGTGCCGGTCGAGCTCGATGTCCGGTCGCTCGAGCTCGAGGCTGAGCAGCGTGTCGAGCTCCTCGCGGCGGCCAATCTGACCGTAGAGATCTCGCAGCCGATCGAAAATGACTCGGCGGTCCTCTTCGGAGATGCCGTCGGTCCCGCGGGCATCCTCGAGAATCAGGATCGCCTTGGCGGGATCCTCGCGCGCGGTCGTCTGGGCCATTTCGAGCAAGCCGCCGACCCGTTCGTTCGCCGGTACGGCTTCGAGGAGCTCACCCATCAAATCCGTGTCGCCGTGCTGGCGCGCCGCGGCGTTCGCCCTGGCCACGAGCTCCGTGTCGTCGGGGTGTTTGGTCGCCGCGTGCACCAGAAGCGCGACTCTCATCCGCTCGTCACCGAGCTTGGCGGCGAGGTTCGCGCCGAGCTCGAGCAGGGCTTTGCCCGCGTTGCCGAACTTCGCGGTGGCCAGCTCGTCGCACTTGGCCACGAAAGCGCGAGCGCGATCCGCGTCGCTCGCGAGCTGCTCGAGCCAGTTTTCGAGCTCGGCGTACTCGTCGATGTCCGCGTCGCACTCGGTCGCGCGCTCGAGCGCATCGAAACCGCCGGCGACCGAGCCGAACGCGCGGAGTGCCCCGGCAGCGGCCTCGAGCGCAACGCGGCCTCCCTCCGGGCCGGAAATCCGAGGCAGCATGGCCGCGATGGCGCGGGAGAATCGCATCTCGGCGATGTCGGCTTCATCCGGCGCGGTTTCGACGAGCGCCGCCATGGCATCGGCCAACGCGCGAAGCGTATTGCCGTCGGGCTGGACTGCGAGGGCTCGCAGCAAGACCTCCACTCGCTGGCGGCGACCCTCTTCGCCTTCTCCGGCCACCATGGCGGCACGACGGAGCCACGCGAGCCGCTCGCCATCGCTCTTGGCCGTCGACGCGACCTGTTCGATCGCTCGGACGACGCTCGCTGTCTTCTCGGAACGCTCCGCCAGCCGCAGCATCAAGACGAAAGCCACGCCCTCGTTCGGTACGGCCTCGAACGCGATGACCGAGTGCACGAGAGCGCGCTCGGTGTCGCCGCGTCGCTCGAACTGACGTGCCGCTCGGTAGTGCGCGGCACGCTCGCCGAAGCAACCGAGCGCGGCGTCGCCGATGAGGCGATAGACCCGCGACAACGCTTCGTTGTCGTCGTTGCCCGCGGATCGCTCGGCCACCGCCAGGACGTCGCTCTGGGACGGGTCGAGCTCGAGCGCCTGGAGCGCCTTTTCGAGCGCCGCGCGAGTTTGACCGCTGCCGAGGGCGACCTGCGCGGTGACGGCATACACCCGGGCCGCTTCTTTGGGATCCGACTTTGCTTCGGCCATCTCCGACAGGCGCCGAAGGGCGTCTTCCGAGTCCGCAAAAGCGACCAAGTCGTTGGCGAAGCGAACCAAGCCCGCCTCGGAGTCGAGCACGGCGGCGCGTTGCCACGCTCGGACCGCGCCGTCGTGGTCGCCGGCGAGGTCCCAGCGGGCCGCGCCGAGCTCGCGCCAGGCTTGGATCGTTCCATCGACATCCGCAGACGACACGCCGCTCAACGCTTCGGCGCGTGCTTCGAGCAGTGCGATCTCCCCGTCGCTGCCGCGCGGCGGAAGGGCCACGTCGATCTCTGCCAAGACGTCGTCGGGGCTCGCCCCGTCCGCCAGAGCCCGCGCGAGCGCCCGCGCCGCTCCGTCAGCGTCGCCCGCAGACTTTCTCCGGCGCGCCAGGTCGATCAGAAGATCCGTCCGCTCCGCTCCCGGCGCACCCGCCGCTAGCCAGCGCTCGACGGCGGCGATCGCGAGCCCGCGTTCACTCACGATGTCGGCCACGGTGAGCACGGCGTCGCGCAGGTCGGGTAGCCGCGGACCGAACACGTCGAGCGCGCGACGCGCGACGGCGGCGCCGCGTACCGGATCGATTTCGGCCAATCGTCGGAGCGCGCCGCGTAGAGACTCGGCGAGCTCGCCGAGTGGCTGCGGCTGTGACAGAAGCCACGCCAGCGCGTCACCGAGCCGAGGGCCATCTCCGGCGCGGGTCACCCGGGTCAGGAGCGCCTGGGCCGCTCGGGGATCTCCGGGTCGGAGCGCCAGCCAGCGCTGCGTCCACGCGAGCGCGAGCGCGAAGTCCTCGTGCCCTTCGAGGGTGTCTGCGAGAGCTTCACAGTAAACCGCCCTCGGCACGACGACGCCCATCGCCCGCTCGAGCGCGGCGGCGCCGACCCGGTCACGGCGTTCGAGCGCGGTTCGCGCCAGCGCGGCCACCGCTCGCGAAAGCGAGGGATCGGAGTGACAGGCCTGCTCGGCCGCGGTTCGAGCGCCATCGAGATCGCCCGCGAGAAGCAGGCCGTCGGAGGCGACGCTCGAGAGGACCGCTCGAATCGGCGGGGACATGGGAGCGGCGAGCTTCAAGAGCGCGTGGGCCCGAGCGACCGCGTCCCCTTCCCTCTCCGCGAGCACCAGCGCCATGCTGGCGGCCTTGCGGAATGGACCGCTCTCTTTCAGCGCTGGCACGAGATCTCCGAGGGCCTGCTTCGAGCTCTCCTGTCGGCGCCGCACCAGACACAAACCGATGCGCGCATGCTCGATCTCGACGGCGGAGTCGGAGCCCTCGATCTCGCGATGGTAGAGCGCGACGAGCTCGTCGTAGCGGCTCAGCCTGAGCAGGACTCGTTCGAGCGCCCCGCGCCAGTCGCGATCTTCCGGGGCGAGGCCGACGAGCTCGAAGAGCGCGCCCACGTACTCGAACACGTCGTCGGGTCGGCCGCGCAGAATGGACACCTTGCGGCGGAGCGCGTCGACGCGCGTTTCGCCTTCGGCATCGCCTAGGGCGGCGCTGATCGTTTCGAGGGTTTCGTCCTGAAGGCGCGCTCGGGGCTCGAGCCTCGAGCGGAGCGCCCGAAGCTCCTCATCGTCGTAGCCGGTCTCGCTCAGCCGGCGAACTCCCCAGAGCGCCAGCGCCGGATCGCTCAATCGTTGCTCGGCGAGCACGACGAGCTCTCGCAGGCACGCCGCCCGATCTTCGCGCTGCTCCGCACCTTCGGAGACGCCGACTCGCACGAGGGCTTCGACCAGTGGCGTCTGATCCAGGGTGCTGGCCGCATGCTCGCGGAGCGCGCTTTTTGCTTCCTCGCTCGAAGGATCGGCGACGAGAGCGTCGATGAACGAGGCCACGGCTCGCTCGGCGCTCGCGAGCGGTCCCGCGTAGAGCTTGCCGAGAGCGAGTCGGCATCGGGCACGTTCCCGCCCGCTCGTGCCTTCGGTCGCCAGCTCGAGGCGCGCTGCGACGACTTCGTGCAAGTCGGCTTGCGCGAGGATCCAATCGAAGTCCGGCTCGTGCTGGGTGACCTGGTTCTGCGATCGGCCGAGCGCGCGCAGCGCACCATCGATGTCGAACACGCTGGCGAGCCCCGCGTCGAGCCCCGCCCCGACGGCGCGCGGCACGTCTTCTTCCGCCGCGGCGCGACGCATGCGCTGGACGTGCACCTCACGGCCCTTCTCTCCGGCGGCCCGCGCGTGCTCGTGCATCACTTCGTCGGCGGCCCCCGCTCGACCCCGCGCGGCGAGCGCCGCCGACAGCGCCTTGGCGCTCTCGGGAAGCTCGGGCGCCATTTCGAATGCGCGGAGGATGTCCTCGAAGGCAGCGGGTTTGTGATCGGCGGCTTCGTGACGCCGCGCCCCTTCGAGATACGCCCGCGCAGCGCGGTCACGAGAGACCGCCTGGGGTGCCCAGGCACCGATGGCGCCGAGCAGCTCCGGCGGCACCGGATCGTTGCTGTTTTCTTTCGTCGCGTCCTCGAGCGCGCCAGCGGCACCCGCCGCATCCCCGGCGCGGCCGAGCAGAACGGCGATCCGAGTGAGGGCACGGGCGGCCGCCTCGCTCGACACCTCGCTCACGATCGGGCGGAGCGTCGCGGCGGCCATCGCCGGCTCGCCGAGTCCGGCAAACCACGTCGACAGCTCTTCGCGTAGAGCCGTGTCGTCGCCGAGAGAGAGCGCGCGGCGCGCCAAGAGCGTGGCGGCGTCGAGCTCCGCTCCGCGGGCGGCCAGCGAGCGGGCGAGATCGGCGCTCGCTTGTCGTTCGGTGTCAGCGTCGCCCGCGGCTTTGGCGTCTCGCACTTTGGCGCGCAACGCGTACTGCTCGGCGCGGGCGCCCATCTTCCTCGATATCGGCGCTTCTCCGGCACGAAGCTGCAGAGCGACCGACGACGCAGAGTGCGTTTGTTCCTGGAGCGTCCACTCCGGAGGAGGAAGAGTACGCGGCCGATGCACGGTTGAATCCGCTGCGCTCGGGGCGTCGCTTTCTCCTGACGGATCCTTGGGGGGGCTCATGACCTGCGGCCGTTCGAGGGTTCTTTGGACCCTCCGGGCAAGAGTAGACCAAACGCAGCCAGGGCTTGTCCCCCCGTCGTCCGAGGGATTAGTCTCCCCGATAGATAAGCGGCGAAATCGCCGTTGGAGGCCCGAGAATGAAGCTCCCGTCGACCCGAGCACGATTCAGCGCCCTGCTTCTCGCCGGTGTCCTTGCCGGTGTGAGTGCGGCCCCGTCCGTCGAAGCCCAGCCCAAACCGGCCGCTGCGGCGAAGAAGCCGGACAAAAAGACCACGGCCGCCGCACGGAAGGCCTACGGCGAGGGAGATACGGCGTTCAAGGCCGGAGACTTCGCCGCGGCCGAGGCTGGCTTCAAGAAGGCCAACGAGCTCATCCCCTCCCCGCACGCCCAGTATTGGATAGCGATGAGTATCGATAAACAAGGGCGCCCGGTCGACGCGATCGCCGCCCTCGAGGCGTTTCTCGGTAGCCCGGACAAGGACAAGGCCGGCGCCGAAAAGGTCGCCGAGGCTCAGAAGCGTCTCGACGAGCTGACGAGCGGAACGGTCAAGCTGACGCTCTCGCCAGCCGGCGCGACGATCACCGTCGACGGCAAGGCCGAGATGGGCCAGTCCCCGTTCGAGCTCAAGCTCAAACCCGGCGCCCACACCATCATCGTGAGCGCGCCCGGTCACGAGTCGCACACCATGGACATCGAGGTGGCCGCGTCGTCGACGACGGAAAAGTCGGTCGAGCTCGTGGCGATCAAAGAAGACCCGGTCGCCGTCGTCGCGCCGCCGCCTCCGGCTCCCGAGCCCGAGCCCGAGCCACCTCCAGTGGAGAAAAAACCGCGCAGCAAGGTCCCGGGTTGGATCACCATCGGCGTCGCCGGAGCGGGGGCGATCGTCGGCACCGTGTTCGGCATCCAAGCGCTCGGCGCCAAGGGCGACTTCGACGACGACCCGACCACCAATCGAGCCGACGACGTCGAGCGCAACGCGCTCATCGCCGACATGGCCTTCGGCGTCGCCATCACCCTCGGAATCACTGGCGTGGTGCTCTTGACGACCGATGGCTCGGACTCGGGCGACGAAGCCAAGCTGCGCAAGCGACCGAAGAGGGTCGCCAAGAAGAAGAAAACGAAGAAGTCCCGCCGCTTGGTGGTGGCTCCTTTCGCCTCCCGCAAGGGTGGCGGCGCCGCAGCGCAGTTCTCGTTCTAGTCCGTCGAGCCCCGGCCCTCGTTCCGCGGGGCGCAACTACCCGGGCGGTGGGCGGGTCACCGTCGCTTTCGCCGCCGAGCTGAAGCGCTCGCGGATCGCGTCGACGACTCGATTGAAGTCCGGGGGCAGCGGTTTCGCCGGGTTCTTCTGACTCGTGTCGAGGCCCGGCAGCTTGCTTTCGTGATAGCTCGCCTTGAACTCGGTGAACTTCAGCCCGTTCGCCGTCGAGATGCACACGACTCGGTCGCTGCCCGTGATGACGCCGCGATTGACGAGCTTTTCGAGCACCGCCAGACCGACGGCGGTGTGAGGGCAGCAGTACATGCCGGTCCGATCGGCTCGCGCCGCAGCGTCGCACAACTCCTGTTCGCTCGCTTGCTCGACGATGCCGTCGAGCCCCTCGAGCGCCTTGATGGCCCGAGGTGCGCTGACGGGGTTTCCGATTTGAATGGCGCTCGCGAGGGTCGGCTTGGCGACCACGGGCTCGACCTCGCGCTTGCCAGCGTTCCACGCGAGATAGAGCGGGTTCGCGTTCTGGCTCTGGGCCACGGCCAGTCGCGGATAGCGCGAAATCACGCCGAGCTCTTTCATCATCTTGAATCCGGCGTAGAGGGCCGAGGCGTTACCGAGGTTGCCGCTCGGCAGGATGATCCAATCGGGCACCTCCCAATCGAACTGTTGGACGATCTCGATGGCGACGGTTTTTTGCCCTTCGATGCGAAGCGCGTTCATCGAGTTGGCCAGATACACGATCTGCTCTTCCGCCAACTGCTGCACGATTTTCATGCAGCCGTCGAAATCCGTGTCGAGGCCGAGCACCAACGCCCCGTGGGCGATCGGTTGGATGAGCTGAGCCGTGGAGATTTTCCCCTGCGGCAGCAGTACGACCACTGGCAATCCTGCGGCGGCGCCGTATGCGGCGAGCGCCGCGCTCGTATCGCCCGTGCTGGCGCAACAGATGGCGTTGACCTGAAGCCCCTCGCTGATGGCTTGGCGCACCACGCTGACGAGCACCGTCATGCCGAGGTCTTTGAACGAGCCGGTGTGACTGTTGCCACACATCTTCACCCAAAGATCGGGCACGCCGAGCTCGGAACCGTAGCGGTTGGCCCAGAACAGGTTGGTGCCGCCCTCGTCGGTGGAGACGATGTGCTCGTCGCGGCATTGGGGCATCACCCATTCGCGTTTGCCCCAGACGCCGGAGCCGTACGGCCAGAGCGTACCCTTGTAGCGATCGTCGAAGAGCTTCATCCACGCGCCACCGCTCCGACTCTTGAGCGCATCCACGTCGTGAACGACTTGAAGCAGCCCACCACAGGTCGAACAACGGTAGATCGGACGTGTGACTGGCCACGATCCATCGCAACCGGCGAGACACCTGAACTCTGCTGAGTGCTCCACGCGGGCGACTATAGCACCCGCGCTCCGCTGGCCACCCTCGAGTCAGTTGTCGTGTGGGAGTCGTCCGCCGGGCGATCGCAAGTACACGAACGGGGTGGACAAGAGCAGATTGGAGACGCGTGAGGTGTAGGCGTCCGCGTGCGCTTCGATCTGACGTGCGAAGTGGCTCTTGTCGTTGCCCGATCGAGTGAGCGGCCCCCAACGCTCGCTGTAAAGCTCCCCCGAAGCTCTCGCGAGCGGTGCGATCTGCTGGTCGAGGGCCTCGAGCTCGACACGAAGCGCAGCGAGCCGCGTCTTGATCTGCTTCGGCGTCGAGCGCGGCGGTGGCCCATAGCTCGCGTCGATGCGCTGAAGATCGAGTCGCAGCCTCGACTGCTCGAGCTCGAGCAGCTCTTTCTCGTTCATGAGCGCGGTGAGCTCGAGTTGACTAGGGCGAAATTGCCGTAGCGCGGACAGCTCCGCTTCGAGCTCGCGCACGACGAGCCCGGTTCGCCAGCGGTTGATCTTTTTGGAAACACTCACGTCCGAGTAAACATGGTCGCCGAAGTACAGGATGTCTTCCCCCGGCAGATCGAGCGACTCTTCCACTAGGCCGGCGTGGCCACCGAGGTACTTTCCGCCCTTCTCGAGCTTGCCGAGCTTCGGGCGTAAGAGCCCTTCTTCGTCCACCACCTCGAACACCGGGTTCGCTTCAGCAAAAAACGCCGGCTTTCGAGCTTGCACGATCACGATGTCGAAGAGGTCGCGCCAGGTCATCTTGCCGGGCAAGAGCTCGTCGAACGAGTACTTCATCATGTGCCGCGTGTAGGACCATTCTGAGTTGGTGATCAGCAAGAGCGACTTTCCCGAGTGCTTCAGGTCCAGCAACGCAAGCGGCAGCTCGTGATCGAGCTCGACGAAGCGCGCTGGGTCAGAAACGATCTCCGCCTTGAGCTTGCCCTCCATGTGCGCGTCGTCGAGGCTGGATTTGACGATGCGATAGAGCTCCTGATAGCCCACCGCCGATGCCGTCGCCTGGGCGAGCTCGCCAGCATCCAGCAAGTCGACGAGCTGAGCGTAGAGCGTCGCTTCCGACAGACTGAACAGGGTGTACATCGACACCCATCGCGGCTCGGAAGGATCGACCTGCATGCGCGAGTAGGTCTTCTTGAGGTCCTCGAAATCCAATCGTTGGGTGCCGTGGGTGGCACGGGTGATGAACCCGAAGCGATTCGATTTGACGATGTTGCCGAGCTCGATGTCGATGCAGAGGCCGAGGGTGACGAAGCTCGGGTCGAACTCGAGGTCGCCGACGGGCCAGCCACGCCCGAGCAGCGCCTGCTGCACGTGCTCGTACGCGCGCTGCTCCCATTGCTCGATCTTGTAGTGGACGAGCGTGTAGTCCATGTCGAAACCGACCGCGCGGATCGCCCGGAGGTTCAGCGTTCGGTTGGCGAAGACGCGCCGCTCGTGACTCGGCAGCGACGGCGGGCCGTTTTTCATGGCGCGGGGACGCGACCGACGGGATCGTCGGCGAGGTTTCGCAAGAACCCGGCGGCTTGAGCCGTGGCTGCCGGGACCTCGAACACGACGAAGTGGCCATCGCTCGCGAGCGTGGCCTCCCACTGTGCGAGCACCCCCGAGGCCTGACCCCCGGCGAGGTTGCCGCTCAGCCCACCGACGGGAATCGTGACCGGCGTGAGATTGCTCCACGCGAGCTCTTCCGGAGTGTGAATGACCACCTCTTGAGGGGGCAGCCCCGTGGCGATGGCCTGAGCTTCGGTGCCGCGCGGCGGCGTGAACGTGTCACCGGTGAAGTCCGCGCTCACCCCCTCGGTCATGTAGATGCTCTTCGGCGAAAAACCCGTGCGCGGATCCAGGAGGATCTTGGGCACGTAGGCGGCGGGATCGGTGGGGTCCACGATGGTCTGCGCCAAGCTCATGATCGGGTGCAACACGTTGAGCTCGGCGAGTTCCGCCGGTGTGCTGAGCGCGATGATGATGGGCACGAGGGCGGAGATGTCGATGGGCGCCGTCTTCTCGAGCAGGGTGTTCGAGATGTAGCTGCCCGAGCCGCTCAGGACCGCACCGCGGACCTGGTCGTCGACGGCGAGGAACATCGGACCGTTCAGGCCGCCCTGAGAGTGACCGTAGAAGGTGACATTCGTCGGATCGAAGGAAATGTCGACGCCGGTTCGAGAGACCGATGCGGGAACCATCTCCTGGGTCTCGGTGAAGAGGCGCGCTTGCTGCACGACGTCGATGGCCGACTGCGGGCCGTTGGCGCGCGAGGCCACGGGGTTACCGACGTTGAAGAAAATGAGCCGGATGTCGCCGACACCCGAGCCGGGGCGCGTGCCGTGGAAGATCTGGTCGATGCCCATCGCGGCCATGCACTCCGCGGCGAGAGACGCAGCGGTGCCGTCGTTGATGAAGCTCCGATAGTGTCCGCCGGTACCGTGTGCGTAGAGCACGACGGGGTAACCACCGACTGGCGGGGGGCACGCCGTCTCGTCGGGCACGGTCAGCGCAAACCGCAAATCGAACTCGCGTTCGACGACGGGAACGCCCGCGCCATCGAAGCTGAGCGCGCCACCGTCTCCGAAGTTCTGAAACGGGATGGCTCCCATCTGAAAGTCCGGCGAGGGGCCGTACATTCCTTCGTAGACGTCGAAGGTCGACCGCTGATCGGTCGCTGTCCACCCGTTCGCCATCGCGGTGGGCGCGGCGTAGTTGGCCATCACCCAGTCACGGATGACTTCGGTTTCTTCGGTGGGGTCGTTGGTCGTGTAGACGGCGAAGTGCACGATCGACGTTCGAGGCACCCCCGCGGTTTCGACCGCGTCGAGCGCGGACGAGATGTCGTCGCGAAACGAGGCGGTGGTCCCCGTGGCCGTGTCGATGCCGAGCAGTTGACGAACCTCTGGCGACTGGACGACGTTTTCTCCACCTTCCCCCCCGAGCGCATCGGTGACGACGAGCGCGTACTTGTTGTTGCCGCGAAGGGGAAACCCGAGCGTCGGCATGAACGCCAGGGTGCTCGACTGGTAGTAAACGCCGGCATCGCGACGGTAGAAGAGGCTGATGGTCTTTCGCTCACCGAGCTCCGGCGAGCCCGGGTCGACGTCGATGAGCTGCACGGACGACGTCGCATTCAAGGCTTCGAGCGGGGTCGCGGGGAGCGTGGCGGGATCGATGGCACCATCGAACCGCAGAAACCCGCTCGCTGTCGGCGAAAACCCCGGGATCACGTTCGCCATGACACTCTTGTAGTCTTCGAGCAGTTGAACCGCGCGCGGGTTGGGGTAACCGACGAAACGAATCGTCCCATCGCTTTCGAGTCGAAAGTCGCTCGGCCAGGGGTGATCAAAAAATGTGTCGTCCGCGAGATCGGCGAGCGAATCCGGCACCGAGTAGATCGCTTGGATCCCCGAAGGCGCGCCGCCTGCGCCTCCCATGGCGCCCACACCACCCATGCCCGCCGCCCCTCCAGTGGCCGGCGCACCCGCGGTACCACCGGTACCACCGCCGGTACCAGCCGACGCGCCCGCCCCAGCCATGCCCGTTCCGCCGGTGCCACCCGCGCCAGGTTGACCGCCGCTGCCTCCTGCACTCGCCGTGCCGTCATCAGAGGAGCTTCCGCAGCCCACCGAACCGAGGGCCAAAACCAGAACCGCGCACCCCAACCGTTTCATGAGCTAAGTTCTACCCCAATCCGATGGTGAGCAGGAGCAACGCCGTTGGCCGCGTAGCCGGGATCGCTTCCAGGGCCGCGGCATCGTTGCTGATCGCGGCGCCGGCGTTCGCGGCCGGACCCGTGGGGCCGAACGGCGCCCGACTCACCACCAGCGACTATCGGGTCGACCTGACGCAGACGCCGATCCTCGCTGGCGCGCGAGTCACGGGTCTCGCCGGCGCGTATGTCTCCATCGCGGAGGGCACGGACGGTAACCTTCAGAACGCCGCGGCCCCAGCGCTACGCGTGCCCTGGTCGGTCGATCCCTTCGACTACGATCTCGGCGTCGGCCTCAGCTTTCCTTCGAGCTTCGAGAACAACGACTTCTTCAACACCGGCAGATCGACCCAGATCGGAAATACGAACGAAGACGGCTTCTTGTTCTTGAGCGCGGCGGCCAACCTCCAGTTTCAGGAGTGGGGCGTCGGTTTGTCCCTCGACTATCAGCCCTACGGCCTGCAGAACTCGGCGGCTCAGGTCGACGATCTCAACAGCATCATCACCACCGGCCGTTTGCAGATCGCCCGAATGTGGCTGGACCACCAGCTCGTCGTCGGGCTCGGCCTTCGGGTCATCAGCCTGAGCGTGGAGAGGAGCAACCCGCCGCCGGGCGAGCCACGCCAGCTGTTCTCGAGCCAATCCGGCGGTCTGGAGATAGGCGCGATCTGGAAGCCGAACGAGCAGCCCTACCGAATCGGTGTCTCGGCGCGATCTCAGGTGCTGACGGATCCCAATCTCGAACAGAGTGTGCCCGCGAACGCCGTCGGCGACTTTGTCATTGGCGATCCCGCCTCGACGGCGGCGATCTTTCTGCCGAGCCAGGCGGCGTTGCCTTGGGACGTGCACGTTGGCCTCGCGCTCCAGTTCGGGGCGCGGCCGCTCAATCCTCGATGGGTAAACCCGGGCGTCGAGCGCAACAACATCGAAAAGCGCTTTGAAAAACGAGCGAAGCTTCGCCAGCGCTATCGCACGCAGCAGCTTGCAGGGCTCCGACAGAATGGCCGGTTGACGCCGGAAGCCGTCGCAGCGGTAGACGCCGAGCTCGAACGCGAAGCGTTCCTCGACGAGCAGCAAGAAGAGCGGCTCAATGAAGAGCACCGCGCAAAGCTCAAGGCTCAGGCGCTCGCGCTCGAGAGGTTCTACGTGCTCGTCAGCACGTCGCTGCTCGTGACGGGTGAGGTCAAAGACGCCGTCGGCATGGAGTCTTTCCTCCGGCAGGAGGTCGACCGTTCGGGCGAGGCCGTCACGTTGTCTCCCCGTCTCGGTATCGAGATGGAAGCCGTCCCCCACTGGATCAAGGTTCGTGGCGGCACTTACTACGAGCAAACCCGGTTCGACAACGGACTGGCGAGCGACCGGATCCACGGCACCTTCGGCCTCGACGTGAAGTTGTTCCCTTGGACGGTGTTCGGCATCTTCGACGAGCCGACGTTTTGGCGCGCTGGCGCGGTCATCGACGGATCCCAACGGTTCTTCAGCTGGGGAGTCACCGCGGGGATCTGGCATTGAGGGCGGCCCGATGGCTCTTGCCGATCGCCATCGCGACTGCCACCGCGTCGAACGCCTGCGAAAAAAAGCAGCCCCCGCCTCCGGAGCGTACCGAGCCTTGGCCCGCCCAAGCGACGAGCGCTGAGGCCGAGGAGCGTATTGTTGCGAAGTATCAGATCGCCCCAGGCTCGAAGACGACCGTGGCCGCCAATACCCGAAAGCAGAAAAACGAGGGCGTGATCTCGGTCGTGCGCGGCAACCTGGACGTCGACCTGCTCGATCTGTCGAAGACTCGCGGCTCGATCGCGGTCGACGTCGCTTCGATTCGCATGACGTCGAACGAGGAGCCGGAGCAAAACGTCGAGCACACCCAGCGGGCACAGAACTGGCTACATGTCGGAGCGAGCCGGCCTGAAGCGCTCCGCGAGAAACACCGCTGGGCGAAGTTCGAGATCCGCTCGATCGAGAGCCTGAGCGAGGCCGCCGCCTACCGCGGCAAGCTCCAGAAGAAGGCCCGCCCCGCCCCGGACGCCGGTGACGCGTCGGTGAGCCCCAACCTGGAGGTGCGCCGGATCACCCTGACGGCCATCGGAGATCTCGAGCTGAACAGCGCCCGGGTCGAAGCTTCCGCCAAGCTCAGCGCCGAGTTTCACTACGAGGACGGAGCGAGCTTCGACGCCCGTCCCGAGCTCATCGTCATCAAGAGTCGATCGCCGGTTCGCGTGTCGCTGGCGGCGCACGACATCACGCCGCGCGTTCCAATGGGCGTGGTCATCGCCTAGCAGCTCACGCTGCTCGGGCGGCTCGTGCACCGAGAAGTGAAAGTGCGCGTCGAGCTCGAAGCGCGCCCGGCGAGCTGATGGCGACGAGCACGAACCACTTGCGCACCCAGAATTCGTGTGACAAGGGCACTCACCCGAAAAGAGCCAACGGATGAACAGCAAACCGCCCCCGTCACCCTCACGCAGCGCGGCCTCACGCAGCGGACCACCACGCACCGCAGCCTCACTAACGGCAGCCTCACGCACCGCACCCGCACTCACGGCGAGCTCGATTGCTGCCGTGCTCGCGGTGCTGGGCACGACGGGCTGCGACAAACCGAGCGCGAAGCAGCCGGAAGCTCCGCCGGTGACCTCGACCGAAGTCCCACCGTCGGCACCGACGGCGACCGCAACCGTCGCCCCTCTCGTTTCCAGCGTGGAGGTCGCCGACGCCGCACCACCGAAAACCGCCGTCGACGACAAGGCTTCCGCGTCCTGCGGTGAAGACAACTGCGGTTAGCGGGTGAGCTTGGCAACGGCTCCCACTGGCGTCGGCCTCGGTCTCCGATGGGACTTTCTCGAAGAGTTTCTCGAGATCTGCCCGCCGCAAGTTTCATTCGTCGAAGTCTCCCCGGAGAACTACATGCGGCGCGGAGGTTACTACCCCACCCAGCTCGAACGGGTTCGCGACCACTACCCGATCATCACGCACGGCTTGACCATGTCGCTCGGCGCGGTCGACGCGCCCGACGAGCGCTACCTCGAAGATCTCGACGCCGAAACCAAGCGTCTGGGCACGCCCTGGCACTCGGATCACTTGTGCTTCAGCACCGCCGGCGAGCGAGTGCTTCACGATCTCTTGCCGCTCACGCACTCGCAACGAACCGTGGAGCACGTTTCGGACCGGATTTCGCGCGTCCGGGATCGCCTCGGGCTACCGATCGCCATCGAGAACATCTCCTGGTACGCGCACCCCGGCCGCGCCGAGCTACCCGAGCACGAGCTCATCAACCGCATTCTCGACCGCGCCGACGCCAGCCTCCTCTTGGACGTCAACAACGTCTACGTGAACTCGCTGAACCACGGATTCGAGCCGCGGCAGTTCATCGAAGCGATGCCGTTCGACCGCGTGGTTCAGCTACATGTCGCGGGGCACACTCGGCAGGAGAACGGACTCGTCATCGATACCCACGGCGCAGACGTGTGCGACCCCGTGTTGGAGCTGCTCGAGCTCACGGTGGCGAGAATCGGCCCGGTCCCGGTCGTGCTCGAGCGCGACAACCAGATCCCACCCTTGACCGAGCTGCTCGACGAGGTCGAGCGACTCGACGAAGCCTATCGGCGCGGTCTGGCGCGCCGGCAGAAACGGCAGGACGCGCGCGCTCGAGGAGAGGGCAATGCAGCGCGCTCTTGAAAATGCGATGGCCGACCTCGTGCTCGGCGACGAGGTCGACCCGACGGACGAGCGCGCGGTCGACGCGTGGCTTGAGCGAAACGCCGTGCCAGAGGAAGACCGCCGGGCCATCCTCGAGCAGGGTGTCGAACGCTTGAGCGTGTATCGTTCGTTGGTTCGCGGAAACATTCGACGGGCCATCGCCGACGTGGCGCCGAGAACCGTCGCTCGGTTGGGGGAGCTGTTCGACGAGTACCTCGGAAAGTTCCTGCGGGAGCGAGCGCCTCGCACCCACTACCTTCGGGACGTCACCGTCGAGTGGCTCGATTTTTCCGAGCCGTTGTGGTGCGCCGACGAGCGCGTCCCGGACTATCTCGCGGATCTCGCGCGCCACGAGTGCACCCGCATCGAGATCGGCGCCAGAGAGTCGAAGGACCGCGATCGTGAGCCGGGCGAGCTCTCGCTCGATCGGGGCGTCGAGCTCGTCCCAGCCGCCCGGGTAGTTCGGTATCGATACGCCGTGCACCAGCTGAGCGACGAGCAAAGTGACCGCACCGCACCCCAGAAGCGCGGCACGACGCTGTTCGTTTACCGAAGCCCGGAACACGAGGTCAGATATCTCGAGCTGAGTCCTCTGGCCGCGCTCGTCCTGGAAGCCCTCGCCGACGGCGCCACCCTCGGATCCGCGATAAAAGACGCTTGCGCGCAGCAAGGCGTCGAGATCGACGACGCGGTGCTGTCCGGAACGGCCACGGTGCTGGCCGATCTGGCCGCACGCGGCGCGCTCTTGGGGTCCGCGGCCCCGGCGACCTGACCGTTATTGAAGCCCTCTCCCCAAAGTGCCGCCTCTTTCGGCGGGCTTGTTAACATGTCGTCTATGGGGCGCCTCGATAGCCCGCTGTTGAAAGACATCGACCAGAAGCTCGATTCTGGCGATCTGACAGCGGCCCAGCAGCTGCTCGCTCGCGCCGGCGAGAACGGCGAGGATCCGCTGTCGACGAGCTACCTCGTCGCGCGCATGCTCTTTCTACGCGGTCGGCTCGACTCCGCCGGTGTCGCCGAACGCATGCGCGAGCTCTTGGTCACCGATCCGGGCTTTCCCCAGGCGCTGGCGATGATGAAGTCGGCCGAAGCCGGCGGGCTGAGCAAGCTCTGGAGCTTCGCCGAGTGGGTGCGAGTGCACGGCATGCCCCAGCCGAGCTTGCCGCCGGAAGAAAAGTCGAAAGCGGCAGATGCGCCGATCGCGGCGACCAGGCGACCGCACCCGCCGAGCGATGCCATCGACGTTGCGGCCGACGACAACCCGGTGCCGCCGACCCGGCGCCCGAATCCGCCGAGCGATGCGCCGGCGGTCGACGCGACACCGAAGGACTCGACGCTGCCCCCACGCGCGCCGACTCCGGTCCCGCAAGCCAGCGGCCTCGACAACTCGAGCGCCCCACCGCAGCCGCCCACGATCCCTCCCATGACGGGCTCGCTACCGAGTCAGTCCAGCATTCCAGCACTGGGTAGCTCGCCGCCTTCGACGGCGAGCGCGCCTCCGCGTCCGCCGACCGTGCCGCCGGCTTCCAAGCCACCCGAGCCGCCTGATCTCGAGCTCGTCTCGCAGCCACCGAGCGTTCCAGATCTCGACGTCCGGCCGAGCAATCCTCCAGGTTTGCTGGTCTCGTCAGGACCTCCCAAAGAGCCCGGCCCCGAGGCGGCTCCACACATCCCATCGCTCGAGCTCGAGGTACCGGAAGTACCCAAAAAAAGCGCGCACACGAGCGGCCCCCACGTCGAAGTCGGCGAAGCGCTCACCGAAAGTCAGGCCGTGGCGGGCCTCGACGACGAGGAGCCGAAACGCACCGGGGACAGCGACGACGTTCGCTTCGAATCGTCCGGGCCACCGCGTCTCGATCCGAGCGCTCCTGCGGAGAGAAAAAACCGGGACTCACACGGCCGACCCGCGATCCAGCGCTATCCCACCATTCCCCGCGCGGCGGCGGTCCCTCATTTTTCCGATCGCCCGTACGCCCCGAGCTACGTGCCGGACAAACGAAAGTCGTCGAACGCCATCCCGGCGGCCAACTCAGCGGCCGGGCTTCCCAGAGGCGCGGGCCGCTACTCCGAAAGACCTTCGGGACCCGACGCGGTCACGACGCGAAGCTCGCGCCCACCGCCGCCGAGTTCGGCGCCGGATGCTCGGAAAAGCTCGCCCCGCGAGGGCGACCCGCGGGTGGAACCGCAATCCGACGAAAAAGGCCGGTCTCCGCGAGAGACTCCGACGCGCCCCGAACCCATTCGTTCCGGCGCGCCGCCCCATTCCACGTCCGACGCCGTGCCATCGATGGTGGAGATCGCGACGCTCATCGACGACGGACAGTTCGAGGACGCCGTCGCCGCCCTCGAGCATCCCGAGCAGAGCAAGAGCCCCGACCACGTGCTTTTGCACTCGCGCGCCCTCGACGGCGCCGGTCGACGCCGCGAGGCTACCCGCGTGCTCGACGAGCTCGGGAGCGCACCACTGCTCGATCCCGAGGTGCGCTCGCAGTGTGCGCGGCAATACGTCGACATCGGGGAAATGGCGGCGGCGTTCGAGCAAGCGAAGATCGCCTACCAAGAAGATCCAGAGCCCGATCTCGTCAAGCTCACCTTCGCGTGGTCGGCGGTTCGGTGGGCGCGCCGTGAGCCGAGCCGGGAGCTCGTCGAGGCCGCGGGCGACGCGCTCAGCGCGATGGGGGAAATCGGTGGTCAGTACGCGGCCCTCGCGCTCGGGCTCCGAGCGTGCGTGGCGTCCGAGCTCGGCGAGCCGGATCGCGGCATCGCCATCGCTCGACGGGCGCTCGGTATCGACAATGGGGCCGCCGACGCCCTGGCGGCGTTGGCCCTCGGCGCCGCCAAGCTCGAACGTCACGACGAGGCGTGCAAGGCGTGGCTCACCCTGTTGGATCGCGCTTACGAAGAAGCCGATGCCCTGAGCGAGCCCCTCGAAGCGCTGGGGGTCGACTTGGCGAGCCTCGTGCCGGGCAGCGCCGAGCTCAACGTCCAGGCGAGCCCCGGCACACCTTGGGAGGACGACGAAGAAGAGCTCGTGCTCGCTTCGAGCACCGAGCGCATGGCAGCGCTCGAAGCGCTCGCGTCCGAGCGCTTGGCCCAGGTCGCGAAGCAGTCCGGCGATGTCGAGCTGCCCATCGTCGCGACGGTCGCCGCCAACTTCATGACGACGGCGCCCATCTTCCGGCATTTTGCGCCCTACGATCTTTCGCTCTGGAGCGTGCAACGCATCGAGGCCGTGCTACTCACCGCCGCGGGGCAAAAGGGAGCCGGAATCCGCTCGAGCTCGCCCGGTCTCATGAAGCTACTCGGCGCGTACCTCGGCGAGGCGCTTCGTCAGGCCTTCAACGCTCAGTGGAACGGCGGGTTGCACGAACCGCGCGCAGCCCGGGTGCGGGGTCAGACCGTCTGGTCACCCTTCGAGCTCGTCGAGCAGCGATTGCAGCTCGGGCCGGACATACCGCTACCGAACGCGGCGCGAATCGCCGTCAGCCAACCCGGCAGTGACGCTTGGACCCACAGCATCTCGATTCCGGTGGCACCGCCCGCGCCGTGGGATCCCGACTCCTGGCCCGAGACCACGAAGCTCGCCGGCATCGGTCAAAAGCTGAACGAATCGATGGTCGGCGACTACTGCCGCAGGATCGACAAGCCACTCGACTTCACCTTGGCGAGCTTCAAGGGTCTCGACGCTTACCTCGACATCGTCGCCCACCCCGCGGCGCCGACGGAAGAAGATCCCCCGTGGGCCGCGCGGGTGGCGAGCCTCGTTGGCGCCTACATCGGTGAAACCTTCCGCAAGGTCTACGGCGGCGAGTGGGTCGACCTGCCCATAGAGGGCGCCGAGCGTTACCTGTTCGAGCTCGTCGGGGGCCGGGAGACGAGCCCGATCTCGTACGTTTTCGATCGACTCGTCGTTCGCGACGTCAAGACCCTCGCCGACTACGCCGAAGAAATCGCACTCGCCATGCGCAAGTAGGCGCGGCGCGCTCTTTCCGACGCGCTCTTTCCGACGCGCTCTTTTGGCGCCTGTTTCGGGCGCGCTAAGCCAGTGCTCAGTCGAGCGTCACGGTCGTCCAGACCGGAACGTGATCCGAGAGGCTGCCGCAGTCCGTTTGCGAGCAGATCCCCGGACTGGAGACGAAGTCTTCGTCGGTGAAGATGATGTCGAGAATGAAGGGCGGGCGAGTGAGCCGCTGATCGCTCGGCAGGCCGGCGTGGGCGTCGACGTAGCCGCGGTCGAGATAGGCCCGACTCGTTCCGTCGTTCATCGTGCCTTGCATCAGATCGAAAATGTAGAGCCCAGCGTTGGTGTCGCCGCCCTGCACGACCTGAAACGGTTGCGCGAGCCCGTGCTCCGCCGATTCCACCGCCTGAGCCGCCTGAATGTCGAGCGCGGTGATCTCCGACTCGAAGTGCAGCGAGTAGGTGTGGAGAAACTTGTCGCCGACCTGCACATCGGCGAACAAGAGCACCCGTCCCCCGAGGCGCGGCTCGCCGCCCATGCCGCGATCCGCCGGCGGGATGTACCAGCTGCGAGCGTCCGTGTGCTGAAACGCCCCGACGTTGCCGAGCGGGTACTTCGACAGAATCGCGTTGCCGTGCTCGCAGAGCTCGAGAATTTCACCACCGCCCCCCGTGCCTCGCGGCAGCTCCATGAACTCCACGGCAAACACGTAGTTCATGTCGAGGGCCACGGCGAGATCGCGAGTGACGTCGCGGTTGGCCGTGCGCGAGCAGCCGCGGTCGAGCTCGCTCGCTAAGAGCACGTCCGGTGTTGGAATCAAACCGGACTCGAACGCGGCGATGATCTCGTCGAGCCGGAGGCCGCGTTCGATGTTGTAGCTCATGACCACGATCTCGCTTTTGGGCGGCGGCGCGCTCGCCCGCTGGTCACCCTCGACGTCGCAGTCGATGAAGGTCTTGTCCGGAGCGCTGTCGGGATCGCTCGAGTTTCTGCACAAGCGGTCGGTCGTCACGTCGGGCGGCGCCGCGAGGGCGGCGAGGGGTTCGAAAACGAACGGGGGACCCGCGTCGGCGCCCGCGCCCGCGCTCCCGCTCGTACCCGCCGTGCCCGCCGTGCCGCCGGCGCCCGCGGTGCCCGTGCCGTCGGAAGAAGGGCTGTCGCTGCAACCGAGCGCGCACAGAAGCGCCACGACACCGCCACCCAAGAGCCGTCGTTTCATCGACAGCTAGTCTCGCACAAATCGTCGCCGCCCACGGTTGCCCTGGTGCGCTTCGAGTGACAGTCTGGCCTAACGGACGGCGGCCCCGCGCCGATCGAGACCGCACCGGAAAGCCCCCCTCCGATGAGCATCACCCGACGAGAGCTACTTCGCCGAGCCTCCTGGCTCGGAGTTTTCACCGCCTTGCCCGCCACAGCGTGCTCGGGCAGCGACGGCACGGGGGGAGAAGATCTTCCCGTCTACGCGTTCGACGGCACGCCGGGCCCGGAGACTATGTTCGAGCACGGAGTCGCGAGCGGCGATCCGCTCGCGGACGCGGTGATTCTCTGGACGCGGGTCAGCACCGGCAGCAGCGATCCCCAAGAAGTCTTCTTCGAAATGGCGACCGACGCCGCGTTCGAAAACCGTGTCGCCGCGGGTTTTTTCGCTACCGACGCAGAGCGGGACTTCACCGTCAAGATGGATGTCGACGGTCTCGAGCCCGGCACGACGTACTACTACCGGTTCAAGGCCGTGGGCAGGACGTCGGCTGTTGGCCGAACGCGCACGGCGCCGGCGGGCAGCGTCGACAGGCTTCGCTTCGGCGTCGTCTCGTGCTCGAGCTACCCGCACGGCTATTTTCATGGCTACCGGGAGCTTGCGGGTCGCCTCGATCTCGACGTCATCTTGCACCTCGGCGACTACATCTACGAGTTCCCGACGCTGACCTACGGCAACGTGCGCCCGTCGGAGCCGGAAACCGAGATCCTTTCGCTCGACGACTACCGCACTCGATACAAACAGTACCGACGCGACGCCGATCTCCAGGCCATTCACCACCAGTTCCCGATGATCGCCATCTGGGACGACCACGAGTCCACCGACAACTCCTACAAGGACGGCGCCAACAACCACCAACCCGACGAGGGCGACTGGACCGAGCGCAAGAGGATCTCCGCGCAGGTCTACTCCGAGTACATGCCCATCCGCGACCAGCCCGACGGGCGCATCTTCCGCTCGTTCAAGTACGGGGAGCTCGTCGACCTCATCATGCTCGACACCCGCATCTGGGGCCGCGACGCGCAGATCGAAGACATGATGAGCCCCGAGCTCGCCTCGCCGAGCCGTCAGCTGCTCGGCGGCGATCAGGAAATGTGGTTCGTCGACCAGCTAAAGTCTTCCCGGGCCAAGTGGCGCATCGTCGGCCAACAGATCATGGTCGGGCAGTTCAACATCCTAGGTGCGCCGTTCAACACCGACGCCTGGGACGGCTACTCCGCGTCGCGGGACCGCTTCTTCGCTACCTTGTCGGACAATCAGATCGACAACGTCGTCGTACTGACCGGGGATTTTCACACCACCTGGGGCATGGATCTCTCCACCGATCCGAACGACACCGCCGTCTACGACCCGGCCACCGGCAGCGGCTCGCTCGCCGTGGAATTCGTGACCCCCGGCATTACCTCCCCCGGCATAGACGACGAGCTCGCCATGAACGTCATCGACCTGGTGCGCGCGGAGAATCCCCACGTCAAAACGGTCGATCTCACCAAGCGCGGCATCCTGATCCTCGACATCACCCCCGCACGCGTCCAGGGCGCGTGGTTCCACGCCGCCGACGTCACCGATCCGGACAACCGCACGCTCACCTTCGCCGGCGCGCAGTCGGTTGCCGACGGGGCGAACCACCTCGTCGAAGACGCGGCAGCCGCGCCGGCGCCGACCAAGTTCCCCCCGGGCGCGCCCACCTGAGGCAGGCTGTCTGCCCTGGGGCACGACCGAGGCACGCTGCCCCAGTGAGGCATTTCGCGGCGCCCAGTGAGGCATTTCGCATCGCCCAGTGAGGCATTTCGCGGCGCCCAGTGACGCATTCTGCGCGCCTCCCCTGAGGCATTTCTGCCCCCAAGGTCCGCTCTCACGGGCATCCCGGTCTGAGCGTGTGAGGTGTTCAGCGGAATGAACACCTCGGGGGCGGTGTTCACCCCTCTGCACACGCTGTTCAGAGAGCTGCACACGCTCCGGCGAGGCGGCGGCCGCAGCCGGCGCAGAAATCACGCGGCGCAGACTCGCGCCGCCCCCTCAAGAACTCGCCAAAAACTGCGCGCCACCCGTGCTCGGCCGGCTGCCCGGTACCCCGCGGTGCCGGCGGCTCATCGAATGGAACAAGGCTTGCTCTCCGCTGAGGCGACACGGCGGGCCGGACGAAAAAAAGGACCCGTCCACCGCAAGACAGCAACCGACGCCCCCCACCGATCAGCTCTGCCAAGACCGCCTGCTCTGCCAAAACCGCCTGCTCTGCCAAAACCGCTTGCTCTTCCCGGACCGCTTGCTCTTCCCGGACCGCCTGCTTCGCCCAAAACCGCCGCCTCTACCAGAAACCCTCTCAGAGCACTCGCCTCCAATGAAACAACTTCCGACCCGACGCCCCACCGAGCCCATCCGTGCCGTCGTCCGCGGCTCGGCGCCGCCGCAAACCGCGCGAGCCATTCCCGCGGTGCGGAGACCGCGCAAACACCGGGCGATCCTCTTTGTGCTCAGCGGACCGCAGCAGGGCGCGGTTTTTCCTCTCGCGCGGTGCGCGTCCATCGGGCGCGGCGACGGAGTGGACGTTGGCCTCGTCGACGAGAGCATCTCTCGCGGCCATGCGCGCATCACCCGCGACGACGACACTATTTTCATCGAAGATCTCGGCAGCCGCAACGGCACCTTCATCGCCGAAGAGCGCATCAGTGGCCTTCACAGAATCACCGACGGTGAGCACATCCGGTTTGGCCACAGCACCATCGTCAAATTCGCCATGGTGGACGAGCTCGAAGAGCGCGCGCTGCTCTCGCTCTACGAGTCCACCCTGCGGGATCCGCTCACGCGTCTGTTCAACCGTCGCTACTTCGACGACCGGCTCTTCAGCGAGTACTCCTACTCCCACCGGCACTCGTCCTCGCTCGCGGTGCTCATGGTCGACATCGACCACTTCAAGCGCATCAACGACATGCACGGCCACCAAGCGGGCGATGTCGTGCTCAAAATGGTCGCCGCCACCATTCAGCGCGTGATGCGACCGGAAGACGTCGTCGCCCGTTACGGTGGCGAAGAGTTCGTCGTCATCGCGCGTAACACGTCGCTCCGGAACGCGCAGATCCTTTCCGAGCGCATCCGTCACCGTATCGAGCAGCTCGAGCTCGCGTGGAGCGACCGTCCGCTTCGCGTCACGGCCAGCGTCGGCGTCGCCGCCTTCGGGGAAGCAGGTGTGTTCGAGTCGGCCGACGCCCTCGTGGCCGCCGCGGACGAAGCGCTCTACGAAGCCAAGCACCTCGGCCGCAATCGTGTCTGCTTCCGCGCGGGCCGCGATGGCAAGCTGAGCGTTCCGGTGCCGATGACTACGGTCGAGCTCGGCCCTCCCAGCAACCGGCGCACGGCGTGAGTCGCTCGACGAACCGTGAAGCGAGGCTAGAAGCGAGGCTAGAAGCGAGGCCAGAAGCGGGCTCAGAAGCGAGCCCAGAAGCGAACCTAGAAGGCGCTGTGCCCCGTGAACGTCTGCCCGAGGATGAGTGTGTGCACCTCGTGGGTGCCCTCGTAGGTGTAGACACTCTCGAGGTTCAGCATGTGCCGGATGACCGGATACTCGAGCAAGATCCCGTTACCCCCGAGGATGCCGCGGCACGTGCGCGCGATCTCGAGCGCTTTGCCGACGTTGTTGCGCTTGCAGAGCGAAACTTGCTGCGGCGTGATGCCGCCCGAGTCCTTCATGCGCCCGTAGTGCAACGTCAGAAGGTCGCCTTTGATGATTTCCGTGCCCATTTCGGCGAAGTGCTCTTGGATGAGTTGCTTCTTCGCGATGGGCACATCGAACTGCACACGCTCCCGCGCGTAATCGACCGCGCACTCGAAGCACGACTTCGCCGCGCCCATGGCTCCCCACGCGATCCCGAAGCGGGCCTGCGTCAGACACCCTAGCGGGCCGCCGAGGCCGCGGCGGCCCGTCATCATGTTCTTGGCCGGCACCCGGCACTCGTCGAGCACGATCTCGCCGGTCACGCTCGACCGGAGGCTCATTTTTCCGTGGATGAGCGGTGTCTCGAAGCCTTTCATGCCCCGCTCCACGATGAAGCCGTGGATCGTGCTGGCGTCGCCTTCCTCGAGCTTTGCCCACACGACGGCCACGTCGGCGACGGGCGAGTTGGTGATCCACATCTTGGTGCCGCTGAGCACGTAGTCGTCGCCGTCCTTGCGGGCGCGTGTTTTCATGCTGGCCGGATCGGAGCCACTGTCGGGCTCGGTCAGTCCGAAGCAGCCGATCATCTTGCCGGCGGCCATTTCGGGCAGATATTTCTTTTTCTGTTCTTCGCTGCCGTACGCGTGGATCGCGTACATCGCGAGTGAACCCTGCACGCTGACGAAGCTCCGAAGCCCGCTGTCGCCGTACTCGAGCTCTTGGAGGAGCAGGCCGTACTGCACGGCGTTCATGCCGGCGCAGCCGTAGCCCTTCAGGCTCGCGCCAAGCAGGCCCATGTCGGCGATCTCCGGGATCAGGTCCTTTGGAAATTCTTCCTTCTCGTAGAGCTCGCCGGCACGCGGCAGGTATCGCTCGCGGATGAACCGCCGGACGGTGTCGCGGATCATCCGTTCGTCTTCGGTGAGATGCGCGTCGAGGGCGCTCAGGGCGTCGATGCTGACCGGCTCCATATACCGAAGCGTTTAACACGTTGGCGTCTGGACACTCGCGAAACTGGGCCGGTTCGCGCGGCGCTGGTTAACGAAGGGCATCGGAATGTCCCGGTCCCGCGCGCTCCCGCTCTCCGCTCTGGGCCCCGTCGCTCTGGGCCTCGTCGCCCTGGGCGTTCTCGCTCTGGGCCTCGTCGCCCTGGGCCCGCGCACTGCGCCTTGGATCGGGGGAGCTCTTGCCGGGGTGTGCACTGGCTGCGCCCGAGTCGAGACGTGGGCCGACGACACACTGCGCGAGGCTTTCGACGTCGTCGAGCCCCAACCCGCCGCGGGAGCGACGGCCCCCGCGCCCGGTCCAGGCCGCCCGAGTGACGACGCTCCGCCCGCCGCGCCGCGCGCCCCCGAGAAGTACCTTGCGAAGCTCAGCGCATTGACGGCGGAGACGGCGCCCAGCGAAAACGATCTCGACGGCAAGTGGCCGGAGCCCACCGAAGAAGAGCTCGCCGCGCTCGAAGTCGAGCTAGAGACCCGCATGGACGCGACGGGGGCGACGAGGGCGACCGGGGCGGCGGGGGCGACGGGGGCGACGGGGGCGACGAGGGCGACGAGGGCGACCGGGGCGACGGGGGCGACGGGGGCGGCGGACGGCACGACGCGGCATGCGATCGCTCGCGCGGCCTACACGCCGCCGGACGTCATCGATCCGGATCGCGCCCTGGTCGCGACGGCGCAAGAAGCAATCGTGTTCTCTCGTCCGAGCTTCCGCTCCAAGAAACTCGGCTACCTCCGCGCCGGCGCGGTCATCCCGCGCGCCGACACGGCGGCTAGTTTTCTGAAATGCCCCAAAGGTTGGTACGCCGTCGAGCCGGAGGGCTTCGTTTGCATCGGCCGCACTGCCTCCCTCGACGTCAACCACCCCATCACTCGCGCTGCCGGCGTGCGCGCCGATCGGCACGCGCCGCTGCCGTACCGGTACGGCATCAGCAAGTTTCCCACGTCTCCTCTGTACGCGCGCGTTCCGACCGTCGCGCAGCAAAAGTCTACCGAGCAGGACTACCGCGCCCAAATGCGGCGGAACAAGTGGCGCGACGACTGGAAGGACGCCGAGCTCGCGCCCATCCCCGAGTTTCTCGCCGGCGGGGCGCCGGTTCCGAGCGTCAATGGCTACGTGCACTCGACGCGCACTGTCTACACGGGCCGCGCCATGGTGCAGAGTGGTTTCGCCTTCGCTCACCTCTTCGAGAGCGACGGCCGAAAGTTCGGGCTCTCGGTCGACCTCAACGTGCTCGCCCTCGACCGCCTCGAGCCCGTCAAGCTCAGCGAATTCGGCGGCGTGCAACTCGGCGGCGACGTCACGCTTCCGCTCGTGTTCGTGCACACTCGTGCGGGTGTGCTGCTCGAGGGCGACCCCAAAGTCGGTCTGAAGGCGGGCCGTCGGCTCGCCTTCCGCGAAGCTGTCCCAATCACCGGTAAGAAGATCCGCATCGGCAACGTTCGCTATCTCGAAACCAAAGACGGCCACTGGCTGCGCGACATCCATCTCGTCCGCGTCAACCCGATGAAGAAACGTCCCTCTTGGGCGCGCCCCGGCTACACGTGGATCGACATCTCCATTCTCCGTCAAACCCTCGTCGCCTACGAAGGCACGGAGCCGGTGTTCGCCACGCTGGTTTCGACTGGCGCCGCCGGTCTCGGCGACCCGGAAAAAACCGCCGCCACCGTGCGCGGCCGCTTCCTCATCCACACCAAGCACGTCACGGCCACCATGGACAACGACGAAGACGGCGATCAGTTCGATCTACGCGACGTGCCCTACGTGCAGTACTTCACCGAGGGCTACGCGCTGCACGCCGCCTACTGGCACAACTCCTTCGGCCGCCCCCGAAGCCACGGCTGCATCAATCTCGCCCCCCGCGACGCTCAGTGGCTGTTCGAGTGGTCCGATCCGCCGGTCCCCGAAAAATGGCACGGCGCCATGAGCTTGCGCGAAGGCACGCTCGTCAACGTGCACCCGTAGCCACGCACCTCGCCGCGTTTCCACTGGCCCTTCACGCGCTCGCGGCCTCTCACCGCGACCAGGCCGCGGCGCCCAATCTCCCAGTCGAGCCCTGGCGCCCGCCCTCGCACGCGCATTCTGCCGCCGTGAACCCCCTCGAGGTGACACCACACACACAGCGAGACCAAGTTCTCGTCCTCGTCCCCGCCACCGTGCGCCCGGAAGACGATATGATGTGGGTTCAGGACCGTTCGTGTGCAAGTCGGATTCGCGCACTCGAACCGGTCGCGCTCGTAGATCCGCGCATAAGCCACGTTGCTTTTCAGTGTCGGCCCCCACGTCTTCCACATCGTGTCGCACAGGAACGTGACGAAGCTCTTGCCGTCCTGGCGCCGACGCTCATACACCGCCTCGAGCCCGCGAAAAAACTCCCGCGTCTCCCGCAACACCCGTAGCCGCACGGTCACTCGCCCGATCCCGAGCTCGTTCGCCACGAGCGGCGCGCGAAACGGCGCAGCTCGCTCGCACCCACCCCCGGATTTCTGGCTCGCCGATTCACCCAGCAAGGACCCTTCCCCCCTCGCGGCAGCCAGAAAATCCAGCCCACTCTGCCCCAACACGTCGCCCGCCCGCCACGCGGCGCCGCTCTTCACGCGTGCCTCCCAAGCTTGCGCCGTGCGCACCACGGCGTCGCTGGGCGGGTGCACGTACCGTATTCCTGTGTTGCGAATGATCATCTCCGCAATCTCGACCTCTTCTCGCAGGTGCTTTACCGTCCGTCGCTCTGCGCGCTCGATCCAGGCACTCACCGTGCCCGGCGACGCCACCCGCGAGACCAGCGCCCCGGACGCTTGTCCAATCCGTTTCGTCGCAAGCGCCTCCCGAAGCTCGGGCAACGAAACCGCCCGAAGTGCAAGCGCACGCTTGGCCTTCAACCCGGACCAACTCACGCCCAACCGCTCGCGCACGTACTGCGACTGACTCGCGTACCCAAAACGCCGCCACGCCTCCGCACGACTGATCTGCTCGAACAGCATCCCCTCGGCCAAGTCCCGTTCGGAAAGCTCCCTCGCCAACTCGCGGATCCGTTCGTCGAACTCCTCCGCGGTCGCCCCAGGCGGAACCGACGTGATTTCCCCCACGTCGGCGGGCAGCCCCATCTCCTCGAGATCAGCGCCCATACGTCGCTCGCACCGTTCTTCTGCGAGACGCCGCCACCTTTCGAGCTCCGCCTCCCGCTTCTCCCGCAACTGCGCGCTGGTGTCTGGTCCGAGAGCCACGTCCGAGTCGCGCTCGCTCATCTCGGTCCACGCTTCCGCCAGCAGGCAGCTCATCATCTCGTCTCGCGATGCCTTCCCTGACACCCGCTCCATCAACTTCCAAGTCGCCTCGAGAAACCAAGATTCCTCCGGGCTCATCGTGAGCGTCAGCGTCCGCCACGCGTTCACCGCACCGCAATCGCGTTGCTCGTCAACCCCCGCGGAGCTCAACCGCTCGCGCATCTGCCGAACCGTGCTCCGCCTCGCCTGCGCCAACTGCGCTTCTTCCTCGCCCGGCGTCACCGCTCTCGCCAGCACCTCGGCCATGCTCCAGCCAATTTCCCCGCGCGCAAGCGCCAGCCGAACCCGCGGCAGCCCCGCCAGTCGCCGCGCCATCGACCGCAAGTCCGCCGCCCACCTCCCCGAACGATCACAACGCTCCCGCGCATACGCCTCCACCGACACGAACCCCAGCTCGCCGTGTCCCCCGCTCGAAGCCAACGCCTCGAGTGCCTCCGCCATCTGCAACCGCACCGCGCTGCCGGTTCGCACCAGCCGATACAGCTCGCCGTCCACACGCAGGATCTCTTCAAACGGAACAACACTCATAGCAGTCACCTCAGCGCGCACCGGCGCCAGCAAGTTGCTTCACCGAATGCGCACTGCGCGCTGCCCGAGCGCGCCACGCGCGAACCGAGCTTCACTAACCCCAACAAGACGCGCAACGCGCGCCACGAACCCTCAACTTAACTCGTACAGAGCGAAACGCAACCTCGAGAATGAAAAAACTTCGCGCCCCTATTTGTTTGTTTTCTGTTTGTTCCACTCGGTCGACTGCCACCAAGCCTCCGCCGAGCACGCGCCAGAAGTCCCTATCACTACGTTTTTTTTGGCTTGCTCCCGCTTGATCCCATAAACACTTTCAAGAGCGCCGCCCTTGCCGTCTCCATCGCACCGTTACTGTCTCCGTCGACGCCGTTGCTGTCTCCGTCGACGCCGTTACTGTCTCCATCGCGCCGTTACTGTCTCCGCTGTTGCCATCTTCATCGGGCCCGTGTCGGCTCCATCGGGCCCCTGTCGGCTCCATCGAGCCCTTGTCGTCTCCATCGGGCCCTTGCCGTCCCCGCCGCAGAGTCCTAACCATGAGCTCGCACGTGAATGCGAACGATGAACGAAACGATGAACGACAAGCGCAAGAGGCACCAAGTGAGCCCGGCGTGGGCGTACTCGCGAACGCGGAGCTCGACGCCTCTACGCCTCTCTACGCCTCTTCGCCTTCACGCGTCTACGCCACGCGTCGACGGACGCGGCACGTACGCATCGCCATCCCACAAGCCCGAGCCAAAAATCCGGGGGTCGCTCCCCTCCCGCCACGGGACTTCGCATGACGCCGAGCGCAGCGCATGCGCCTCGACCTCCTTGCCCGCGCGGTTGAGCTGCTCCGTCGACGGCAGGCGACGTCGTGGGCGCGAGCCGCCGACCCCGAGCCACGAGTCCACGGGCTTCCCGCTCCCCCTCGAAAACCCCCTGCCGCATGAAAAAGCTCCGCGACGTCGCCGAACGTGTGCAGACCGTGGTGTTGCCGCGATCCGGAAGAGCCTCCACGCCTTGTAAAAACCGACCGCCGCGACGAACGACAACAGCGCTCGTCGCCGCCGTGCGCGCCGCCAACCGTGGCCGGCGATACCTGACGAGATAGTGACGGATCACCTCATCGCTGCGGAAGGAGTGAGCGCGAAGGCTGGAATGTCGGTCGGTGCGGTGGCTCTGAGCGTGGCGTGCTCGCCGAGCAACTCGGGTGACGGCGCAAACACAGGCGGAACCGAGGGCTCGACGACGGCGGGCCGGACGGGCGGATCCGCTGGCACCGCGACCGCAGGCGGCTGCCGCCTCGAGGGAACTGGCGGCGAGGGAACTGGCGGCGAGGGAACTGGCGGCGAGGGAACTGG
>JAJDAH010000363.1 GCA_029261965.1 Polyangiaceae bacterium
GGGCATCGAGCTCTTCTTGCTGCCCGCGTCCGCGTTTGTCTCGACTCCAGCGGCGGTGCCGACGGGTACCGCCGCCTGTCCGGCGCTGTCGCCGAGCGAGGCAGCCGTCGCGGAGTCGACCTGAGTCGCGGCCGTGACGAACTCGGCATGCTGTGGCTCGATTCCCGACGCGGCGGTTTCGCTCTTCACGTCGCTTGGAGTGCCGGCAGCTTCGGTTGGCGCCGACCCGGAAGAATTGAGATCCGGCGTGCCGTGCGCCGCCGTTGGCGACGCGCCCACCGACATCTCTTCCAGGGCGAGGGTCCCGGCGATGCCCGCTCCTTTTCCCTCGCGAACTTCGGTGAGCGCCGCGGCGAACTCACGCACGGTCCGGAAGCGATCGTCGCGATCTACGGCCATCGCCTTGGCGACGACGGCACCGAGCCCAGGCGGCGCGTCCGGCCGCCTCTGGTCGAGCGGAGGGTACTTGCCCTCGTGAATCAGCACCGCGAGATGCGGCAACGTGTCGGCGTAGAACGGCTTCGAGCCGGTCAGCGACTCGTACAAGAGCACCCCGAGGGCGTAGACGTCGACCCTCTTGTCGACGTCGGTCGCTCCGCGAACCTGTTCTGGCGGCATGTAGAAAGGCGTGCCGAGCGCGCTACCTTCTTGAGTGAGCGAGCTCGAACCGGTGAGCTCGGGGTCGAACTTCGAAATCCCGAAGTCGAGAATCTTCACGAAGGGCCTGTCCCCCGCAACGATGAACAGATTCTCGGGTTTGAGATCGCGATGAATGATGCCCGAGTCGTGCGCCGCCGCGATTCCGTCGCAGGCTTGTAAAATGATGTCGAGCGCTTCATCGAAATCGAGTCGCGGCTTTTGCCTGAGCTGCTCGTCCCAGGGTTTACCGTCGAGCAACTCCATGACGATGTAGGGGTCGCCCGTGTCGAGCTCGCCGGCGTCGAAGGTCTCGATGATGTGAGGATTGCCGATGCGGCCGGCCGCCGATGCCTCGTTCAGAAAACGCTGAACGATGCGCGCGTTGGCGGCGAACTCGCCATGAAGGGTCTTGAGCGCGCGGCGGTGTTTGGTGAACTCGTGCTCGACCTCGTAGACGGCGCCCATGCCGCCCTCGCCGAGGAGGCGGATGACGCGGAACTTCCCGCTCAGAGTTTTTCCCGGCTCGATGCCCAAAAGCGACTACCTCTCCCCTGTGACCACTCCAGTCTGCCAGGGCATCGGTCTGTTTCGACCTGGATTCTCGGTCCACGGCTCGGCGGGCGACGAAGGTTCAGTACGGTCGCGATCGGGTCGTAGAGCCATGGAAACCCTCGACTAACACCTGACGGGTGACGCTCTTGTCCGCATTAAATAAGCGATTTCCACTTGTTCCGGCCTTTGGGCCGGCCCATACTCCCCGTTCCCGGCGCCGCGCCGGCCCGACGAGCCTCCCCCAAGAGCGAAAGATGAGCAGCCCAGTCGGCCCACTTAGCCTCGCTCTGTCAGGCCACACGCGTCGGCGAAAAAGAACCTAGCCGGCGCCCCAAGTGGGCCGCCGGCAGAGCGTGGCAGTAGAAAGAGCAGAACGAAAATGGAAAAAGTCCTGATCTTCGACACCACGCTGCGAGACGGAGAGCAATCTCCGGGCTACGGAATGACGGCCGAGCAGAAGCTCGTGCTTGCCCGGCAGCTCGAAGTGCTCGGCGTCGACATCATCGAAGCGGGTTTTCCGTCGGCGAGCCCGGAGGACCTCGAGGGTGTGCGGGCGATCGCCCGCACGATCAAACACGCGACCATCGCTGGCCTCGGCCGATGCAACGACGTCGACATCGAAGCCTGCGCCCGTGGTCTAGAGCCGGCCGAGAAACCGCGCCTGCACTTGTTTTTCGGCACGAGTCAGCTCCACCTCGACGCCAAGACCGGGCTCAGCGAGGACGGCGCGCTCGATCTCATCGTGCGCTCGCTTCGCTTCGGCAAGAAGTTTTTCGACGAGATCGAGTTCAGCCCCGAAGATTCGACGCGCACCAACCCCGATTTTCTCGTACGCACCGTGCAAGCCGCGGTCGACGAGGGCGCAAGGGTGGTCAACATCCCCGACACCGTCGGCTACACGGTGCCCGACGAGTATCGCCAGCGCATGCTGATGCTCAAAGAGAAGGTAAAAGGCATCGACGACGTGATCATGTCGACGCACTGTCACAACGATCTCGGGCTCGCCGTGGCCAATTCGATCGCCGGGGTGCTCGGTGGCGCGCGCCAGATCGAGTGCACGATCAACGGAATCGGAGAGCGCGCCGGCAACGCGTCGCTCGAAGAGATCGTCACGGCGTTCCGCATTCGAAACGACATCCTGCCGTTCGAAACCAACATCGACTCGTCGAAGATCTACGGGACGAGCCAGCTCTTGAGCGCGCTGACCGGTGTCGGCGTACAGCCGAACAAGGCCATCGTCGGCAGAAACGCCTTCGCCCACGAGGCCGGCGTGCACCAGCAGGGTTGGCTCAAGGACCGGCGCACCTACGAGATCATGACCCCCGAAAGCGTGGGCGCGCCGCCAGCGAAGCTCGTCATGGGCCGTCACTCCGGCCGGCGCGCGCTCGCCGCACGGCTGAACGAGCTCGGGCACCCGCTCGGCGGGGCGTCGCTCAATCACGTCTACGATCGCTTCCTCAAGGCGTGCGAAAGCGGCCAGGCGCTCGACGACGACGAGCTCATCGCTCTGGCCCTCGACAACAAGCCGCCGCCGAACCCGCGTTATTCGATCTACATGGTGCAAGCGTCCGCCGGGTCGGTGCACCCAGCGACGGCCACCGTGATGCTTCAACGCGACGGGAAGACGCACGTGGCGTGCGCGCTCGGCGACGGGCCGGTCGAAGCGGCGTGCACCGCCGTCGACGCGATCACCGGGCACCCAGGACGCGTCGTGAACTACGAGCTCCGTGCGATCGGCGAAGGACGCGACGCCGAGGGCGAGGTCGCGCTTCGCGTCTCGATGGCAGGCAAGACGTTCTCGGGGCGCGCGGTGGGTACCGACATCGTCGGCTGCTCGGTGCGCGCGTACGTGTCTGCCATCAACAAGTGCCTCGACGTTCTGGACGAGGTAAAACCGCCGCAAGTACAAGCCGTCGAGCAACCCGATGACGCGCCGCCCCAGGAGGCGCGCGCGTGAGCGGTGAGTCGAAGCCGAACGGACCCGCTAAAATCGTCGCCCTTCCCGGGGATGGTGTGGGTCCGGAGATCACCGAGCAAGCGCTCGCGGTGCTCGATCTGTGCTGCGCCGCGGCCGGGCGCAAAATCGAAGTGGTCGAGATGCTCATCGGAGGAGCGGCGACCGACGCGGGCGAGCCGCCACTTCCCGACAAGACTCGGGACGCTTGCGTAGCAGCCGACGCCGTCCTTCTCGGAGCCGTCGGCGGACCGAAGTACGACTTGCTCGAGCCCGAGCTTCGCCCAGAGCGAGGGCTGCTCGCGCTCCGTAAAGCGCTCGGTGTCTACACGAACATCCGCCCGGTCAAGACGTTCGCGCCGCTCGCGGAGTACTCGCCGCTGAAAACCGAGCTGGCCCGCGGAACGGATCTCGTCGTGGTGCGCGAGCTTCTCGGAGGGATCTACTTCGGCATTCCGAAGGGCATCGACGACAAAGATGGAGTACGTCGGGCCTACAACACGATGGTGTACAGCGAGCCGGAGATCCAACGGGTCGCGCGGGTCGCCTTCGAAATCGCCCGCGGCAGAAAAAAGCGGGTGATGAGCGTCGACAAAGCCAACGTGCTCGACGTCTCGCGGTTCTGGCGCGAGGTCGTCACGGATATCCACCAAAAGGAGTTCTCCGACGTCGCCCTCGATCATCAATACGTCGACTCGGCCGCGATGGATCTCATCCGCCAGCCGAGCAAGTTCGATGTCATCGTGACTGGCAATCTCTTCGGGGACATCCTGACCGACGAAGCGGCGGTTCTCGCCGGATCTATCGGACTTCTACCCAGTGCGAGCTTGGGAGACGGCCCGGGGCTTTACGAGCCGATCCACGGATCGGCCCCGGATATCGCCGGCCAGGGCATCGCGAACCCGCTCGGCACCATCGCGTCGGTCGCCATGATGCTTCGGTCCTCGCTCGCAATGCCCGCACAAGCCGACCGGCTCGAACGCGCCATCGAAAGCGTGCTCACCCAAGGCATCCGCACTAAAGATCTCGGAGGCAACGCCTCCACGAAGGAAATGGGAGCTGAGATATGTCGAGCGCTCGAACCGCAGGCGTGAAAACCACGAAAAGTGGTGCCCCGCCGGCCAGCGAACCGCGACGTGCCGACGGCAACGGCGCGTCGTCTCGCCCTTCTGCGAGAAGTCGCGAACCGCAACCGGCGAAAGCCGTCGCCGGCCCGGTAGGCGAGGTCATGCGCGGCGCGCGCATCGTCTGCGAGAGCCTTCTCTGCGAAGGCGTCGACGCGCTCTTCGGTTATCCCGGCGGCGCGATCCTCCACGTCTACGACGAGCTGCACAAGCTCGACGGAAAGCTGAACCACGTGCTCGTTCGCCACGAACAGGGCGCCATCCACGCCGCCGAGGGCTATGCGCGCTCGACGGGCAAGGTGGGAGTGTGTCTCGTCACGAGCGGACCTGGGGCCACCAACGTGGTCACGGGTCTCCAAGACGCGATGATGGACTCGATCCCACTCGTGGTGCTCACCGGCCAAGTGCCGACGACGATGATTGGCAACGATGCGTTCCAGGAAGCCGACGTGGTCGGGATCACGCGGCCGTGCACGAAGTACAACTACCTGGTCAGGGACGTCAGCGAGCTCGCCTCGGTGATCAAGGAGGCTTTTTATCTGGCGCGGAGCGGCCGCCCCGGCCCCGTGCTCGTCGATCTGCCCAAGGACGTGACCGCGGCGGAGCACCCGTTTTCGTATCCGGAGAGCGTCGACCTTCCGAGCTACAAACCGACGGTCACTGGGCATCCGAAGCAAATCAAGAAGGCGATCAAGCTCATCGAGAGCTCGGAACGGACCGTGCTCTACATCGGCGGCGGCGTCGTCAATGCCAACGCCACCGATGAAATCATCGAGCTCGCCGAGAGGTTGAACCTGCCGGTGACTCCGACGCTCATGGGGCTCGGCGCGTTCCCCTCCGGACACGACCAGTCCCTCGGCATGCTCGGCATGCACGGGACCTACACGGCGAACATGGCGATGGCCGAAGCCGAGGTCATCGTCAACATCGGCGCACGCTTCGACGATCGAGTGACTGGGCGACTCGATTGCTTTGCGAAGAAGGCGAAGTTCATCCACGTCGACATCGACCCGACGAGCATCAACAAGAATGTGATCGTCGACGTGCCGATCATCGGGGACGCCAAGACGGTCACTCGCCAACTTCTCGACGCGCTTCCCGACGCTCCCCCGCCGGAGCGTAAAGAGTGGTGGGGGATTCTCCGCGATTGGCAGAAGCGTTTCCCGCTGAGCTTCAAGGACCGGACCGACTGCATTGCTCCTCAGCGCATGATGAAAGAGATCGCCGAAATTACGCGGGGCGAGGACATCTGCGCGACGGACGTCGGGCAGCACCAGATGTGGGCAGCGCAGTACTACCCGGTGAAACACGGCCGTTCATGGCTCACCTCCGGTGGCCTCGGAACGATGGGCTATGGGCTGCCCGCGGCGATGGGCGCTGCCGTCGGCAACCCGGACCGACGAGTGCTCTGCATCACGGGGGACGGGTCATTTCAGATGTGTATTCAGGAGCTCGCGACGTGCGTGCACGAAGGACTCGACGTCAAAGTCTTGATCATGAACAACAACTTCCTCGGCATGGTTCGCCAGTGGCAAGAGTTGTTCTACTCTCGCCGCTACTCCGAAGTCGGGATGAAGTACTTCCCGGACTTCGTGAAGATCGCCGAGGCCTACGGAGCCACGGGGCTACGCGCCGAAAAACCCGAAGAGCTACACGAGATCCTCGAAAAGGGTCTCAACACGCCGGGCGTCGTGGTCATGGACATCATCGTGACCAAGGAAGCCAACGTCTATCCGATGATTCCCGCGGGCGCCGCACACTACGAGCTGGTGCTCGAGCCCGAAGACGACGGCGAAGAACCCGAGCCGCGTGAGCTCGCCTGAGACCGAGGACGAATCATGAGCTCAAAAACCAGTCGTCACGTGCTGAGTATCCTGGTCGAAGACCGATTCGGTGAGCTGGCCCGCATCGTCGGGCTGTTTTCCGGACGCGGTTTCAACATCGACACCATCGCGGTCAACAAAACGCTCGACCCGCGTTTCTCGCGCGCCGTGCTCACCACTCGCGGCGACGATCAGATCATCGAGCAAATCATCAAGCAGCTGCACAAGCTCGTCCGGGTGCGCAAAGTCCACCACATGACCGACGAGAAGCACATCGAACGAGAGCTGTGTCTCGTGACGGTGCGCGCCGCGGCGCCCAAAGCGCGCGAGGACCTCGAACGAATCATCAATCTGGTCGGCGCCCGGGTCATTGCCTATTCCCCAACGGCGTTCACGGTGGAGCTATCGGCCCCGTCGAAAGAGGTCGAGAATTTTCTCGAACTGCTCCGACCCCTCGGCATAAAAGACTTGTGCCGGTCGGCCACGATCGCCCTCGCCCGCCCCGGCGACGACAAAACGAGCAACATCGGGGAAAACGCCGCCTGATTCGCGGCCGGAACTCGAGCGGGGCGCATCCCTTTTGCGCCCCTCGGCCATCCTGTAAACCCACCTCTCGGAGGAATCAGATGAAAGCGCTGTACGACAAAGACGCGGACCTATCGCTCATCCAAGGCAAAAAGGTCGCCATCATCGGCTACGGGAGCCAGGGCCATGCCCACGCTCTCAACCTACGTGACAGCGGCGTCGAGGTAGCCGTCGGGCTGCGCAAAGACAGCAAGAGCTGGGCGCGCGCCGAAGCCGAGGGCCTCAAAGTGACGAGTCCTGCTGAGGCGGCCAAGTGGGGCGACATCATCATGATGCTCGTCCCCGACGAGCTCGCTCCGGAAGTGTTCAAAGACGAGCTCGCCCCAGGCCTCGAAAAGGGTGACTACTTTGCCGTCGCGCACGGTTTCGGAATCCACTTCAAGAAGATCGCGGTGCCCGAGGGCGTCGGTGTCTTTCTCGTGGCCCCGAAGGCACCCGGACACACCGTGCGCCGCGAATACGTGAAAGGTCGCGGCGTGCCGATGCTGATCGCGGTCGAAGCCGATCCCGCCGGAAACACGAAAGCCCTCGCCCTCGCCTACGCCGCCGCAGCAGGAGGTGGCCGGGCCGGAATCCTGGAAACGAGCTTCCGCGAAGAAACCGAGACCGATCTCTTCGGCGAGCAGTCGGTGCTCTGCGGTGGACTGAGCGCACTCATCACCGCCGGGTTCGAAACGCTCGTCGAGGCCGGCTACTCACCGGAAATGGCCTACTTCGAGTGTTGCCACGAGCTCAAGCTCATCATCGACCTCATCTACGAAGGCGGCATCGGAAACATGCGCTACTCGGTGAGCAACACGGCCGAATACGGCGACCTCACCCGAGGCCCACGAATCGTCACCGGCGAGACCAAAGCCACGATGAAAAAGATCCTGTCCGAAATCCAATCGGGCAGCTTCGCCGACGAATGGATGGCCGAGCACAAAGCCGGCAAACCCAAGTTCAAGAGTCTCGAAGCCGAGGGCAGCAAGCACCCGATCGAAGAAGTCGGTGAACGCCTCCGCGGAATGATGCCGTGGATGAAGGACGAGCAGACGGTCAAAGAGCGGTCAGCGTCGTAGACCCCTACGGCAGCTCGAACTGCATGAAAAAATCGAGCATCGCGTCGTTCGCGTTGAGATCCGTGTTCGACGGCAAGAGCGGGCAAAACGCCTTTCCAGGCCAACAGTGATTCATTCCCTGGATCGTACATAGCGTCACGCGCACGCCGCCGGCGCAGTCCGAAAGCGTCTCACACGTCGCGGCACCCACCTGGTTCGTGACCTCGGGACCACGCTTGCACTGGTTCTTTCCGCCCCAGAGTCCGAACGTATCGGGCACCGAAGGAAAATTGCCCGCCGTCAGACCGGGGAAGCCGAGCTGCCCGCCGCCGTATGGCACCAAGGCGTCGTTCGTTCCGTGAAAATGAATGACGGGCACAGGTCTGCCGGGATTGCACTGCTCGAACGGGATGCCGACAACCCCCGCGACTGGCCCGATCGCTGCAAACACATCGGACGCCTCACACGCCAACCGGTGCGACATGAACCCCCCGTTGCTCATGCCAGTCGCATAGACCCGTCGCATGTCCACGCAAGCTCGGTTCGCCACGTCATTCACGACCACCCGCGCGAACTCCACGTCGTCGAGTCCCGCGGTCGCCGCCTGCCCGCAACACGCTCCCCCATTCCAGCTCGTACCAATTCCCTCCGGATACGCGAGCACGAACCCCCGCGCGTCGGACGTCTCGTTCATCCCCGAAAAAATGATCTGCTGCCCAGCATTCGACGTGAACCCGTGAAAGTTCAGCACGAGCGGCACCGGCTGGGCGCCATCGTATCCCGCAGGAACGTGTAGGACGTACGACCGCGGCCCAGGAACTTGCACCGTCGAGTCGCCACCCGACAAAGCCCCGAGCCCACACCCCGGCGAAGGAATGGGACCGCCCACCGGTCCACCACCTACTCCACCCGCTCCGCCGGATCCCCCGCTTCCGCCACCAACACCTCCGGACCCCGACGCCCCACCCGAACCCGCAGCCCCCGCGGTCCCCCCGCTTCCCTCCACGAGCGCGCCAGCATCCGCGCCGCCACAGGCGGCAACGAGCATCGCTGCCACGCCGATCCACCCGACCTTCATCGCTTGCCAGCCTGCCCCGCGCCCGATCGATGGGCAACCCCGCGGCCCCGGCCAAAAGGCCGGCGAGCCTTTCACCCTTCCTCACTGGCGCCGACCTCTCTACCCTTTGGCTCCTTTCCCCCTGCACGTATTTCCAAGCATCTCGAGGTCCCATGGTTTCGGTAGACGAATGGCCGAGCTTCGCCCGCGTCCCTGAAGAGGACGTGCTCCCGCTTTCCCGCCCCACGAGCCAAGAGCTCGCCCGCTTCATCTGGTGGGACGGCGAGCTCCGCGACGCCGAGTCGCAAAGCATTCACTATTACTCCAATGCCCTCCACTACGGCACCGCCGTGTTCGAAGGCATCCGCGTCTACCCCACCGACAAAGGCTCCGCGCTCTTTCGCCTGCGCGACCACGTCGAACGCATGCACCGTTCGGCAAAACTCTACGGAATGGAAATCCCCTACGGAGTCGAAACCCTCATCAACGGCTGCCGAGAAGTCGTCCGTAAGAACGGAATCGGCCACGGCTACCTCCGTCCGCTCGCCTACTTCGGCCGCGGCCCGATCGCCCTCAAACCCAAGCGCGAGTGCCAAGTGCGCTGCTTCATCGCCATTCGCGAGCTCGGGACCTTCCTCGGGGAAACAGCGCTGCACAACGGCATCCGCGTCACCATCTCCTCGTGGCGCAAGTTCCACCACACCATGGTCCCCACCATGGCAAAAGCCAGCGGCCACTACGCCAACAACGTGCTCGCCGCCCACGAAGCGCTCGACCGCGGATACGACGACGCCATTCTCCTCAACCACGACGGCACCGTCGCCAGCGCGACCGGAGAGAACATCTTCTTCGTCCGCGACGGCACGCTCTACACCAACGACGAGAGCTCCTCGATCGTCCCCGGCATCACCCGCGACTCCCTCCTTGTCATCGCCAAGGAAATCGACGTGCCCGTCTGCATCAAGTCCTTCACCCGCGAAGAGCTCCTCCGCGCCGACGAAGTTTTCCTCACCGGCACTGCCGCCGAAGTCACTCCGGTCCGCGAAATCGACGGCGTAGAGTTCAAAACCGGCAAAAAAACCTTCGGAGCGCTATTCCAAAGAGCCTACCTCCGAGCCGCCACGGGCAAAGACGAAGCCCACCTCCCCTGGCTAACCCCCGCCTAGCCCCCCAACCCGCGATCGCGGTGCGCGATCGATCATCGGTCACGGATGATCGATCATCGATCACGGATGATCGATCATCGATGGTGGGCGCGGGGTGCTTTTTGCGCAACTGGGGGGGTGGGATGGCCGATTGGGGGGGATGACTCGGACTCGGGCGTGTTTGCGGGAGAAGATTTTTTTGGAGTTGTTGGCGCGTATTCGGCAGGGGCGGTTGGCTCCGGGGGCGCGATTGCGGGTGGTGGACATTGCGCGCGAGTTCGAGGTGAGTGTTGCGCCGGTGAGGGAGGCACTCCGGGAGTTGGAAGTGCGGCGATTGGTCGTGACGCGGGCGTACGCCGAGTCGCGGGTGAGGCAGTTGAATGAGGCAGAGCTTCAGGACACGAATTGGCTGAAGCACACGCTGGAGTCGCAAGCGGTGAGGTTGGGGGCGTGCTGGGGACGGCTGGAGGAGATGCGTCGGTGGCTCGATAGGATGCTCGAGGCCGCAGAGGTCGGGGATCGGGTGGGGTATTTGGCGATGAAGAACGAGTTTCACCGGTGTTTGGTGGGCTCGGCGTTTAGCGCAGCCATCGTGACGTATTGGGAACGGGTCGTGGACGAGCTTGGGCCGCTTCCGAAGGATCGGGCATTCGACACGAGGCAGATCCGAGTCGTTTACGGGCAAATCTGCGATGCCGTTGCGACGCGGCGGCCGGCCGAGCTCCGGCGGTTGCTCGAGGAGTTGCCGTTGTACTTCGAGCTCGCAAAGGCGAGCGAATCAAGTCGGGTGGCGGGCATGTGGCCACTGCCGACGGCGCAGGACTTGGACGCCCTGACGAAGGAACCGAAGGCGGTCCAAGCGCCGGCCGCAGGCGGGCACGACGGCCTTTGGCGAACGGCAACAAAGGAGGATCTCGAGGCGCTGGCAAGGGATCCGCCCGACGATTAGCAGGCGGGATCGAGCGCGGCTTGATCTAGAGTGCGCGGAGGCCGATGGCCCTGTGCAACATCTGCGAGAGAGACGCGCCTGTTCGGGAAAACGCGCGGGTACATTGCAACGTTCGAGCGTTCAAGAACGAGACGTTTGGGGTTTGGCGATGTGAGGGGTGCGGAAGCATTCACGCGGAAGAGGACGTCGATCTTCCTCACTACTATGCGAAGTATCCGTTTCATGGGGATGCGACGCTCGATTGGCGACTGAAAGTCATGTATTCGGGGTTGCTCAAGCGCCTCGAGAAGGGCGGCGTTCGGCGTGAGCACCGCGTTTTGGACTATGGGTGCGGTGGGGGACACGTTCTCGAATTTTTGGGGGAGCGTGGATACGAGCAGGTCGTGGGGTTCGACGAGTATTCGGAGAAGTTCGGCGACCGGACGGTACTGGACCAGCGCTATGATGTGGTGCTGTCGCAAGACGTCATCGAGCACGTGCCCGAGCCCTGGGAGTTGCTCCGACGATTCGACTCGTTGGTGAAGCCGGGGGGAATTTTGGCGATTGGGACACCCAATGCGACGGCGATCGATCTCGGCGCCGCGGAACGATTTCACCACACGCTGCACCAGCCGTATCACCGTCACATGTTGTCGGAGAAGGCGCTCTTGGAGAGCGGGAAGAAAATGGGCTGGGAGCTCGTTCGCTACTATCCGACGATGTACATCAACACGCTCTTCCCGTTCGTGAATCACCGCTTCGTGGCTCACTATTTTTCGTGTTTCGATGACACGCTCGACATCGGCTTCGAGCCCCCGCGAGTGAACAGCTGGAAGCTCTATTCCCCGATGACGCTTTTCTGGGCGTTCTTCGGGTACTTCTTTGCTCCGAAGACCGACGTGATGGCGGTGTTCAGGAAGCCCGCTTGAAGCGGTAGGGTACTCACGTGAAGACCGTTCGAATTGCCGGGGCTTCTGGCTTCTGGGGCGACCGCAACGACGCGCTACTGGATCAGGTGACCGCCGGGCCAGTGGACATCGTGATGCTCGATTATCTCGCCGAGGTGACGATGGCGATCCTGCGAAAGAAGATGCAGGACCGGCCGAGTTCGGGTTTTGCGACGGACTTCTTGAAAGCGCTCGATCCCGCACTGGAGTTGATCGTCGATCGCGGCATCCAGATCGTGACGAACGCGGGGGGCATGAATCCGCAAGCGTGTGCGGAGGCGGTTCTGGGAATCGCGGAGCGCAAGGGGATTCGAGGGCTCAAGGTAGGTTTGGTCACTGGGGACGATGTGTTCGGGAGCATCGACGGATTGCTCGAACGGGGGGTGGGGCTCGAGAACCTGGATACGAAGGAACCGTTTTCCAAGATTCAGCCGCGGGTGCTCAGCGCCAACGCGTACTTGGGGTCAGATCCGATTGCCGATGCGCTGAAGCAGGGCGCACAGATCGTCGTCACTGGGCGATGCACCGACTCAGCGCTCGTGCTTGGTCCTTGCATCGAGAAGTTTGGTTGGAAGCCGGATGATTGGGATCGTCGGGCGGCGGGGGTCATCGCCGGGCACGTCATCGAATGCGGCGGGCAGGCGAGCGGAGGGAATTTTTCTGGAGGTTGGCAAGACGTTCCGAACCTCGAGAACCTGGGTTATCCGATCGTCGAGGTGGCCGAGAACGGCGAGTTCGAAGTGCAGAAGCACGAGTCACTGGGCGGGCGCATCACTCCAGCAGTGATTAAGGAGCAACTGATTTACGAGATCGGGGATCCGAAATCGTATCTCACCCCGGACGTGACGGCGGACTTCACGAGCATCCAGCTGGAGGACCTGGGCAACAACCGGGTGCGGACCACCGGTATTCGCGGGCGACCACCGCCCGAACACCTCAAGGTATCGGTGACGTACGCCGACGGCTGGACGAATGTGGTCAGCATGACCTTCGTGTGGCCCCAGGCCCACGAGCGCGCCGAGCGAACCGTCGAGTTGGTTCTGGCGCGGTGCAAGAAGATGGGCATTCAAATCGACGACTATCATGCGGCCTTGATCGGAGCTTCGGGCGCCCACGGGCCGATGGCGCCCGCGCGCGATTCCGATGCCCCGGAAGTTCTGTTGCGGTTCGCGATGCGCGCCTCTGACCGCACGAGCGCCAAGCGATTCTCTGCTGAGATGGCGCCGATGATGCTTGACGGTGTGCCCGGGGCCTGTCGAGGGCTGACTCCCGGTCGGAGCGAACCGACCCCGATGGTGAACCACTGGCCCACGCTGATCCCCCGAGATGCCGTCGAGCCGCAAGTAAGCGTGCTCGTTTCCTGAGGTAATGGATGTCGATCGTAAAAATAGTGAAGATCGATCCCCTTGAGTTCATCCGCGACTCGAAAAGCATCGGTAGCCTGTGCGCAGACAAGCTCGCGCGGGCGCGCGCAATTCGAGAGGAAATCAAGGCATGCTCGAACGAAGATGCCCTCAGCTACGAGAAGGTGCTCGGGCGCTTCGACGACATGGTGTTCGAAGTCGGCCTGGCCAGCGGAATGACTGGCCTGATGGCGGTCGCCCACGACGACGTCGGTGCTCGCAACACCGCCAAGGACTGCCAAAAGAAAATCGACGAATTCTACACGGACTTGATGCTCGACGCCGAGCTGGCACGGGTGATTTTTTCGTTCGATGACAGCAAACCGAAGCTCGATTCGACGAGGCAGCGATTGCTCCGTGATCTCGTTCGCGACTTTCGACGAAACGGTCTCGACCTTCCAGCCGACAAACAGACGCGACTTCGCGCGATCAACCAGCAGCTGACCAAGCTCGAGCTCGACTTCGAGACCAATCTTTCCGAAGCCACGCTAGCGATCGAAGTCGACGCATCGAAGCTCGGTGGTCTGCCCGAATCCTTTCTCGCATCGCACCCAGCGGGCGACGACGGCAAGGTGCGGATCACCACCGACTATCCCGACTATTTCCCCGTGGCAACCTACTGCGACGACCGTGACGTCGCGTTCGAGCTCGCCCGACTCTTCAACAATCGAGCCGCGGACGAGAATGTTCCGATTCTCGAAAGGGTGCTCGTGCTCCGACACGAAAAGGCTCGATTACTCGGGTACGAAACCTGGGCGGACTACGCGGTCGAGCCGCGGATGGCAAAAACACCCAGCGAGGTGAAAAAGTTCCTCACCGATGCCAGCCAGCGGGTGCGCGAGCCAGCCAAGCGGGAATACGCGGAGTTTGCCGAAGAGCATGCCCGACACGGCGGAGATCCGTCGAAGCGGCTGCCGCTTCAGGACCGCCTGTACCTGCAGCAACTGCTCGGTAAGCGGAAGTATGGCTTCGACTCGAAAGTGCTATCGGAATACTTCGAAGTAGAAAGTGTGCTCTCCGGGCTCTTGCAGATCGTGAGCACGCTGTACACGGTCGAGATCCGAACGAACACGACCGCTCCGAATTGGAACGATGACGTGCGAGTCATCGATCTATTCGAGCACGACAGCTTCGTTGGCCGTGTCTATCTCGACTTGTACCCGCGAGAGGGCAAGTTCAAGCACGCGGCCATGTTCAGCTTGCGTGCGGGCAAGCGCCTCCCGAATGGGGACTATGTCGAGCCGATCGCAGCGCTCGTGACAAACTTTCCGAAACCCGGGGACACGGCGGCGCTACTCACGCACGAACAAGTCACGACGCTCTTCCACGAGTTCGGTCACACGTTGCACCACGTGCTCAGCAAGGAGGAGCTCACGAGCTACTCGGGCACGAGCACCGTGCGGGACTTCGTCGAAACACCGTCGCAGATGTTCGAAGAGTGGGCCTGGAAGCGTGAGACCCTCGACGTTTTTGCCAAGCATCACGAGACCGGGAAGACGATCCCCGATGATTTGTTTCGAGCGATGACGGCGGCACGTTCGTTCGGGCGAGCGCTCGGCACCGAGCGGCAGATCGCGCTGAGCCTTCTCGATTTCGAATACCACTCGAAAACCCCGCCGATGGACACGGACGCGGTGCTCACCGAAATCATGGAAGCGGCCCAGAGCTTCGCTCCGCTACCGGATACGCACTTCCAGGCCACTTTCGGTCACTTGATGGGGTACGACGCCGCGTACTACGGCTACCAGTGGGCGTTGGCCATCGCGCGTGACGTGCTCACCCGATTCGAAGCCGAGGGGTACATGAACCCAGAGACCGCAGCGAGCTGGCGACAAACGGTGTTGGCCCGGGGCGCTGGCGCCGACGAAAGCGCGCTCGTTCGGGAGTTCCTCGGTCGGGATTGGAATCTCGACGCTTACTCGGAGTTTCTCGCAGGCCAATGAAAACGAAGCTCTACAATTTGGCCCACAGCCGTGCCGGCGACAAAGGCGACGTCTGCAACATCGGACTCATCGCGCGGAAACCAGAGTTCTACCCGTTGCTCGTGAAGGAAGTGACGGCGGAGCGCGTCAAGAATCTTTTCGGGGAGTGGTGTCGAGGCAACGTCGAGAGATTCGAGCTTCCGAATCTCGAAGCCATGAACTTTCTGTTGCACGGCGCCCTCGGTGGCGGAGCGCTCGCCTCCCTCCGGCTCGATCCCCAAGGGAAAACCTACGGCTATGCCCTGCTCCGAATGGAGATCGACGTGCCCGACGACCTCGTATTCGAGCAGCTGGTCTAGTCAGAGCCCGAAGCCGCCGACACGCTTGTACGCGAGCAGCCGTTCGATTTTGGGGAAGAGATCGCCACGGTAGAAGTCCTTGAGCGTGCGACGGGTGATCGCCGGTTCGTCTTTCCCGTCGACGGTGGCCTTCGCGTCGCTGGCCAGGCAGAAAATGAGCTCGGTTTCCCTCTGGGAAAACCAATGCGGCAATCCGCCGGGATTGGGCCGACCTCGGTCGCCCCCAGCCGTCACGAACGCGTTCATCTCCGGACGGGTGATGACGTCCTCGTCGCTCGGCTCACCCGATGCTCCGGTGGCCGTGGAAAAGAGCTCGTCGAACACCTTTTCGTCGAGCATGCCGTCGTCGTCGAAAATGCCCGTGTCGAAAGCGTGTTTGCCCATCGCGATGTTCTCGACCTTGATTTGCATGAATTTGCCCTTGGTCTGGAAGAAGAGGGCGAAGTTGATGATCATCGAGAACAATGCGCTGTAGAACTGGCTGATACCGAGACGGCGATGACCGCGGTAGGTGTCGCCGATGGAAATGATGCCGTCATTGTCGGTGTCAAAAAACGCCACGTGCTTCTGGAGCGGCGTCATGTCCCGCACCTTGGCGATGTATTCGATCGCCGCGAGACTCGGCATGAAGAAGTAGGCGCCGCCCTTGGTGGTGACAAAGCGCTGAAGCTCGGTGACCCGACGCCGAACCGGCTGTCCGGGGATCGTGAAATCCCCGCCCTTCGGGTCGAGCCGCGTCTGCTCCCCGATCAACGGATCCGGGTCGTTGTGCAGCTCGGCGAACTTCGGGCTGTTGCACCAGGTGTGCTGCACGAACTCGAACTGACGAGCGATGCTCGCGTTGAAGCAGATGAAGTTGAGCCCCCGGGATGCGCCGTCGGAGCCCTTTTCGATGACCTCTTCCGAGCGGAACTTTTCATCCACCGGCAGGCCATAGGGGCGCGCCCGCCGAACCATTCGGTGGCGTTTCGAGAGCTGGATCGCTCGGTCGACGTCCGGCGAGAGGATCGAGTCGCGGGGGTTCGATCGCCGAATGTGCGACCCGAACGGACACTTCTCGCCGTGCGGGTCCGCCGTCTTCGGATCGCTGATGTAGGAAAAACTGTCGTCGAGCTCCATACCGGGGGTGTCGTGGTCCGGCGCTTTGACCAGCGGCGCACCACTCGGCCATCGCCCGACCATTTTGGCGGCGACGTAGTCGCGATCCTTCGAGTCTCCCCCGACCTTGTCGTGAAGCGCCTTCCAGAACCCGTAGACGTCCTGCTCGAGCTGTCGATAGACGAGGTACGTGCCGTTTTTGCCGAGGTCGAAACCCCCGCGGCCGTAAGTTTTCTCCGGCAGCGAGCGACTCTCGTCGATGCCTGCCGCGGGGCTCACCGGATAGTGGCCGTATTCGTTCTCGTACCCGAGAAGCAACTCTCCGGCCTTGATGGTGTTGCCGTGTGCGTCCTCACGCATCGCGCCGCGGCGGTGCGCCAGCTCGTGCGAAGGAACGGCATCCATCCGCGGTTGCGCGACGCCGTCACGAAAGCCGAAGTGCTCACGATAGCCGATTCCGTCGAAAAGCGTGTGCGTCTCGCGCTCGATCACCACCGAGAGCCCGCCGTCGGTCGCCAGCTTTCGATGACGCTGGACCAGGGCTTCGAGCTCCGTGGGCCCTTTGCCGTAGAGCATCAAAAGGATGTGCACTGGCTCGTTTTTCGGCCCACCCCACTCCCAGTTCTCCGGCGCGCTCTCGCGGCTGTCCCCGAGCATGAAGCTCCGGTGGGGCGCCGTCATGCCCTCCTCGAACTCGACCGAAAAACCAGCGCGCGTCTGCCGCGGGACCCCGAGCTCGACGAGGGCCGCGTAGGTGAACGCGATCTGAACGGCCTCGTCTTCTGGCCGGTGGTGACCGTTGGTGATTTCGGGACGAACGTCCGCTAGCCACTTTTTCGCGGCCAGTGGCTCATCGATTCGCAGCAAGATAAAGCGCGCGTCGTTGAGCTTGCCGTGGCCACTCAACAGCACGCCCTGGACTTGGGACGTGTCGATGACTACGGGCTCGTCGCTCTTCTTCATGCTGTCCTCGGTCAGAGAAGACGTTGCCATTTTTCGACGAGATCGGCGTCGAGCTCGTAGACACCACGGCGGATGAGCGCGTTCGCGATGACGTTCTGCACCGTGAGATCGGGGTACGCGGCGTACCAGACGTCCGTCCGGATCTGCTGGTCACGAGCCCAGCGCTTGAATGCTTGCTCGTTCGACGCGCCATCTCGCGTCAGAAAGCGCGTCGGCGGAAAATCCTCGGTGTTGCTCCAAACCGCGGTGAGCCCTGCCGACTGCTGGTCGACGAAGTCTCCAAGGTAACTCTCCCAGCTCCCGTCGTAGTTGCTCATGAAGAGCAGTCGTTTGGAGTCGTCGACGGGAACCCACCGGGCAAAGTGAATCGACGGAATGCCTCCGAGATCCCCCTTGTAGAAAACGAAGTTCGCAGCATCGTCGATGATCTTGAAAACACCGCCGAGAATGACCTGACGAAACTTGCCGGGCCTCATGATGCTGAGGTCGGTCAGCGGATTCGCAACGAGGTGAGTTTCTTCTCTGGCGAAGAGGCGCCGACGACCGAGCTCGAGACGGCGGCGGCGCCAATCGTTCTCGTAGGTCTCTTTTTTTTCGTACTTGCGTTTGTCGCCCCACTCGAGAAAGCGCAGGTACCCGAGACCGAACACGACGAAGGCGCCAATGAGGCCCCACTTTCGAACGTTCGCCTTCTTCTCCTGTTGGTAGTGCTCTTCGAGCCACTCGGGGCGAGGCGTGGGTGGCGGCTCGTCGACGGCCCACTTCAGATCGCCGCGGCTCGCAACGAACTTCCGAACCTCCGCGTGGACGTCGCGGCCTTCCCAGGGCCCGTCTTCGTCGAGGTGCTGCTCGATGGCCGCCCGGAGATCGCGCTCGCGAAGGATCTCCTGGACCGAATAGAAACGCTTGGCGATATGAAAAGCCCCGTAGGGTTTTGCATTCTTCTCTACGAACCGCTCGAACGCCTTCGCGTCCGCCGTGCCCCGACTCGGATAGTCTTCGCAGAACGCCAGCACCGCATCGAGAGCCGCACCGCCTTCTTCACGAAGCTCGGTCAGGTGCTCGTCACGTGGCAAGTCGAAGTTCGTCGAGAGCACGAGAGAGTCGCGCTCTATTCCCACGTCGGAATCGCCTTGCAAGACGACGAAACGCGCGTAGTGCACCGTCGACATCGCACTAAACGGCACAGCCCTCAGTAGCTTCTTTAGCTCGGAGAAACTGTAGCCGTGCTTCAAGCGAGCAACGACCGCGAGGGCGCCTTGCGTTTCTGCCATCCCCGACGCATGTCGAGTAGTCGAGCCAGGCCCGGACGTCCAGTAGACCTTTTTTTCCGGCCGCCCGTCTATTCTCTGTAAGCCGAGACGGGGCATCGGCGTTGTGCCAGACGTAGGAAGGTTCGAGGTCGGACATGTACAAGAATTTCGCTTGGTCGTTGCTCGCCATCGTGGCTTTGGGATGCGGCGCATCTCCCGCGGGCGACAAAGCCGTCACCGCGGCGAACGGGAAAAAGCAGGCGGGAGAAGCCCCGGCGCACGAGTTCAAGCCCCAGAGCCACCCGGCCCGCAGCCACCAGCCGCCGCCGCCACCGCCGCCGCTCCGCACCCTTCCAGCGCTCGTCGACAACAGCTCCGAGTGCTTTCCCCAGCTGAGGCACCAGGAGCGCTGGCGTGGGCCGCCGCCGACCGGCTCGAGCGCATTCGGCCGAGGCGGGGGCTCGGGAGGATCCGCCAGGGGCATGGGCGGCCTCGCACACAAGGAGCGCCGCCCCATGAAAAAGCCGAAGCCGAGTTCGCCCTCGAGGCCGGCCATGGCGCCGCCACCACCAGCGTCTCCAGCCCCGGCTCCTGCGGCCGAGCCTCCGGCAGCGGTCGCCCAAAGCAAACGCGATCGGTCGCCGAGTGGCGGCGAAGGCTTCTCGATGGCGGACGAAGACGCCGAGAGCAAAAACGGCGCGGCCGAGATCGCCACCGACAGTCCCTCGGACGGCGCCACCGTCGCTCAGGGCGACAGCCAGTTCAACGACTGGGGCGCCGCGACCTACCTCTCGAACGACGACACCATGAGCCTGTCGTCCGCCCAGCGCGTCAACTACGCCATCGACAACTTTCTCCCGCTTCCCATCGAGCACGTGCGTCCGCACGAGCTCCTCAACTACTTCTCCTTCCAAAACAAGACCGTCAACGAGTCGGATGACTTCGCGGTGCTTGGAGGGATCGCCCCCAAAGCGAACGAAAACGGGATTTACACCTTGGCGCTCGGCGTGAGCGGCTACCCCGTGACCAAGCAGAGTCGCCGCAACGTCAACATCTCGTTTGTCATCGACCGGTCGGGATCCATGCAAGCCGAAGGCCGCATGGAGTACCTCAAGCGCGGTCTTTTGCGCATGAGCGACGAGCTCAAGCGCGGCGACATCGTGCACATGACGCTCTTCGACCACCGTGCTTGCTCGGCGCTCGAAAACTTCGTCGTCGGGCGGGATCCTCAAGACACGCTGCTGCGCACGATTCGAATGCTGCGCCCCATGGGGTCCACGGATCTGCACGCCGGGCTCACGAAGGGTTACGACGTCACGGACAAGGCCTATCAGCCCGCGTACTCCAACCGGGTGGTGATGATCACCGACGCCGAGACCAACACCGGCGTCACCGACTCTCGCCTCATCTCGACCATCTCGAAGTTCTACGACAGTCGTCGGATTCGGCTGTCTGGGGTCGGCGTCGGACGAACGTTCAACGATGCGCTGCTGGACCGGCTGACCGAGCGTGGCAAAGGGGCCTACGTCTTTTTGGGATCCGAAGCTGAGGTCGATGCGGTGTTCGGCTCGCGGTTCGTTTCCTTGGTGGAAACCTCGGCGAACGACGTGCACTTTCGGTTGCACCTGCCGCCCTCGATGCGACTCAACGTGTTTTACGGAGAAGAGGCCTCGACCGTGAAAGAGGACATTCAGGCGATTCACTACTCGGCGAATACCTCCCAACTCTTTCTCAGCGACCTGATGGCCAAGGGTGGAAAGATTCGTCCCCAGGACGAGATCATGTTGACCATCGAGTACGAGCACCCGGAGAGCGGAAAGAAGATGGTCGAGGAGTACGCTTTCAACCTCGGCGACCTGCTCGACAAGCCGGCGAACGTGCAAAAGGGCACTTTCGTGATGCGGTTCATCGACGGCCTTGCCGAAATCGCAGCCCGACCGCATCCGTCGCGATTCGGCCGGCGCGCCGGGAGCTGGGACGACTCCGGGGCGTTCGAGCTTTGCGACGCCGGGCGCACCGACCTCGCCAAGCTGAGCGAAGGCTTGGAGAACGATCCCGAGGTGCGACGCATCACCGGGCTCTGGGAGAAGTACTGCGCCCGCTTCGAGCGACCGCGCGGAGCGCTCCGTCGTCACGAAACGCCGCCGGCGGACGCATGGCCCGGAGCCACCGACGTCACCAAGCCGCGACGCTGAGCATCCGACTCGGCACGACAAAAGCAGCTGAAAATCCCCGGGGTTCGTGCTCCTCGCGCACCGGATTTATGGGCGACAACCAAGAGGGTTCACCCGTACACTAGCCGTTCCCCGTCGACCCCGAAGCGAGACGCGCCATGCCGCCGCCCGAGTCCACCGCCAGCCTGCAGGCAGCCTTCTCCGACCTGGATTCACCACGCGAGCGGTTCCTCGCCCGCATCGTTTCGCGCGCCCTCGGCGGCGGATGGAGGATCTCGGAAGACTTCCTCGAGTACTTCCCCCCCAAAGCCATCGTGCACGCCCTGGCGCACGAGACGGACGTCCGGGTGCGGCTGCTCGTCGAGACAGTCGGCATTCATCCGAAGATCGCGGAGATGCTCTCTCCAGAAGGCGCCGCAGAGGACCTGACGCTCGCGGTGGAAACGGGCATTGCCGACGCCAGAACCGTGCTCGGGCTCGTTCCGCTGTCGAAACGCATTCAACACCTCGACCACGGCAAGCTCTGGAGCTTTGCCGTCGATGGTGACTGGCTCGAAGCGGCCGACTCCGATCCCCAACAACGACACCGTGCTGTCGATCGAGTCGAGTTCATCATCCAGAGCGCTATCGCCGAGGAGCTGATTTCCTTCCGAGAGGTGACCAAGACCCTCGGGGCGGAAAAGATTGCCGACCGCATGAGCTCCGAGCAGCTGCGCTCGGCGTTCGCGCACGCCCTCGAATGCGCCCGACGCGGCACGCCGCCCGACGAAGAGCGACTTCTTGGTTCCTCCGAAGTGATTTCGCTCATCGAGCACGCTCCGCTCAGCGAGGTGTGGAACGACGTCGTGCTCGAGACCATCGCGAAACCGCAGGGCCTGCTCGACGATTCGAGTTCGTACGAATTCAGCTCGCCTCCGGTTCGACGGTTTTCATCCGCGCCTCCCCCACCTCCCGCGAGAGCCGCCGAACCGCGAGAGGCGACGCCGCCCGAAACGCCGCCGCCAGAACCGCCTTCGCCCGAGCCACCGTCGGTAGAGCCGGCGCGCGCTGTTCCGCGTTCGCCAGAACCGCGTTCGCCCGAGCCACCGTCGGTGGAGCCAACCCCCCCGGAACCGCCCACCGCCAATCCGTCAGCGTCGCCCGGGCCGGCCGCGCCAGATCTCTCGAGGTTTAGTCCCATCGGCGACGACATCGTGGGCGAGCACACGGTGCCGGATGGCCGACTGCTCGAAGCGCGCCCTCCGTCAGTGCCCCCGCCCCCGCGAGACCGCCCGGGCGAGCCGAACGAAGACACGACCACCATGCCGCGTCCCGAAACGGCGGACGACGACGGCTGGGAACGCACGCGAGAACGCAACGAGCGCCCGGTTCGCTCGCCACGCCCCAGTCCGAGCGCGCCACCACCGGCCCCGGTCGCCAGCCGACCACGCACCGTTCCGCCACCGCCCGAACGACCGAGCGCGGCAGCCCCGTCGGCTGTATCGGCGTTGCGTTCGGTGCCAGTTCCTCCGGGACCGCCGCAAAGAAGCTCGGTGTCCCAGCCTCCACCGAAGAGCCCGCAGGCGGTCGCCCGACCGCTGACCGCACCGCCCGCTCGACGGCCGACGCAGCCACCCGCACCGCAGCCGCCTTTGCACGCGTCGCAGCCGCCGATACGCCCCTCGCAACCGCCCCTGCGCTCGTCGCAACCGCCCACGCATCCGTCTCGGCCACCGGCACGTCCGTCGCAGCCTCCGATGCGTCCACATTCACCGGCCCCGCGCGCACTGCCACCCCCGCCGGCACGCACCTCACCCATGTTCGATCCCCCGACCAGTCCGCGACGCGCTTCGATCCCGTCGTTGACCGAGGAAGCCGAGCTCGAGCTGTCGGACTCGGAGATCCTTCTCGAAGACGCCACTCGACCCAGGGCGCCGATGCCCGCCCCGCCCGCGCAGTCTCAACCCAGCCACGCGCCGTTCCCACTCTCCGCGTCGCGCCCGCCCTTGCACGACGAGGTCGCTCCTGCGCAAGGGCGTACCGAGGCGGATCGACGACAGGAGGTGTCGACGCAACTTCGGGCGATCGACCGACTGCCGCCGAACAGCGACTATCTTTCGTTGGCGATCCTACGCGCCATCTCGCGCATGTACGACGAGCTCCCCGCGAGCAAAGGCAAAGCGGGGCGCGCGCAGTGCGTGCGGGAATGTTTCGCCAACGAGTCGCATTTACGCGCGGGCATGCTCGCGTTGCTCGACTTGCTCAACTCCAATCTCGCTCGCGACAGTCCCGGTTTTCACAACAAGGACAACGCCGCCTTGGTCGATCTTTTCCTCGAGCAGGAGCGCGCGGTCTGGGAGCACGCACGCCAAGGCACGGCTGCACCGAATCAAGACAGCCGCCGTGCGGTCCACGTCGGGCCGAGACGACCGCCGCGCCCGCTGCACTGACCGATCGCGCGGCACTGACCGATCGCGCAGCCTGACGGATCGAACTCCGTGACGGATCGAACGTTCGTCAGGGCAGGACGGCGGTCGCTTCGATCTCCACTTTGGCCCGGGGATCGAGCAGCGACTTGACCTCGACGAGGGACATCGCCGGATAGTGCTTGCCTAGCACTTCTCGGTACTGCCTTCCGACGGCTTTGGTGTCCGCGAGGTACTCGGCCTTCGACGTCACGAAGATCAGAAGCCGTGCAACGTGCTCCGCCTTTCCGCCGGCCGCTTCGACTACGGTGAGCACGTTCGCGAGGGCTCGGCCGAACTGTTCGGCGAAATCGTCGCTCACGATCTCCTGATCGGGGCCCCAGGCGATCTGCCCGGCCACGAACAATTGGTGCCCCGGTGCCGCGAGCATTCCGTTCGAATAGCCCCACGGTTTTCCGAGCGCTTCGGGATTGAAAGGGGTGAGGGTCACGTTCGCCTGCCTTTTCTGGAGGGCCTTTTGGGCCGTGGCGTCCGGGCGCCCGCCCGCGCCGGGGAAGCGATATGATGGCACACCTTTCGAGACGAGGAAGCGTTGGACGACCCCAACTCCAGACGTGCGGCCGCGCGAGTCGGCCAGGTGCTGAACCAGAAGTACGAGTTGCGCGCACTATTGGGCTCGGGCGCCATGGGCGCCGTCTACCGCGCATGGCACCCGTTCCTCGAGCGCGAGGTGGCGATAAAAATCCTTCATGCCGATCTTTTGGGCTCGAAGGAGCACATGTCGCGATTTCACCGAGAATCTCGGATGGCCTCGGCTCTCAACCATCCGAACATCGTGTCGGTGTTCGACGGCGGACACGCCGACGACGGAGCGCCCTACCTCGTGCAAGAGCTCCTCGATGGCGAAGACCTGTCCAAGATGATGGATCGAGGACGACTCGGCATGTCCGACGCATTCGACATCACGCTCCAGCTACTCGACGCCCTGGCCGCGGCGCACAAAGCCGACATCGTGCACCGAGACGTCAAACCCGAAAACGTCTTTCTCGTGCAAGACGAACGCGGCAAGCGCACGGTCAAGCTCGTGGACTTCGGGATCGGAAAACGCAACTCGGCGAGCGACGCTTCTTTCATGACGGACCCGGGCGTCGCGCTCGGAACGCCGCATTACATGAGTCCGGAACAGGTGCTGGCCCACAACCTCGACGCTCGCTCGGACATCTACGCCGTCGGGGCCCTGCTCTACCACGCTCTCGCCGGCGAGCCAGTGGTGAACGCAGAAACCATCGACGAGCTCCTCGTGAAGATCGTGCGCGACGACGCGCCTTCGCTCGCCACGAAACGAAGCGACCTTCCAGAGTGGCTCGTTCTCGTGGTCGACAAGGCGCTGCGGCGCGATCCAGAGCTCCGGTTCAGCCACGCGACCGAAATGGCCGACGCGATCCAAAACCGCGGCGAGCCGACGAGCATTCAGATCCCGTGAAATCGCGCCTCGAAGTAGGCACGCGGGCGCACGGCACCGAGCGCTAAGCAGTGTCTCTGAGGTGGGCTCTGCTCCCACGTGGGAGCGCACGACATCGAGCACGGCGCGGGACGCCCCATCGTCCGTCGTCCACCGCGCGGTTGCGAGTACCGTTCTCGCCGCCCAGCACTTGCCGCGTTCCGTGCACTCCGCCGGACACTGGCGGAGCTCACCTGCCGACGGCGAATTCCTTCGACAGGCTCGGTCCGCTGCCGAAGTAGGGCCCGATGTTCGTTCTCATGAAGTGACCGCGGATGCAGGTGGCGATGGGAGTGCCGGAAAATTGGCTCAGGCCGACGCTCCGAGCGGCTCCTGTCTTGCCGGTCCACGACACGGTCGCGCGAACCGTCGTCGACGGCGCGGGGCATTGGCTCGCGGCCGCTGCGGCGCGATCGAGCGCGGCGCGCGCCTCCGCCCGGGGGAACGGGCGCTTCGAGGAAGGGGGAGGGCTCGCGGGGTCGACCCCTGGTTTGCTCGGCGGCGCGTGCGTGGTGCTCGGCGGGGCATCTTTGGGCTTGGCGACTGGGCGGCCGAGCGACTTGCGAACCGGATCCGGAATCTTCTCGGGTTCGTCGGGTTTCGGCGTCGTCACTGGGGGCTCGTTCGAGGTCGGAACGGCGGCGGCGGTCGGGAGCGCGGTCGCGGTCGCGGAAATCGGACCTGTGGGCTCGCTCGTCCGGTCACTCGAGGGCCCGAGCGCTCCTTGCCCGAGGTCGCTATCCAAGAAGATGGTGACTGCGACGATCGCGATGATTCCGCCGAGCAGGAGCACGAGACTTCCCCCCGCCACGAGCCACATCGCCGGTGAACGTTGGGGTGGCGCGGAGAAGCGAGTCGTCCCGCTCCAATGCTGGCCCGTGGTCGTCGTGAGCGGCTGAGCGCCCGGCGTGGACAAACCCGCCACGGCAGCGTTGGTGGATCCGGCCGCGATCGGAGCGATGTCGTCGACAGTCGGGGCGGGAACGGGTGAGTGGCGCGCCGCTTGCTGGATCGCGCCGCTCGCCGCAGTCTCTGCAAACGGAAGGATGTCGTCGACGAGTAGGGGCTCGAGAGCGGAAATGGCGATCGCGGCGTTCTGGTAGCGACTTGCAGGCTCGCGGCTCACGCATCGGTCGAACCACGTATCGAACCCCTCCGGGAGCAGGCGGGCGACGCCGAGCTCCCGAGCCCGCTCGGAGGCCGGAACGAGAGCATCGAGCACGAGCTCGCGCATCAGTGCTGCGACGCCGCTGCCGGGCGAGTGTGCCGTCTTCCAATACGCCTTGCCGGTCAGCAGCCAGAACGAGAGGAGACCGATGGCCCAAACGTCGGTGGCCGGTGAAACGCCAGTGGACTCCGTTTGTTCCGGGGCCATCCACAGCGGCGTACCTACGGCGTCGGTGAGCGACGTCGAGGCTTCGGCGACGATCTTCGCGATGCCGAAGTCCAGCACTTTGACGGTGGAGCTCTCGTCCAAGCGGTGGGTCCTGGCCAGAAAGACGTTTTCCGGTTTGAGATCCCGGTGCACGATTCCTCTTGCGTGCGCGGCGCCTACCGCGTGGCAGATCTGACGCAAGATCGACGCGGCTTCGCGCGGCGGAACCGGTCCCCGCCGCTTTACCGCCGCCGCCAGATCCTCGCCTTCGAGGAGCTCCATGGCGAGCCAAGGGGATCGAGAAGGCCCGTCGACGCCCGCGCCGATGACCTTGACCACGTAGTCACTCGCGATTTGAGCACCGACGCGGGCCTCCTGCTCGAAGCGCTCGCGCGCTTTCTCGCCGCCCACGAGGTCCGGGTGCATGACCTTGAGCGCACGATGCACTCCGGTGCTCTTTTGTTGGGCGACGTAAACCGCACCCATGCCCCCAGCGCCCAAACTACGCAGGATGACGAACTCGCCGCCGATGACCGTGCCCGGGCTCTTCATGGGCCCCGAGCGACACCCTAACACTCTAGACGGAGAGGTGTGGCGCTGTCGTGAGCGCGCCGCGCTCTACGGTGAAAGGCTACGGGTGGCGACCGGCCAGACTGACAGAACGAGATCGAATTTCGGGAAGACCAGCTGCGTGTCACCAGGGCCCCGCCGCAAACGAGCGCAACTCACTTCGACTTTTTGCCGATGCTCTGGATGGCGGCGATGGCCTCGTCCTTGCGCTCGGGTGGGGCTTCCTTGGTGAGAGCGGCTACGGCGATGAAGTCTTCGGTTTTGGTGAGCTCGACTCGTGCGTAGAGGAAATCCGCGTCCCTCTTTTTGAACGTACCGGTGCCCGAGCCAAAGTGGGCGTCGATCTGGTCGGCGCCGAATTTGCCGGGGGCGTCGTCGTCGGCCCACTCGATTTTTGCTTTGTTCCTGAAGCCGTTGCGCGACCAAAACTTGACGTTCTTTACCGAGCTGCCGGTGTAGTCGTGCATGAACAGCATGGCGTCGCCGCTCTCCGACTCGAGCGCGACCATACCGCTGTACTGTTCCGTATCGGCCGTCCATCCCTTTGGCACGCTGATCCAAAACTTCGTGCCGGGATAAGAGGGCGTGACGCGTTTTTCCAGCTCGACGCCCTTTGGCGACCCCGCGAACCGCTCTCTGAGTGGCTTTTCTTTTGGCGGGGCTTCGGGGGCGGCGCTCGGGGGCGCGGAGGACGCCGCCGGTGTGCTCGGTGTTGCTGCCGGGCTCGCGACCGGCTCGGCGACGGTTTTCGTTTCGTGCTTGTCGTTCTTGCAGGCGAGGAGCGCCAGCAACACACACGTTGTCGCAGCGGTTCTGGTCATGTCTCGACGTTACACGATTCAGTCCGACCGCAAAGCGCGACGCGTGCCGGCCGCGGATCATTTGTGATCTCGACGAGCCATGCGGAGGTCACGCCAACGAGTGACCTCTCGTCCAGCCGCGGGCCCGGAATCACCGCCCGGAGCGGTCCAGCAGCTTTCTTCTCATCTCGGCACGTTTTCTTCCGTCGTCCGCCGCGCCGGTTGACGCCGCCAAGGACCGCTTTGCGCTTCGCCACCAGACGAACGCAAACGGAAGCGCGAAAGCGAGGAAAATCCCGGGCAGAAAGAAAAGATCGCTCAACGCACCGCGGTGCGCGACGAGGGTCGAGTCCGCATGGTCCGACGGGGCGTAGTTGACGGTGACCATCTTGCCGATGGCGTACTTCTCGTCGAGCTCTTTTTGAGCCTGATCGCGATTACCCCAGCCCGAGGTGACGAAGCCGTCGACGTGCTCCACGTCATCGACCGTGTAGCCGTATCCGATGACCCCGCGGTACTTCGTCGACGTGGAACGCGTTCGGTTGCGGTGCGCCGCTCCGGGCACTGCACCTCCACCGGTTGTCTCCGTGTACTTCTCGATTTTCGTTTCGACGATGCGTCCGTCGACCTGCCTCCACTCGCGCGACCAGTTGTACACGAGCGCCCCAACCAACACGACCGCCAGAAGTAGGCCGCCGAGGGCGATCAGTTTCGCCTCCCGAACCCTCTTGCGGTAGTCGTCGTGCGCCTGCTGTACGTGCGGATCCATCGCGCGGCCGCTTGTACGTCGGCGGGTTCCAATCTTCAATGCGTTGCGGACGACAAGTACCGGTTCACGGGTCTCGCCGCGTGACGGCGGGCGTAGATGCGCGACAACCGTTGCTGCCTCCGCCCCTGCGCGTTAGCCCACGAAGGCACCGTCTACATTTTTGCGCTACCTCTTCCCTACCTTCGAGGAGACGCGCCCGTTTCCCCTCTGTGGGCCCTTCCCCTCGAGGCTTGGCGGAAAACATGTGCCGCCAAATCCAACTGAGCGTTGGATTTTGGGGGGCTTGGAGGCCCATGTGGGTCGAAATCCAACGCTCAGTTGGATTTTGCCCGACGTGTTTTCCGCCCCGCCCCGCCCCGCCCCGCCCCGCCCCGCCCCGCCCGGCGTGCGACCCACCACCCACCACCACTACCCACCGGCCGCAACGCACGCGCCGTGGGTGTCTGCTCTCATCATCGCCGCGCTTGCTGAACGAGCCTTGCCGCGCGGGCGCCGATCAACATGCTTGGTGCGTTCATCGCCGAAACGGGAGTGACTGGGACGACGGAGGCGTCCGCCACGCGAATCGCGTCGAGACCGCGAACGCGCAGCTCGCTATCGACGACGGCGCTCGGATCGTCGCCCATGCGGCACGTGCCGGCGTAGTGGTAGGTGGTCATCGCGTTGTGCTGTATCCACTTTCTGAGCGCGCGCTCGTCGGACATCTTGCCGGGTAAAAGCGGGCGACTGCCCCACGTGGTGAGTGAGGGCGCGCCGGCGATGCGTTCGGCCAATCGAAACGCGTGCACCATGGTGTCTAGATCTTCCGGATGGGCGAAGTAAGCCGGGTCGAGTTGCGCCGGCGCCCGCGGATCTGCCGAGGTGAGGCGGAGCGTGCCTCGACTCCGCGGTTTGCCGAGGATGACCACGATGCCCCAGGTCCGCGCGATGAACCGGCGGACGAAACCGAAAAAGAACACGACGGCGATGAGCGCGCGCACCACGGCCTTGATGAATCGGCCGTACAGGAAGGCGGGAACCATGGTCGGCACCAAGCGCATGGCCGCTTCCCGGAGCGACGACCGGGCGGGGTAGGCCACGTAGCAAGTGTCGGCCTGTTCTTTCGGCAGCGAAGTGTCGGGATTGGCGCGGTGGAACCCGTAGAGCTGGGGGTGGTTGCTGTCGACTTCGGTATTGCCGACGAAAAACAATGTGACGTTTGGGTGGTCATGCAGATTCTCGCCGACACCGGGGGAGTCGAGGACCACGTCGATGCCGTGCTTTCGCAAGTGTTCGGCAGGGCCGACGCCGGACAGCATGAGGATCTTGGGGCTCTCGAGCGCGCCGGCGCAGAGGATCACTTCGGAGCGCGCTTCGGCCTCCCGAGTCTCGGCGCCGAGCACGAATCTGACCCCCGTGGCTCGGGTGCCGGCGAACAGCACTCGCTCGGCGCGGGCACCGGTTTCGATGCGCAGATTTTTTCGTTCCCGCGCTTCGCGGAGGAAGGCGACGTAGGAGCTCCGCCGCTCTTGTTCCTCGTAGTTCATGTGCTCGTAGCCGATCGCGCCCGACAGGTTTCCGGAGTTCAGGTTCTGTTCGCGATGAAAGCCGGCTTGCTCGGCCGACTCGATGAACGCTTCGTTGAAGCGAGTTTGCGGTCGCGGACGCGGGCGAAGCGCTGCTTCCACTCGTTCGAAGTCGGCTTCCACGTCGCTCCAGTTCCAACCTTCTGGCCATTCGGCGAAGTCTTCGCGGGCGCCGCGGGTGTAGACCATTCCGTTGACCGAGCCGCTGCCGCCCACGCCTCGACCTGATCCCATGAAGAGGCGCTGATTGCCGCAACTCGGCTGCCGAACCGAAAACCGTTCCCAGATCAGCCGGTCGTTGATGAATGCGTTTTTGTATCCGTCCGCCCGCAGCGTTTCGGGGTTCTTTTCGGCCGGGTCGCCGCATTCGAGGAGCAAGACGGTGGTTTTGCCGTCTCGGCTGAGCTCGGCAGCGACGATGCATCCCGCCGATCCCCCGCCGACGACGACGTAGTCGAAGCTTTCCAATCCCGCGGCTCCAGTCACACGCGAGTCACGACTCGTCGTCCGTCTCGTCTTTCTCGTCTTCGGATTGCTCGGAGTCGCCGGATGCTTCGCCAGATCCGGAGTCTTCGGGACCCTCCTCGTTCACGTCGCTCGACGTGGACGCGGCGGCTTCCTCCTCGGCTTTCGACGATGGCGCTTCTGCGGGTGCCGCGCCGCCGTCTGCCATGGCCAGCTCCCAAATCCTCGTCACTCGCTCTCGCAAAAGGACGGCAAACAGGATCGACGTCACCGCGGCGAACAGCAACGTGCTGGACATGTAGAAGTGGATGCCCTTTTCGCGCACGAGGACGGTGAAGTATTGCGCCGCGCACATGATCGTGAGCGTGCCGAGAATCCACACGTCGGTCGGCCCGAGCGGCGGCCGATCGCCCTTGCCCGAAGTTTCCACGACGAGGAGCGGCAACAAGAAGACGAAGTGGATGTAGTAGTTGGCCGGGTAGAAGAAAACGGGGATCAGCACCAGGCTCAGAATCGCGGCTTGCTCGGGTCGACAGCGCCGGGCGCCGGCAATCACCATCACGACGAAAAACGCGACGGCAACGATGAAGAGCGGTCGCCTCGCCGCGAGCACCTTCCATTGGTCCCCTTCCCAGCCGGCGATGAACGATCGCAGACTGATGTGGTTGGCATGCGGATCGCCACTGAGTTGGCCGACCTTGCTGAGCCAATCCACCCAAGTCTCGGGAGGAAACAGAATCGTCGTGAGCAGGAAGAATCCGATGATCGTGCCGCCGGCGCCGATGAGGATTCTTTCGACGGGTTTATGCTCTTTTCGAATCAGACCGAGACCCGGAAACTTCTTCTCGCGCCTGCGAAACTCGTAGATCCACCAACCCATGGGAAACGTGACACCCACGATCGCCAGCGCTGGAAACGCTCGGATCATGGTGGAGAGGCCGAAGAGCACACCTCCGAGCACCCACTTCTCTCGCTTGATCGCGCACGCCCCGAGGCCGAGATACGCCATCCAATCGTGTCTCAGGGTCGCCCCACCCCAGTTGGTGCCGTACATGATGAAATCGTTGGCACCGAAGACGACCATGCAGACGAGCATCGTCCGGAAGCCGAAGGTGAAACCGATGGCGATGAACGCCGCGAGCAAGAGCAGCGGGTCGAGCAGCCCGGTGTAGAGGAAAACCGAGTCGCTCAGGTCGAGCGTGTTGAACAGGACGTGGGCGATGCTGATCCATACTGGCGTCGCGTTCCCACCCATGTCGTGCATGGTTTCGAGGAACGCGTTTTTTCCCATCGCCTCCCGGAAGTAAGCGCTGTCCTTCTTGAACTCCTCCCAACGCTCCGGAGTGAAGCCGTCCTTGACGCGCTCGATGTCCATTCGGCGCTCCGCGACATTGCTCATTTGCAAGTTGCGGAGATTTCTCATGGGTAGCCGCTCGATGTTGTCGAGAGTGACGTTCGGGTCGTCCTCGATGTAGGCGGCCACGTCCGCGTTGTAGATGTCCCGGTACCCAATCTCCGGGAAGTACTTCGCGGTCGTGTAGTACTGGCGAAGGTCCCAGTAGTGAACGAAGGTCGGTTTCGATTCCTTCTGATGATAGAACTGCGGCTGGCCGAGGTTGTAGAACGCCAAAAACGCCGTAACGGCGCAAACACCCAGCGTCGTGAAGACCACGGGGCGGCTCGCCGCGAATCGCGTCCGCAAGAGGAACTCTCTCAGGATGGCGACCCCCGCCACCGATACGACGGTGGCGCGCACGAGCGAGACCTCGCGAGAACCCGGAGGCCACGCGTCACCGAGAGCCGTGACGAGATCGTAGGTCGTGTACAACGGAGCCAGCGCGGTGAGCGCCACCCACCACCAACGGGCACGCCGAAACGTCAGTGCCAGCCACGCAATGAGCGCGAGACCAAACAGCAGCGTCTTGGTGCGCACGTTCTGGTCGAGGCGATAGCCGAAGACCCGGGGGATCTCCGGCGGGAACGCGGCCGGCGCCTCCTCGAAGAGTTGGAGCTCGGTCAGCGCGTAGGACCCGTCACCGCCCGAAGCCCAGACTCGGATGAAGCGTCCCTCCGCTTCGATCTTGTTCGAAAACCGCTGGCGAAGGCCGCTGCCCCGCGTCTTGTCGGCCCGCCACGCGAGCTTGAACTCCTTGCCATCCTCGGAGACCTGAACGTGATAGCCGTCGTTGTTGTCCCCTTGAAGCCATGCGGCCCGAATCGCCCGGGTTTTTCCCAAGTCGTAGACGACGTAGGCGTCACGACCGACGAAACGAGTTGCGAGGGTCGTTTTCCAGAAAGAGCCTTCTCGCGCGGCGACGCCGTCGGTGAGGCAATCCACACAGCGAACACCGTCGTGGTCGACGGGGGAGAGCCCCGCGAGAAGGTTGCCGCCTTCGGCTCGAGCGGGAGCCGCGAAGCACACGACAGCGAGCAGCAACGGAAAAACCGTCGCCCAGACTCGCGCTGGTAATCGTCGTGCGGTGCTCATGAATGCGGGTCCGTCGATGGCGCGGGATCCTCGCGCCGCGCGGTCGGTTTGCCAAGGCCTGCGATGTCAGGGCTCGGGAGCCTTGATATCGGCTCGTTCGTCGCTGAAAACGGGCGACGCGGGGAAGCTCAGGGCACGCCGCAGTCCCGTGCGGTCACGTACGGGACGAGCTCCGCGCAGAGGGCAGTGCCTGGATTGCACACGAGTGACGAGCACTCATTTCCCTCGTTGCACGCCGAGCCCCCCGGCTGGCCAGCGGCGCAAACGGGCGACGGAGTCGCCGCGACGTCGCAGTACGCCCCGATGCCGCACTGGATGTCGAACCCGCCGACCAAGGCGCAAGAATCGCCAACGGGCGCTGCGGGCTGGCAGATGCCTTGAAACGGCGGCGTTCCGACACCGATGTCAGCGGTGACGTCGCACCAGAGACCGGGCTCGCACAGAACCAGAGCGTCCGCGCCGGCGCCAACCTCGCAGGCGCCGCCCTCAGCGCGAACGGTCGCCCGCCGGCAGGTGCCGAGCCCGATGAACTGCAGCAGTCCGCCGCAGGTGAACGACACGGTCGGATCCGTCGACTGGCGACAATCGGAATCCCGAGCGCAGGTTTGCCCTTGAGTCTTCTGCCCCTGGAAAATGAGACCGCACGCTCGCAGCGCGGCGAACTCTTCGAGTGTTTCCGCCGCGGTGGGCGTACACGTCGAGAAGATCCGCTCGAGCCCGTCTTTGCACTCGTCGATGTGGGTCGGGTCGAAGGTTTTTTGCGTCGCGATGACGTCGGCGATGTCCATCGCGCAGTCGTCCAGGTAGTTCTGCCGGCAATCCGCCGGGATGAAACCGTGCGACGAGAGACAGCAGTCCTGGCGCGCGTCACACAAGAGATCCGCCGTCACGGCGCAGAAGTTGGTCAGGTCGAGCGTGCTGCCGAGGCCACCCATACCGCCCATGCCCGCCGACCCGGAGCTGCCAGCGCTGCCGCCCGCCCCGCCGCCGGTGCCGCCCGAGCCCGCAGCACCCGCTGAGCCACCGGACCCGCCGGACCCACCACCGGTGCCGCCGATGCCTGCGGACCCGCCGCCTGTACCGGAAGTGCCACCCGAACCGGAGCTGCCGCCCGTGGCGGACCCACCGCTGCCGCTCGCGCCGGCGGAGGCGTTTCCCGCTTGGCCGCCCGTTCCATCACCGTTGAACTCACTCCCACTGCAGCCGACAGCGGCACCGAAAGCCGGTACCGCGAGCGCGAGCAGGGCGCGAGCAAGAAACCGAAGTTGCCCCATGGGGTCAAAGATTAACAGGAAACCCCAGCGGAGGCCGCCTTCGGCAAGTGACCGAAAATCGGGCCGTTTCGCTAGGGCCGCCGGGCCGACCGCGAACCGCACCGTCCCCGATGTTCGCGGACGCCGAGCGTGAAAGTGAGCGTGAGCCTGAGCGTTTCGGGACGGCTCAGAAGCCGAGAGCGCAGGTGATCCCGATGCCCGAGCCACCGACCGTGTAGTAGGTGCCCGAGAAGATGCACATCTCGTTGATCATGGCGGAGTCGCCAAAGGTCAGCCGGTTGTTGCTGAAGTTGTTGTACTGGCAGGCATAGTCGATCCGCGTTCCCGCTGGCATGAACAGCGGCGGATCGTACGGACGCGGCAGGGGCTCGTTCCACTCGGTGGTTTCGTAGAGGTGATCGCCCGTGGTCGCGGTCGCGACGAAGTGCGTTCCGTACTGATGCATGTGACTCACCCCACCGAGCAGATACGCATCGAACGGGATCGTGCAAGTGCCGCCGGCGTTGCCAGGAGAACGCGGCGCGATGTTGATCGACGGCTGGTTCGCGAACACCGAACCGGCCACGCCGGTGATCGTACCGGCCGGCACGTAGTCGAAGCTCACGGTGATGTCGACGTTGATCGGAGCCGGCGTCGTGTTCAAGAAGTGCACGAGGATCCGGAGCCCCTGGTTGCCGCTCATTCGACGACCGACATCCGGCGGGTACTCGATTAGCTGCTGCGGCCGCGACGCGCCGTGAATCGTCGAAGCGAACTCGAGTCCGCTGCAATCCTCGGTACCGCCGTCGAAGTTGCCGTCGTGATAGAAAACGAACATGTGATGCGAGCCGCCAGTCATGAACGACTCGCTGCGGATGACCTCGACGTCGGCGTTGCCGAACGGATTGGCGAAGTTCTGGCACTTGAAGACCTCGCCGCCGGGCTGAACCGGAACGGTGTTGAACGTGATCTGCGTGCTCTGAACGTTGGAGGGCGGCGGCATCATCGCGCCACCGGTCCCCATGTCCCCACCGACACCACCAGTGCCGATGTCTCCACCGGTTCCCGCTGTGCCTCCACCTGCGCCGCCAGCCGACGCGCCACCAGCTGATGCGCCGCCGGTTGCCGGGGCCGCGCCAGTGCCCGACGCGCCGCCGGTGTTCGAGCCACCGCCCGAGCCGCCGGTCTTGCACGCCTGCACACATGCGGTGACATCACCGGTGCCGCACACGCACTTGTCGAAGCAGTCGACGCAGCCCCCACACTGGGGAGCGGTCGAACAACCGGCCGGTGCCGTCGTCGAGCCCGTGGGCTCGCCTTGGTTCGTGTCCGGCGTAGTGCCGCCGCACGCCATGAGCAGCAGCGCGGAAAGAGAGAGAGTGGCCTTGGTGATCAGAGTCTGCAATTGCATCGAGATGTGCCTCCGCTTGAGGACTCCATGGTGGTCGCCCGGGCTCCCGCGCGGAACGTGAGAGCGGGTTTTTCTGGTGCGGTTTCGTCCTGGGCGAAATCTTCGATCGCGAGTGATACGGACGTGTTCGTCGCCGAATCGCCCCCTCGGACGCCGCATTCGGCGGTTTTCCTGCTACTCCGTGCGCACTTCGCGGATACGCTCGGTCTCGTTACACCATCTGGTGTCATTCACCGGATGGCTGAGCCGATGACTTGGACGCCGACACTCTTCCCCCTCGTCGCCGCGATGGCGATTTCTTGCGCGCCGTGTCCACGGAGCGCAGCACCCCCCGGACCGGCGCCATCCCGCGACGCCGCGATGCTACCGGCGGAGGTTCCGGACGAAGCCGCGGTGGCCGCCGTGCTCGACGACTGGCACGACGCTGCCGCGAGGGCGGACGAGACACGCTACTTCGATCACTTCACCGCCGACGCCGTGTTCCTCGGGACCGACGCCACCGAACGATGGAGCGTCGAGGCGTTCCGGAAGTACGCGCACCCGCACTTTGCCAAGGGCAAGGCTTGGTCGTTTCGCGCCGCTAGGCGCACGATCGCGTTTTCTGCCCGGGGTGACTTGGCGTGGTTCGACGAAGATCTCGAGACGCCCAACCTCGGCCCGGCACGTGGCAGCGGGGTATTGCGGCGGGGCGACGATGGTCGCTGGAGGATCGCCCACTACAACTTGACGATCACCGTGCCGAACGAAAAAATGGACGCCGTGAAGACGCTGCTCGAGGCGCCGACCGCACCGAGTGCAGCCGCACCAATAGCGGACGACCCCATCAAAGGTCGTCGCTGAGCCACGGCGACCGCGAGTGTTGGCTGGAGACGACGGCTGGACGTCGCTTCGGAACGACGGAAACGACCCGTGGCGCGCCGGAAACGTCAGAGTTCCAAGGCGATTTCGAACTTGCTAGTTGCGGCCCGCGGCTTGCACTCGAGGGGTGCACTTGGAGCGAGCGGACTAGCGATTCGCACGCCCTCTCCCCGCCATGCAAAAGCACACCGTCCCGTCCCAGCAGCGTTTTTGGCTCGTCTCCCCCCGTTCCGTCATCCCAATGAACCGGACGCAGGTTCTGATCGGTCGATCCCCCGATTGTCAGATCATCGCCGATGACGAGCTCATCTCGCGCCACCACGCACGGGTGACCGTCGGTTTTCGCTCGCTGACCATCGAAGATCTCGCAAGCTCGAACGGAACCTTCGTCGACGGCGTCGCCGTCACCGAGCCTCGGGAGCTCCGCGGCGGCGAGCTCGTGGCGGTCGGCAGCCAGCTGTACAAGGTGTTCACGGGAACGACCGCGCCACGTTTGGCGGCGCAGACCACGCAGGATCTCCCATCCTACCGGCGCCCTCTCTTGAAGGGCGATCGGGCGGAAATGCCAACACGATCCGACGAATCGTCGCCGGCCACGGTGGCCAAGAACCCGGGCTCGTTGATCCCCATCATGGAGACACTGCACGAAGAAGCCGTGCTCTACGGAAACGTCGATCTCCACCTCGCCCGCGGTGCGGCGCTCCAAGCGCTCGAGTGGGCGATCGCCGAACGGTCGAGCAAGTGGATCGACTACGTGGTTCGTCTGTACCGGGCGATCGCGCAACCGATGCCTTCGCGCGTGCTCGACGGACTCGAGGTTGCACACTGGCAACTCGGCATCGACGGAAGCGAGCTGCTGCGCGAGTATGCGGACACCCTCCGGAAAACCCGAGGCACATCAACCGAAGCAAAGGCCGCGTACCGACGTGTGGCTTCGTTGCTCGGTGGCAACCAAGCCGTGGACGTTCTGCTCGCCGGCGAGTGAGCGCGTGCAGACTCGATGCGCCGGCGCGCTCACCGGCCGTCGTCACCACGGCTTTGCGCTACCGGTCCGTCGCGCGATATGCCACGGTCGTCGGCATGCGCTCCGTCAAGCGACTCGCGCTCGCGCTCGCCTTCGGGGCGGTGGCGGTTGCCTGTATCGAAGATGCGGCACCGGTACGCTATCCACCGCCGCCGCCACCCCAGCCGATGCCGCCGCCGCCACAAGCTCCGCCCCCGGCGGGCCCGGTGGCGCCCGCACCGCCGCCACAAGCCGGGCGAGTCGAGCTCAGCCCGGCGATGCTGGTCGGCGGCAAGGGGCTGAACGACGCCGCGCTCGACCAGGCGACGGACGCGTTCATTGCCTCGTTCAACGCCGGCGTCGGTCTCTTCCGTGAGTGTTACGCGCCAGCACTCGCCAAGAACCCGGCGCTGGCTGGAAACTTCACCGCGAAGGTGATCATCGGCGCCGACGCGCGGGTCATCGACGTGCAACTTCAGAAGGTGGAGATCGCCGACCCACAGCTGGTCAACTGCAGCGTCGCAGTCTTGCACCGGCTCTCCTACGCGCGCCCGGGGGGCGAAATGTTCGGCGCCGATGCCATCGTCGTGTTCAAGCCGTAGACTGGGACCCGATGATCGACCTGAAGCCCGCGCTCGTTCTTTTCGCCACGACTGGTCTCCTAGCCTCCAGCGCGTGCCAGCTCGTGACCGTGCCCCCGGCCCCGGCTCCTGGCGCTAGCGCCGCCCCGGCAGGCACCTCGGCGCCAGCGTCGGGTTCCGGCGCATCGGCACCAACAGAAACGGCATCGGCAAGCGACTCGCCTACCCCGCAAGACAACTTGCCGACGAGCCAAGGGGTTGACCCGCATCCGCCGCCCGCCACCGCCGCCGCCGCCGGATCGAGCTCCGGGAAGGTGACCTCGGACTGCAAGCTCGGCGGCAAGCAGCTGTGGGGAAATATTCAAATTGTCGACGCCTTCCCCGACATCAAAGTTCAGGTGGTCAGCGCATTCCCGGACATCAAAGTCAAAAAGGTGACCGCGTTCCCGGACTCGTGTGGAAAGTGGAAGTTCGTCGACGCCTTTCCCGACCTGAAGATCAAGTATGTCGGCGCCTTCCCCGATCTGAAGGTGAAGTACGTCGATGCTTTCCCCGGCTTGCCCTGAGCCAGCCGGTACCTAGACATCGTCGATGACGGCAGACGCTCGAGGCGTGCTCGCCGCGGCAGCCACGGCCTTCTGCTGGGCTCTGACCGCCTTCTACTTCAGTCGCGCGGCGCGACGAATCGGGCACCTGCACGTCAACCAGATCCGCTTGCTGATCGCGTGTGGCCTGTTGCTGGTCGGGTGCGCGGCGTTCGGCGCTTTCGGCCCCGCGTCTTGGCCGCAGCTAGGGCTGCTCGGTCTTTCAGGCCTCATCGGTCTGACCCTGGGCGACACTGCGCTCTTTTGGGCGCTACGAATCATCGGACCGCGGCGTGGCAGCTTGCTCATGGCGCTCGCGCCGGGGTTCGCCGCGGTCCTCATGGTCCCGCTGTTGAGCGAGTCGCTGAGCATCGCGGGTGTCGCCGGCATGGGGCTCACCCTCGGCGGCGTCGCGTGGGTCATCCGGGAGCGTGCTCAACCCGGAGAGGTGCAAGGCAACGCGAGCCTGGGCGTGGTGCTCGGCGTGCTCGCAGCGATCGGGCAAGCTGCGGGGCTAGTGCTCGCCAAAGCCGGTCTCGGTGCTGCGCCGAGCGGATCGTGGCTGGCCGAGTCGGTGGGTGACTCCGAGCTCATGCACCCGCTGTACGGCACGCTCGTCCGGATGGTCGTCGCTGCCGCCGTGTTGTCGACCTACGGCGTGCTCAGCGGCTCGATCCGAGACACGGTTCGGGCGCTTCGGGATCGCGACGGCATGCGCTGGACCATACGTGGCGCGATCTTCGGGCCCGTGCTGGGAGTGTCGCTCAGCTTGGCGGCGGTCAGCTGGACGAACACCGCCGTCGCCGCCACCATCATGGCAACGTCCCCGGTCGTGGTCATCCCGGTCATCTGGTTGGCCGACAGGCAAAGAGCGAGCGCGCGCGCCATCGCCGGTTCACTCGTGGCCATCGCGGGCGTCGCGGTGCTCACCTGGCGAGATCGCATCGCCGCGCTCTTTTGACAGCCGAAGGACAGCCGAAGCTTTGACCGCCGGAGCGCCCTCTCAGGGGAGGCCTACGACCGGTACCGGCGCCGTCCTCATTGTGCTCGTTCCGTCGCCGAGCTTGCCAAACGTGTTCAAACCCCAGCAGTAGACCGTGCCCGAACGAGTCGTGGCGCACGTGTGCTCGTGACCGGCACCCACCCGCACCGCGTTGGCGACCGTGCTGACCGCCACAGGCGTCGGCGAAGTTCCGCTCGTGCTGCCGCCGTTGCCGACGCGGCCGAGGCTCCGGTCGCCCCAACAGACCACGCCGCCGGTCGCCCGGACAGCGCACGAATGCACCAGTCCCGCTGAGATCCAGGTGGCGTCGCTCAGGCCACTCACCTGCGTCGGCACCGCTTGCACGCCCGAGGCCGAACCGCCGTCGCCGAGACGACTCTGGGTGCGGTGGCCCCAACACCACGCGGTGCCGTTCTGCAGAACCGCACAGCTGTGCTCGAAGCCGGCGGAAACCTGCTTGGCATTCGTCAGGTTCATCACCGGCACAGGCACGTTCGACTCCCCCGAGGTGTCGTTGTCTCCGAGCCGCCCGAGGTTTTGGTCACCCCAGCACATGATCTGCCCGTTGGCCCTCACGGCGCACGTGTGCGTGAAGCCTGCCGAAACTTGAACGCCGTCGGTGATGCCGGACACGGTGACCGGCACGTTCGAGCTTCCCGACGATGAAGCATCCCCGAGCCGACCCTGGCTGCGCGTTCCCCAACACACGATCGTTCCACCCTGCCGAACCGCGCAGGCGTGGGTGTTGCCGGCAGAAACCTGCACCGCGTCGGTCAGTCCACTGACCACGACGGGGGTCGAGCTGCTGCCCGACGTGCTGCCTCCGTCACCCAGTTGCCCGGAGATCCGGTGACCCCAACAGGACACCGTGCCTCCGAGATGCACACCACAGCTGAAGGCGAGGTCGTCGTTGCCGTGGCAGCCCATTTCGATGACGTCGTTGGTCGCGACGATCGACTGAACGGGCGTGGAGCTCGAGGTTCCCGTGCCGTTTCCGAGCCGACCGAACAAGTTGTAGCCCCAGCAATACGCGTTGCCCCCCGACTGAGAATGGCACGAGTGGAACAGGCCCGCCGAAACGGTCGGCGGTCGCACGCAAGTGCCACCGTTGCAGATCGACGTCACGCCGGAGCAAACGTTCGAGCAGCTGCCGCATCGCGCGTCGTCGATGTCGGTGTTGGCCTCGCAACCGTTGTTGGGGTTGCCGTCGCAATCCATCCAACCCGGGTCACAAACGGGCACGCACGTGGCACCGGCGCACGACGTCGTACCGTGAGCGTTCGTGCAACCCGCACCGCAAGTCCCGCAATTGTCGACGTCGGTATCGAGATCGACTTCGCAGCCGTTGCTCGCCGTCGTATCGCAATCTTCGAAGTTACCGTTGCACGAGAAGCCGCACATCGCGCCCGCACAGAAGCGCGTGGCGTTCGCGCGAGTCGGACAGCCGTTGTTGCAGGCACCACAGTTGTCGGGGTCCACCGAATTGTCGACGCAGGCGCCGTTGCACTGCGCCAGCCCTGGATTGCACAACACGCCGCACTGGCTGCCTTGGCACGTGCGCGTACCCCCTGGGGGGCTCGGACATTGGGTGTCGCAGGCGCCGCAGTTGTCGAGATCCGTGGCGGTGTCCACACAGGTCGACCCGCACTTGGTGAGACCAGGATCGCACATGAATCCGCACATGGATCCCGAGCACGTCGCCGTGGAGTTGGCCGGTGGTGTGCACGCGACGCCGCACATGCCGCAGTGCGCCGGATCACTCGTGGTGTCCACGCAGGAGCCACTGCAGTTCGTCTCGGCCCCGGTGCACGAGACGGCGCAGGTGCCGTTGGAACAGACTTCGGCGCCCATGCAAGCATTCGAGCACGAACCGCAATTGGCGAGATCTGTCTGCACGTCCACGCACGCCCCGCCGCACTCGGTGAATCCCGAGCTGCACAGGATGCCGCAGCTGCCGTTGTTGCACGTGGCAAAACCCGCCGTCGGAGCGGGACACGCGTTGCCGCAGCTGCCGCAGTTCTGAACGTCGCTCGTCGTGTTCTCGCAGACTCCGCTGCAGTCTTCGAACCCCGTGTCACACGCGATACCGCAGCTACTGGCGGCGCACGTGGCGGCACCGCTGGTCGGGGAGCTGCACGCCATGGCGCACGCCCCGCAGTGAGCGGGGTCCGTAACCGTGTCGACGCACGCGCCGCTGCAGTTCTCGAGCCCCGCGCCGCACATCGCCCCGCACGACCCGAGGGCGCAAACCTCTCCCGCGCTGCATGCGTCCCCGCAGCCACCGCAATGCATCGGATTCGACGACAAACTGACGCATTCCTGCCCGCACTTCACGAAACCCGGGTCGCAGGTGACGTCGCACATCGAGTCGTCGCAGACGGCGTTGCCGTTCGCTGGTGCGTCGCACGTGTTGTCGCAGCCGCCGCAGTTCTGCGGACTCGACGTCGTGTCGACGCAAGCGCTACCGCAAATCGTGAACCCTTGGTCGCAGGCTACGCTGCACGTGCTGGACGTGCACACGGCCTGACCGTTAGTAGGAGCCGCACAGGCGTTTCCACACACACCGCAGTGGTCGACGGTTCGAGTGACGTCGACGCAGGACGCGGCACAATTCGTCAGGCCGGCGGGGCAAGCATCCAAGCAGCTGCCGAGCCCGCAGACTTTGGTCGGGGCACACGCGTTGCCACATACGCCGCAGTTGTCGGGATCCGCTTGAAGATCGGCGCAGCGCGCCAGACATTCGTCGAACCCGGAGTCGCAAACGACCCCGCACCCTCCACCAGCGCAAGCTGGCGCGCCGTTTGCGACAGGCGGGCATTGGTTCGCACATCCGCCGCAGTTACCGGGATCGATCTGAGAGTCCAAACACTCCTGACCGCACCGCTGGAACGCTCCGCAAACGAAGTCGCACATCGACGCGACGCAGACGGCGGTGCCGTCTCGAGGAGCCGTGCACGCCGCATCACATGCCCCGCAGTGCTCGACGCTCGCCGACAGGTCGACGCAGCCCGCACCGCAATTCGTTTCACCGAGCCCACACGCGACAGGCCCATCACTCATGCCGGCGTCGGTTCCCGCCGTTCCCGCCGGACCGCCGCCGGTACCCGCGCCACCTCCGCTTGCGCCGACGCCCGCACCGCCGTCTTGGGACGTCGCCCCCGCCCCAGCCGCGCCGCCCGCATCGTCGCCACCGGACAAAGCATCGAGATCGGAAACGACGGAACAGCTCGACGCCACGAGCATCATCGCGACAAGGACGATGCGAGGGCCACTCGGCCCATCAGCCCCCGTCCGCTGCTTCCGGTTTCCGGCGGTCCCGCGACCGATCGGTTTTTTCAAGACTCGACTCTCTTGAGCAAGCGCCTGGAAATCATGGTGACACGGTTAGTGAGTGACGACTACCCAACCGAGTGAGTCGACGCCAAAACCAGTGATAATCTCGGTCTCCGAAAATCGAGGAGTCACCCGTGTACGAAGAAATCATCTACGAGGTCAGCGACCCCGTCGCCGTCATCACCCTCAATCGACCCGCCAAGCTCAATGCCTGGACCCAGCGAATGGGCGACGAGGTCCGGCACGCCATGACCACCGCGGAAGCAGACGAACACGTCGTCGGCATCGTCTTGACCGGCAAGGGTCGCGGCTTTTGCGCTGGCGCCGACATGAGCGCGCTCGACGATCTCGCCAAAGGCGAAGCGAAGTGGCAGGCGGGCGGAGACCTCGCATCGAGCCCGGGCGATCCCGCCATGAAGGCTTTCCGCGGAACCTACACCTACCCCATGTCGATGAAAAAACCGGTCATCGCGGCGATCAATGGAGCGTGCGCCGGCATGGCGGTGCCCATCGCGTTGGCCTGCGACTTGAGGTTCGCGTCGACGGACGCGTCTTTCATCACGGCGTTCTCTCGACGGGGACTCGTCGCGGAGTGGGGCATCAGCTGGCTCCTGCCCCGACTCGTTGGTCCGGCAGTGGCGCTCGACTTGTTGTTCTCTTCCCGAAAAGTGGGCGGCGAGGAGGCATGCCGAATCGGCCTCGTCAACCGCGTCCTCGCTGCCGACGAGCTATTGCCGGCCGCACGCGGCTACATCGAAGAGCTTGCGGAGAAGTGCTCCCCCGAGTCGATGAGGATCATGAAAGGGCAGGTATACCGACATCTGGCCGCCGCGCTCGACGAGGCTGAAAACGAAACTCTCGAGCTCATGGCGAGCAGCTTCAGTCGCCCGGATTTCGCCGAAGGCGTGAGCTCTTTCCTGCAAAAGCGCTCGCCGAAATTCCAGCGGCTCTGAGTGTCACTGCTCGGGATCCATTCTGACCCAGCGGAGATCCCGCGGGTTCCCAGCCGCGAGCGCGCGATCCGTACGTTTTCGCTTGGTCGCGCGGCTCGCCTCGCCGATGGTGTTCGTGTGATGCCGGGCGCTCGCGGGCTGACTCGACTGCTGGCGGCGCTGGGCTCGCTGGCGATCGCGAGCACGGTGGCGAGTGATGCCGCTGCGAGCGGGATTTCTCTCGGGAAGTTCGGCGGCATCTACGGCCACGCCAACGCCGAAGGCGGACTCGGGCTGTATTGGAACCCCGCACGCCTTTCGATCAAACCGGGTTTGTGGGGCACCATCGACGCCTCGCCGGTGCATCGCCGCGCGGCGTACACGCGCGAGATCGACACGACTAACGCGAGCCGCGACGAGATCCTCGTCAACTCGGGCCGGGCGAGCGTCAACACCTACGCCGTGCTGCCGTATCTCGCCCTCGGCTACACGCACGACTTCGACAGCGTCAATCTCGGTCTCGCGCTCGGGGCTTTTCCGACCTTCGGCGGAAGCGCCAAGTGGGACCGCAACAACGAAGCACCCCCGGAGTTTCCGGGCGCCGTGGATGGCCCACAACGCTGGGCGACGATCGCCTCGATCCTCACCGTCATCCACTACACGGCAGCGCTCGCAGTCACTTTCGAAGACATCGGATTGAGTCTCGGAGCAACCGGGGCCTACGTCGACACGACCCTCGACACCATCAAGGCGAGGAATCTGAACACGACCGACTCGCTCGTCGATTCCCGAGGCGTCATCCAGGAGGGGCGCGCGCACTTCATGGGCGACGCGCAGAAGCTCGTTTTCACGTTCGGCATCGCCTACGAGGACAAAAACGTGAAGGCCGGCATCAACGTACGGCCGAAGTTCGACTTGAAGTTGATCGGGCCGATTCGTCAGGCCTACGCGACCAACCCGCCGACGACTGAGGAAGGTCAGGTGGACTTCCCCTTGCCGTCGATCGTCAACTACGCCGTCACTCCACGATTCGGGAAATTCGAGCTCACCCTCGCGGGCGAGATCGCCACGTGGTCACGAATCAAAACCCACGACGTCTTCGCCACGGACACCGGAACACAGATCCTCGAAATCCCGAGAGGACTGGAGGACACCATCACCGCGCGGCTCGTGCCTGGCTGGCACTTCACCGACCGCTGGCTCGGTTCGATGCTGATCGGTGGAGAATCTTCCTCGGTCCCCGAAGCCACCGTCGAAGCCGGATTTCTCGACGCCCCCAAGGTATTCTTCGGTTTCGGTGGGCGCTACGAACGAAAGAAATGGAGCATCGCCGCGTCCTGGCACCGCGAGCGCTTTCTCCAGGTGGACGTCGACAACAGCATCGTCCGACCGACCGCCAACGGCCGCTACAACGACCAGCGAGACTTCTTCAACGTGACGCTGGAGGGCAGACTTTGAGGTTCGAGAAAGCCCTGAAGCGCGCGCTGGCCGGCCTCGTGTTGTTCGCTCTGGCCTGCTCGGTGGACCCGGGGGAGAAGTACGACAACTTCCTCGAACGCGCCGATCGCACCCCGCCGGCAATCGCGGACGCTTCGGTCACCGGAGCGTTCGTCGATTTGGCGGGCAAAGACTTCTTGATGAACATCGCGCTCAACCCGCTGGGCGATCTGGCCCTGAGGCTCCGGCTCTTGTTCACGCGCTTCGACGTCAATGCCGACATGACCGAAGCCGGCGTGTCGGGGGAATTTCGCTTCGAAGACGAAACGAACGACGACGCCCCCATCGCGAGCTTCGACACCGTGCTCGACGAAAACGGGCGAATGATCGTGTCGACGGGCGTCGTGTTCGTTCCAGCCGACCGTTCCCCGGTCATGGATACGGCGGTGGAAGCCGAGCTCAACTTCGTGCTCTTCGTCTTGGACGAAGAGACGCTGTGTGGCCAGATCGAGGATGACGCGAGCCAGGTCCTTCAACCGATCACCTTGAGTCTCAAGGGCACGACCTTCGGCGCCAAGCTCATCGGCCCGAACGGTGAGCTGCCGATGACCATCCTCGACGTCTGCCCGATGGAAGCCGCCGACGCAGGCGACGCCGGCTGAAACGGCACCGCACGGATAGTCACGTGCACATCGCCTACCTTCTCGATCATCCGTTGCCGTCGACGGCAACGGACACGGAGCAGGCCGTGCGCACGGTCGCTGCGCTCAGCCGCCAAGGCCACACGGTAACGCTCGTCGTGCCAACGCCCCACGACGCCCCAGCGCCCTCGCCCGAGCAAATCCGCACGTACTACCAAACTCGAGGTGACTTCGACGTCGAAGCCATGCCGACGATTTTCGCTCGCTTCATGGGAGCACGAAAGCCGATTCATGGGCTGCGTTCCGTGCGCTCCAGGTCCGCGACGGACGCGGACGTGCTGTACACGCGAAACATCCCGAGCCTGCTCACCGCTGCGATGAGTGGACGGCCGTTCGTCTACGAAACCTATCGCCCGTGGGCCGACGAACGCTCATTTCTGGGACCTGTCTTTCGCCGCGTGATGGCAAAACCCGCCTTTGTGGGCGCCATCCTCCACTCGAATCTCGCGCGATCGCGGTACTGCGCACTCGGCATCGACTCCGAAAAGCTCGAAGTCGTGCACAACGCACACGAACCCTCTCACTTCGAGCCGCGCCTCGAGAGAGACGAAGCTCGCCGGCGACTTGGAATCGACCTGAAACAGCCGCTCGTCGTCTACGCCGGCCGCGTGTCGCCCAAAAAGGGGCTCGACACGGTGCTGGCGATGGCGAGCCGATGCGAAGAGGCGACCTTCCTGCTCGTCGGCTCGGAAGGCCTCGGTCCAATAGAGCGCGCCGCGCGCGAGCAGAAGAACGTCATCGTCTCGCCGTGGGTGCGCGTGGACAGAATGGTCGAGTACCTGTTCGCAGCGGATGTGCTCGTTCAACCACCGAGCAGCGCTCCGCTCGAAGTCGCGAAGAATACCGTGTTGCCCATGAAACTTTTTCACTACCTGGCCGCTGGGCGACCGATCGTCGCCCCTTCCACGGCCGACGTGACCGAGTTGCTCGAGCACGACGTCAACGCCGCGCTCGTGGAACCGGGCGACATCGACGCCGCTGTCCGCGCCGTGCGGCGCTTGCTGGCGAACGCCGCCTTTGCGAAAAAGCTCGCGCGAGGCGGCCTCGAAACGGCAAAGGGGGCGTCGTGGGACGCGCGGGCCGACCGCATTCAACGATTCGTGACCCAGCGCATGGCTGCGGCGAAACAAGAGACCGTCGAGACCGCCCTTTTGCGAGCGCGCTGACAATCCGCGCCGGTCAGAGCGACGACAATGGCGAATACCGCTCGGACCCACGGATCCGTTTTTCGGTCGCTTCTTGCTCGCCTCGACGACTCTTGAAGATCGTGCCGTCGTGGAAGTTGTACACGTAGTTGATTCGGTCGAGGTGACGAGCGCGAGGGCCACATAGCTCGAGCATCGGAAAGTAGTGGCTCATGTCGACCGACGAGCGCCAGGGCTCACCCGTCTCGGGGTCGAGCAAGCTCTCGTCACAAACGTGGGAAAAAAGCTCCGCACGAAAGGAATGCAAGTGCGACATGACCCACGAGTGATCGCGGAAACTGTTGCTCGAAACGATGTGCTCTGGAATGCGCCGACAGCTCCCCCGGGCGCCGTCGGCGCTAACCCAGCTGTTGTAAGTCATCCACGTCTCCGGATCGGCGTACACCCGGTTCAGGTAGTCGAGCACGCGCGGATCCGGCAGCCAGTCGTCGCCGTCGAGCTGAACGACGATGCTGCCGGGCGGAGCCGCACGGAACCCTCGCGTCAGATTCGCGCACCCGCCGAGGTTTCGTTCGTTCTTGGCGAGTTCCACGCGCTGACGAGGCTCCGCTTGCTCTCGGTGGCGTTCGATTTTGTCGACGGTGTCGTCGCTGGAAGCATCGTCGAAAATCAAATGCGTGATGCGTGTCTTGTCGTAGCGCAGCTTCTCGACCGAGCGGAGGTGCCGGTCGATGTACGCAGAGGCGTCGTGGGCGGCGGTGACGATGACAAAATCGTGGTGTTTCGTCGGTCGACTCAGCCGGAAACGGAGCTCATCGAAGACGCTGCCGAGCTTCACTCCGCCGCCTTCACCCGGAAGCTCGTCGGCACCAAGTTTTTGCCGGCGGCGTGCGGCGCCTCCAATAACTCGAGAGGAATGCGCCACCAAAAGATGCTTTCTTTCCTGCCGCGCGTCCAGATGGCCACGGCGACTTTGGCGAAGCTACCGTGGAGCTGGAACGGCCCGATCTCCACTTCCAGCGAGCTTTTTCCCGCGGGCAGATCGACGCGTTGACCGAAGGCCGAGTTGGTCGCTTGGTGATAAAGATCCGGATCTCTCGTGTCGTAGATCGCGATGTCGACTTCAACGTCCTCGAGGGCTTCGCGGGACTCGCACGACATCGACAGCGAAAACGAGCCGCCGGGTTTCAACTTTTGGCTGGAAACCGTCACGTCTCGGAACTCGACTCCCTGGCCGCCACTCGTGAGCTTCTCGATGGTCTCGTCTCCGTCCCCGAGAAACAGTCGGGAGTAGCTCTGGACACCATCGAACACGTTGTCGAAGCGCTCGAGCTTCCCGTCGTGCAATAGCGCCACCCAGTCCACGAAGCCGGCGACCGTATGCATGTTGTGAGACACCACGACGAAGGTGGTGCCCGCCTCGCGCAGCTCCCCCATTCGCTTGAAGCACTTCACCTGAAACCCTCGGTCTCCGACCGCGAGCACCTCGTCCACGAGCATGATGTCCGGCTCCGAGTACGCCGCGACCGCGAAACCGAGGCGCACGTACATCCCGCTCGAGTAGTGCTTGACCGGCGTGTCCAGGAAGTCGCCAATGTCCGCGAACTCGACGATGGCGTCGAAGTTTCGGTCGACATCGGATCGGCTCATCCCCAAGATCGCAGCGTTGATGTAGATGTTCTCCCGCCCCGTGAGCAGTGGATGAAACCCCGCGCCGACCGCGATGAGGGCGCCGACGCGGCCCCGAACCTGAATCTCCCCGCGATCCGGCCAGAAAATCCCGTTGAGCATCCGGAGGAGAGTGGTTTTTCCCGAGCCGTTCGGTCCGATGAGGCCGACGGTTTCGCCGCGCTCGATTTCGAGCGACACGTCGTCCACCGCCCAAAATTCTTCCGGGCGAAGCACCTCGGAGCGCGAGCGAATGCCGAATGCGTTTCGCGTCACGTCGCCGAGCCCGTAGATCATCGAGCGGCGCAAAGATCGGCAGAACTTCTTCGAAACTCGCTCGATGCTGATGGCTCGACCGTCGCGCACGGTCAGACCCTCTCCGCGATGCGGGTTTCCGTCAGGTGGAAACCGAAAATGGCCACCAGAAACACTCCGAGACTGAAGCCGCTCGCAATGAGGTAACCCCCGACGTCGGCCACCTGGCCCGACAGGACGAGCTCCCTCGGGGCGGACACCAGATAGTAGAGCGGGTTGTACTCGGTGATCGCCGAGAGCGCGCTGGCAATGCCGCCGGCGTCGTTCGAAACCACTGGCCGCTCGTAGAGCACAGGAGTGAGCAGCATCAAGAACGTGACGAGCACCGACAGCATTGTCGCGATGTCTCGGACGATGCTGTTGAGCAGTGCGAGGTAGAACGCCAGCCCGAGGGTCAGAAGCAACAGCGGGATCAGCGAAAGCGGCGCGAGCGCGAGCCCCAGCGTAGGAGTGTAGTCGTAGCCGCGGAAACCGTAAAAAACGAAGCAGGCGGCGACGAGCACGACGAGCACGGCAAACGAGACGATCGTTCGCCCCATCGCGGCGATGACGAGTGACTTCTTCGAGAAGTTGATTCGCGTGAGCATGTCCCCACCCATCGCGAGCGAGCTCGCCCCGGCCACGAGCCCCTGGGCGAACAGCTGCCACACCGCGACGCCGAGCACGGCGAAGATCGGGTACGGTGCCGACATCGTTCCGACGGCAACCACCCCCGAGCTTCTCAAGAGCACGAAGGTGCCCACGGTTATCAGCGGAATGAGGACGACCCATACGATGCCGAGCAGAGATTGTTTGTAGAAGGCACCGACGTCTCGCTTGACGAGCTGAACCGTGAGCCACCGATTTCGCACGAGCTCGCGAACGATGTCCCCCCACAACGAGAAGTACCCGCGCCGGAGCGAATTGTCGGGTCGATAGACCACGACCTCCGCTGACTGCCGGGATTCGTCCGAGGGGGGCATGCGCCCCCGAGGCTCCTATTTACGGGGCGTCGCGTCCAAGAATCCGCCGAGACGCGGTTGATCGCGGCCGCTAACGCGCCGCGGGTCGGCACTCCGCGTCATCGCGGTTACCCGGGGTGATGTTGAGCTTGAGCCGGCACTCGGTATCGGTCTCGCAGCCCACGTCGACGCACAGGTCTTTCACGCACGCCATGAAGTTGAAGGACTCGGGGTCCCCGCACTCGAGATCGCTCTTGCAGGGCACCTTGCACTCGGTGTCCTCACAAAACGCCCGGGACTTGCCGGTGAACGCCACGCACTCGCGGTCGGTCATGCAGCCGACCTCGACGCAGATCGCATTCTGGCACTGATGGAAGAACGGACAATCGATGTCCTCGGTGCAGCCCTCCTCGCACTCGTTGTCGACACACTGGTCGTCCCCGAAGCAGTCGTCGTCGGTTTCACACCCGACGCACCGGCCACCAACGCACGTTCCGTTCGCGCAATCGAAGTCCTCTTCGCAGATGTTGACGCATTCTTCCTCGATGCAAGCAACGCCACAGTTGCAGGAAGCGTCGAACTGGTCGCAGGAAAGCTGGTCGCCGTTCGCGCAGTCCTCTTGAAGTTGCTCGCAGAAGCTGTCGAGCTGACAGCAATCTTCCGTGGTCCGGCACTCGATCCGCACGCACTCGTTGCCCGTCGGCTTGAGCTCGAACTGACTGACGCCGCACACGAGATTCACGCAGGCGAGCCCCTTGGCGCAGTCGCCGCTCGCTTTGCAGGATTCACCGCGCTGACCGTTCTTGGCGCCACTGCAACCCACGCCCACCGCAGCCAGACCAGCAAAGAGAAGCATTGCTGTGCGCGCTGCGCGCCAAACCGCCCCGCTCATGACGGACCTCCGCAATCCGTGCAATCCGTGCCGACCGAACAGAAGCTCGGAACGTCGCACAAGCTGTCGTTACTGAACGTGCAACTGTCGTCGCAGAGCGTTCCGC
>JAJDAH010000364.1 GCA_029261965.1 Polyangiaceae bacterium
TGCTGCTGCTCAGCCGCGCCCACGCGCAGAGTCCCGCGGCCTTGGCACGCGGCGCCTCCGGCGAGGCCGCGGCCCCGAGCGACCTCGAGATTCTCGGCTCGCCAGAACGCGGCGCTCACATCGAATCCTGGCGCATGAGGATGGGCTACTACTTCCAGAATGGCCGCGGTTTTCAGTCGGCAGCGGGCCCCTCAGCCGGGCCCGGCAGCGAAAAACTCTGGGTCTTCCAGCCGGTGGGTATGGTGGTGCTTCGCCAGAACCCGGCCCTCCGTCATCGATTCGTGCTCCAGTCCGACATCGTCACCGCGGCTTCGCCGGACGCCATCGATATCACTTCGCGAGCTTCTGCGATCACCGAGTCCGCGGCGCTCGAAATCACGACCGAAGCGAAGGTCACACCGGTCGATACGCTGACGATCGAGGGGCGTTACCACCAAGAGGAGCAGCTCGGCTCGGCATCGTCGATCATCGGCTACCAACGCAGCCTCGCCGAAGACAATGCCACCGTGAGTGTTTCGCTCGGCGCAACCGCCGACCGCCGCGAAAGCTACACGCGCTTGGGTGAGTTCGAAGGGTTGCGCAACCGCGTGGCGTTGAACGCGAACATCGGAGGCTCGCAGCTCCTGAGCCCGACGACGATCGTGTCCACCAGCTACGGCATCACCCACCAGCAGGGCGACCTCAGCACCACGTATCACGTCGTGCCGGTCGTCGGAGGCCTCGACACCACGAGCGAGGAGCTGCCTCGAACCCGACGACGACAGTCGATTTCTGGAGATGTCGCCCAGCGTATCGTCCCCACGTCGACGACGCTGCGCGCGGACTACCGCCACTACTGGGACGACTTCGATCTCCGGGCTCACACCGCCGAGGTCCAGTTGATCCAGGACCTGACGAGCTGGATGATGGTCCGCGGCTCCTACCGGTTTCATCGCCAGACAGGCGTCGACTTCTTCACGACCGCCGCGCCGATCGGGATCGCCGCGAGCGAGCCGAGAACGGCGGATTCGGATCTGGCGGAATTCGACGCACACGAGGTGGGCGTCAAGCTGACGTGGTTTTTTACCCCACTCCGGAGCTTCGACTTGACCTATTTCAGGTACGAAAGAAGCAACGACCTCCACATGGATTATTTTGCCCTCTCGATCGCCGAGACCTTCTGACATGCGCACCACGCTCGTGTTGATCTTGTTCTGCCTCGGGGGCTGTGCTCCTCCGGGATCGTCCGCGACGACAACGACGCCCACGAGCCAGCCCCCCGCAGAGCGCGTAGTCTTGCCGGATGTGGCCGTTCAGTCGCTCGAGGGCAAGACGTTCTCGCTCACCGGCCTGACCCGTGGACACGTGGTGGTGGTCGACCTCTGGGCGACGTGGTGCAAGGCCTGCGAGGTCGAGCACCCCAAGCTGGTTCGCCTTGCCCGCGGCTACGCGAGCAAAAAATTGCTCGTCCTGGGGATCGACGTCGGTGAAGAACGAGAAGTCGTCGAATCGTATCTCGGACGAAGGGATTTCGGCTATCCGGTGTTTCTCGACCCGGATTTCGCGTTGCCGGATGCCCTGGGAGAAAAAGAGCTACCGCTCTTGCTCGTCGTGGACACGAACGGCGGAATCGCTCACCGAAGCGACGAGCTCGACGAACGGACACTCGCCGTAGTCCGGCGCGTCCTGGCCGAGTGAATGTCGACCGTCAGTTCGGTCCGCAGCTAGCCGTCGCTTCGTTGCTCTCGTTGTTGTCTTCGCGACACTCGTTGAACGTTCGGTTCGCCGGATCGATGATGATTCGCGAAACGAAGCGGTTCGCACTGGTTGCCGCACCGGCAGGAGCCGTGAAACGGATCTTTTCCGACTGACCTGGCAGAAGTGGAATCGTCGTCGTCACCGAGCCGATCTGCGTCTCGGAGCCTCCGGAGTCGACAAAAACACCGACTACTACCCCCGCCGGCAATCCGGCGAGGCCGATGTTCTCGACCGTCACGAACAGCACGACCGGATTCGAGCACTCGATGCTCAGTGAGACGACGGCGTCCGGCGCGTCGAAAATGCCCTGGTCTTGAACGTTCTGGCGAAAGTTGTTGAGCCACGGCACCGTCCAGTTTCGCTTGGCCACGGCGGGGATCGAACCAGTCAGGTTCGGCGCATCGCACGCACTGTCCCGAGAATCGCAGACGTTCGACACCGAGTACGCGTGCTGATTCCACATCGTGCGGGTGCCGACCCACGAATTTTGTCGATCGCCGAACACGGTGATGCCTCGATAGGCCGGGGCGCCAGCCGGGGCAACCCACGCCGGGCGGTTCATTGCCGGATCCGGTGCGTTCCACGGCGCGACGTCGCAACCCCACCCCGACGCACTCGGGTTCGCCCCATTCGAAATCATCACCATCTCCGAGTGCCCGTCACCGTCGACGTCGGCCACGATCGACGCTTCGGTCGCGGTAAACGACGTGGTCGGGGTCGCAAACAGCACATTGCCCGTCGGACCGTCGTACACCCACAAGAAGCACTCGTCGTTGTAGATGACCTCGGCGCGACCATCGCCCTGAAAATCGAAAACACTCGACCCGGTGATCGACGAGCTCAAATCGTGATTCGCCGCGCTCCAAACCGTGGTCAACGTGGGCGTCGAGAAATCAGGTTCGAGCACCTGGTACTCTTGTTTCAGCGCGACGCCGATTTCAGGCAGAGAGTCCCCGTCGAAGTCCGCGACGGTAGGTGGGCCACCTCGGAGACTGGACGACCCGTTGGCGTTGAGCACGTCCGTCGCGAGGGTCACCGGGCCGATGGCGATGGTCCCGTCGAGACCGTTGAGCAACCACATCCTCGATTCGGCCGAGGTGGCGAGCCGCACCTGCGCCACCACGACGACCTCGGGAGTTCCGTTGCCGTCGAAGTCACCGACGGCATTTATGCCATCGGGAACTCCCGTCGGCGCCGTCCACAAGCGTGTACCGTCGGCGCGATAGGCCACATTGCCCGCAACGAGCTCCTGCGTGCCGTCCTGATCGAGATCGGCGAAGAACGACAAGGACCAACCCTGGCCGCCGCCGCGACCACCGTCTCCGACGAAGAGTTGCGTGACCGCGCCAGCTTGCATCGTGTAGACCGAGCGCCCATACGCAATCTCCGGATTGCCGTCACCGTTCATGTCGCCGAGCGCGATGCCACCGCCCCAGCCGAAGTTGCCCGCGCCCGCTTCGTTGACGGGCAGATCGCTGATCGCCAACACTTGCCCGTCATCACGAATGACCGCAATGTAGCCGTCACCCGTCATCGCTACGACGTCCGTTCGGTTGTCGCCGTTGACGTCTCCCAGCGCCACCGACAACCCCGCGAACCCGAGATTCCCTGGTTTGGCCCGGTCGAGTGACCAGACCTCTTGGCCGTTTCGGCCGTCGAGCACCCGCAGCACGCCGGTCAGGCATGTGGACGGAACGAATCCACCGCAGGAACAGCACGTCTGCTGAGCATCGCCGGAGACGAACACGACGTTCGGCGGATCGCTCTGGTCCACTTTGCCGTCGCAGTTGGCGTCGGCGACGCGCCCGACCATGGGCGTGGCCCAGACGTCGGCGGACGCCGGACTCGTGGTCGGCGGGTTGTCGAGCCCCCACTGCCACTTCTGCACGGCGTCGAGCTGTCCGACCGGCGGCCGGAACTCGCACTCGTCCACGCAGGATCCCGTGCCCGCATCGCCGGCGCCGGCGTCGCCAGGCGGACAAATCGGCGGAAGATCGAGGCATCGCCCCTCGGCGGGGATGGGTTGCGTGCATCCTGGCGCCGGCGCTCCAGCATCCACGGGATCGGTCCCTATCCCAGTTTGACAAAACTCGCCGTCGGCACAGTCTGCGGTGGTTTGACAGGTGGCACCGGGAACGAGACACCGCCCGAACGAGCACACCTCGGCTCCGTCGCAACAGAGATCGCCGCACACTTGCTCGGCGGAAGCGCAACAGATCCCGTTGACGCAAACGCCGCCATCGCAGTCAGCCGCGGTCGTACAGTCGCCGGAGGTCGCCGCATCGTCGATGCTGCCGTCGAACAGCGAACCGCCGCCCGTGCCCCCGCCACCGGTCGACGACGAGTCCGGCCCGGCGTCGACCCCCGACGCCCCTCCAAACACCGTCGACCCCTGCTCTTTCGAAGAGCCACCACAGCTGGTCGCCACGAGTGTGGCGACCGAAAATAGCAAGCCAAGATGTATTGCGCGCACGATGCGAGCTTAGCGCGGGCGGCCCTCCCAGGTCGATCTCGGCCAGTGTGCCGAAAAATATTCAGCACGAGCGATCCTCGGCCCCGGGGCCGAAGCGCGGGTTCAGCCCCGCATGGGCCATTCCGGATGCCACGGACGTTCCTGCTCGAAGGCGCGAGCCGCCTGCATCACGAGGTCGTCTCGGTGCCTGCCCCCGACAATCTGAAGTCCCATGGGCAACTTCGCGTTGGACAATCCCATCCGCACCGTGGCCGCCGGGTTCCAGGAGAGATTGAACGGAATCGTGAACGACGCCACCCCGGCTATCAACTGTTGACGCCCCTCGGTCGTCTGCGGGAAAGGCCCCTTCGCTGGCGGCGGGTCGAAAGAAATTGAGGGCGTGACGAGCAAGTCGTATTCGTCGAACACGCTCGCCACCCACTCGACGAGCTCGGCGCGCTTCTTGGCATTTTCGCCCCACCAGGCCATGTCGATGCCGCGAGCCATCTTGATGCCGTTCATGAGGCTTCGCATGAAGTCGTCCTCACGCTCGGGCAGCAAATGCGCGACGTGTGAACCGAGCTCCCATGCCCCGAGCAATCCCCAGTCGACAGCGAGATCCGGTGGCCCACCCTCGATCGCCGTGACGGAGTGGCCGAGCTTCTCGAACACCTTCACGCTCTGCTCGGCCGAAGCGGCGATGTCGGACTGCACGACGGCGTAGCCGAGATCCGCCGAGTAGGCGATCTTGAGCTTCCGATCGATCGGCTTCTTCACGACGTCGACGTACCGGATGCCTGGATGGGGCAAGCTCGCATGGTCTCGGTTGTCCGGGCCGACGACCTGATCCATGAACAAGGCTCCGTCTTCCACCGTCTTGGTGAGCGGGCCGTACACAGAGGTCATCCCGTAGTCCCAGAACTTGAACGGACCGTGGGGGATCCGACCGTAGGATGTCTTGAGCCCGAAGCAGCCGCTGAAGCTCGCCGGGATGCGAATCGATCCACCGCCATCGCTCGACGTGACCAGCGGCATGGCTTCGGCCGCCATCAGCGCTGCGCTACCGCCGCTCGAACCCCCGGGCGTGTGCTCGGGATCCCAAGCCGAACGCGTGGCACCGAAAATGCGGTTCTTGGTGATGGCCGTGTAGCCGAACTCGGGCGCGTTCGTCTTGCCCACGACAATGGCGCCGGCGGCCCTCAGTCGTTCGACCTGCGTCGAGTCGCGAGTGGCGACATTGTCTTTGAAGGGGAGCGATCCTTGCGAGGTGACGAGACCCTCGACATCTTCGAGGTCCTTTACACCGAGGGGAATGCCTTCGAGCGGCCGCGCTTCGCCTCGCGCAATGCGCTCCTCGGCTTCGCGCGCCTCGCCCAAGAGCGCCTCGCGATCACGCCGAGTCACCAGGGCGTTGAGCCTGTCGTGGGTGTCATCGCAGCGATCGAGGGTGGCGGACATGAGCTCCACCGGGCTCGCCTGCTTTTTGGCGAGAGTCTCGGTGAGCTCGACCAGCGTTTTCTTCAACAGCTCGTGCATTCGAAGGAGGGTAGCCGCGGACCTCCTGGGATTTCAATCGATGACGCCGCGCTCCCGAAGCTTCTCCACCAGTTTGCGCACGTCCTGCGATTTCTCCCGCGGCACGATGAGCAACGCCTCGTCGGTCTCGATCACGCACAGGTCGTCGACGCCGACTAACGCCAAGGTCTTTTTCCCCGCCTCGGTTCTGAGATCGCGAACCAGGTTTCGATTTGCATCGACGAGAACCGCTGCGTCGTCCGCCGCGTTGCCCTTCTCGTCCTTGTCGGCGAGCTCCCATGCACTCTGCCAGCTGCCCACGTCGCTCCATCCGAAGCTCGCGGGCACGACGCTGATGGAGGAAGCCTTCTCCATGACACCGTAGTCGATGCTCACCGAGTCGAGCCCCTCGAACACGTCCCTCGTGACCCGCTCTTCTTCCGCGCCGGCGTCGTCGATCCGCTGCAGGCCCTCGGCTAGCGCGGGCATATGGGTCTGGATCGCCTCCATCATCGTCTGCGCTTTGAAGAAAAACATGCCGCTGTTCCAGACGTAGCGCTTGCTCGCCAGATACTCCTTCGCCCGCAGGGTGTCGGGTTTTTCGACGAACTTGGCGACACGAAATGCGCCATCGCCAATTTCGTCGCCGACTTTGATGTAGCCGTAGCCGATGTCCGGCCGGGTCGGCGTGATTCCCAGAGTCGTGATGCTTCCCGCATCCGCGGAGCGAACCGCGACCTCCACAGCTTTCCGAAAGCCGTCCTCATCCGCGATGTCGTGGTCGCTGGGCAGCACCATGACGACGCCATCCGGCGCGCGCCGCCGCACGATCGCCGTCGCCCACCCGATGCACGCCGCGGTGTTTCTAGCGACCGGCTCGCCCAAGAAGGAGCTGTCCGGGAGCCAGGGCAGTGCCTTCTTCGTCGCTTCGAGCAGGTGCTCTCCCGTGGCGATGAGCGTGCGCTCAGCCGGACAAAGGGGCTCCACGCGGCGGACCGTGGAGGCAATCAGACTCTCGCCACGATGGGCGCCGATTGACAGGAGCTGTTTGGGCCTTTTTCTCGTCGAAGCCGGCCAGAAGCGGGTGCCGCTTCCCCCGGCCATGACGACGGTGAACAGAGTCGGCATCGCGGCGGAGGTAGACTCGCGCGACGCGAAACGCAACACGCTTCGCCGCCAGCGCGGCTCAGCGCGCCACCGGCCAGACGGTAGCCAGTGCGAGGGTCGCCAATCCCACCGGGAGAACCCAAAGCGCAAACAGCGAAAAATGCCCTCGAACCACGACCTTCTTGAGGAGTAAGAGCGCGACGAGACCGACCGTGCAGGCCGCCCCCGCACCCACGCACGCCAGCGCGATGCCGGGGCCGTTACCCGTGATGTGTCGCCCTTCGAGAATGACCGCGCCGAGAACCGCAGGCACGGACAAGAGCATCGACAGCTCGAACGCGCGATCGGGTCGCACGCCCAGCCAGAGCGCTGCGGCGATCGTCGCCCCACTACGCGAGACCCCCGGCATCAGTGCGGCGGATTGGGCGAAACCAAGCGCCAACGCGCCAACCAGGTTCGGCACTTCGTGCTCCCCCGCCGCTGCCCAGCGGGTGGAAATCAATATTGCCGCGGTCACGAGAAATCCGATGCCGAGAGCTGTCGGCGACGCCGTCCATTCCGCGACGAGATCACGCAACAAGAGGCCTGTAACCGCCGTCGGCACCGTTGCCACCGCCACCACGAGCACATCTCTGGCGCCACTCGATTCCGTCGCGAGGGACCGTCGCCGGAGCAACTTCACGCCATCGATCGCCGCCCGAGCGATCGGCGCCCGGAGGATGAGCACCGTCGCCACGAGCGTGCCGGCGTGCATCATCACACTCACGGTGAGCCCGGCCTCTTCCACTCCAAAAAGGAGCTGTGTCAGTGCCAGGTGGCCGGAGCTCGATACCGGAAGAAACTCCGTCAAACCCTGGACGATGCCGAGCACGATGATCTGGAGCACCGGACTCATGGGAAGCCTTCTAGCATTGTCCGCTGGCGAACGTCTTCGCTGACCGGTGTCGTCTCCGACGTTTCGAGCCGGTGGCTCAGTGCAAGGTGCCGTCGGTGCGCATGTTCACGCCAGGATCAGCTACGGGGCGCGGCTCGATGTCGAATGCACGTTCGACTTCATCATCCATGGTCCCCTCGAGCATCTTGCGCCACATCAGCAAATCCGCTCGCAAGCTCCAAAGTGGGTGCTCGACCAACGGAGTGTTCTTTTCGATCAGGAAATGAGAGAGCGCGCCCGGCGCGAGGCCGACGATGGGTGCCACGAGAGCCAACCAGCGGTGTCGCGTGACCACGGAGCCGGCGAGGCACGCGAGGCCGAGCGACACTCCAACGAAGTGCCACTTGCGGGTCTCGGCTTTCGAGTGTTCGCGAACATAGTGCAGCCAGAACTCGTCGAAGGTCGAGAAGCGTCTCTTCATAAATCTCGTCAATAGCACAACCCGTGCGGCTTTGGCGCTGTGCTCAGCCGCGCCCGAGGGCTTTCTCGACAAGCGCCTCGAGCGCCGGCAGCTTCACCGAACGGGTCTTGAACGCCGAGATATCACCGCTCGGAGACACGACGATGATCGTGGGCAGCTCGGTCACGCCGAACGCGTCTGAAATGTTCCCGTTGTCCTTCACCGACGCATAGGACAGCCGGGCCTGCTGCGCGAAGCGTACCGCCGCCAAAGAGTCGTCACCCGTATTGATACCGAGCACGACGACTCGCTCGGCATCGGTGTCACGGGCGAGCTGGTCCAGGACCGGCGCCTGCGCGCGGCAAGGCGCACACCAACTCGCCCAAAAATCGAGCACGACGGCTTTGCCACGCAGATCGCTCAGCCGCAGACGGTTTCCCGGCTCACCTCCATAGATGACCGGCAGAACGAAGTCGGGTGCCGGCTTGCCCACCATCTTGCTCTCTGGTGGCTCGAGGTAAGGCCGGATGATGAAAATGAAAAACAACGACACGCCGAGCACGAGAGCGCCCGTCGTCCACGCCTGCCTCGGGTTGTAGGTGGGCTCGTTCTTTTCCACGGTCAGTTGGGCTCGTCTGATGCTGGGTCTGATGCTGGGTCCGAGGCAAATGACGGGCCTACCCAGTCCTGGGACTCACGTGCGGCGTCCGCCGCTAGGGTTCCGGCTCGAGGCAGGCAGATTCTCATTCTGGCACCGCCTAGCTCACTGTCGATAGCAGCTACCGTGCCGCCATGCTCGACGACGATCTTCTTGGTGATCGCCAACCCCAATCCCGTGCCGTAGTCCTTGGTCGTGACATAGGGGTCGAAAATCGTGGAGCGCATCCTTCGGGGGATCCCGGGCCCGTCGTCATCGACGTCGACGATGAAGGTGTCCCCCTCGGTCGAGACCCTCACGATGATACAACCGGGCTTCTTGCCCGCCAGCTCGATGGCTTGCGCGGCATTCTGGATGAGGTTCATGAGAACCCGGCGGAACATCAACCGGTCGAGATAGACCGGCGCTGGGGGCTCGGGGAGATGGAATTGGGGCTCGATCCCCACGACGCCGTCTTCGGTCCGCCCCCCGTCTTCGACGAGACTGAGATGCTCGGCTTGCTCCCGGAGGAACTCCACCAGGTCGGCTTGCTCCAGCTTGGCCCGAGGGAGTCGCGCGAAGTCGCTGAATTCGGTCACGAGCCTTCGCAGGGTGCCCACCTCGTCTTCGACCACCTCCAGAGTCGTGTCGACGAGCTTCTTGTAGTTCTCGTCGCCGCCCTCATAGCGCCGGTGCACTTCCTGAACCGCGAGTTGGATTGGCGTCAGAGGGTTCTTGATCTCGTGAGCGAGGCGTCGCGCCATTTCCTGCCAGGCGCCCATTCGCTGAAGGTACTCGATTCGAGCGCGACTGGTTTCGACCTCGCCGACCATGCGGTTGAACTCGGTCGCGAGATCCGTGACCTCGTCCGCGCCCTCTTCAGGCACCCGAATCGTCAAGTCGCCCGCTCCGACCTTCCGAGTCGCTCTGGCGAGAGCGCCAATGCGCGTGGCCACGCCGCGAGAAACCAGCGCACCCACGCCCGCCGCTCCGACGATAGTGATCCCCAGCAACAGTGCGAATATGAAAATGTACGTTCGATTGAAGCTGCTCTGCTGCGAGCTCATCAGGCGATAGGCGTCGACGAACTCGCTCATGCCGTCGCGTTCTTCAAAGCGGGCCTTGTCCGCGGCAAAAATGGCGGAAAGCTGGGGCCCTTCTTCTTCGGCGCCGGTGCCGAGTGGCCGAAGCACTTCGAGCTGGTTTTCAGTCTCGGGATTGAGCGGACGTCCACGGTCGCGTCGACCGAGCACTTCGCCTTCGGGACCGGTCACGGTGATGGAGACCAGGTTCGGGTACTGAGGAAACACTTCGGCGAGTTCGCGCACGACGCCGTCCGCGTCACCGTCGCGCGCAGCGCCCCGCAGCGCCTCACGTGCGGCTATGGCGGTCGCCGCGTTTCGCATCGCTGCCTTCACCGCCCTGGCCAGCTCTTGATAGACGCCGAGCGACCGATCGAGATGGGCCGCGAACTCGGGTCGATAGAACCGACCCGCGCTCTGCTGGAGCATGGAATTGGCGATGACGACGGCCACCAAGAGCGGGATCAGCGCCGTCAGCACGATCGCCAAAGCGAGACGGCGCTGGATGCGGCCGGAAGCGGCCATGGCGTTGATTGTTTCAGCCTTCCCGGGGCCGGTCCAGCTGCTCTAGTCCCGCGTGCTCGGTTCGCGAAAGAGCAACTTCCGTAAGAGGGCCAGCGGATCGAATCCGAGGGTACTTTCGAGGTCACGACCACCCCAGGAAGCTTGCTGGAGGCGCTCGAACGCCGGGGCGATGGGGCCGTCTTCGCTGAGCAGCTCCGACATCCCGAAACGATCGGCTAGTCCGCGCATCGCCACGAAGGCGGCGCGCCCCACGTCGAGACCGAGCGGAATCGCAACCGCTGGAGCTGCCGGCGCGAGGTACACGTCGCGCCCAGCCACCGCGGCGGCCCATGCCCCAGGCGCGGGGTCTCCGATGAGCCGCGCAAAGGTCTGCGCTTCGGCGAACACGCCCATCGCCAGCGGACCGACGTACTCCTCCATCGCGCGCACGAGGTGGCGGTAGTCCCGGGTCCAGTCGCCGGAGATGAGGCCCATCTCCGAGCGAAACGCC
>JAJDAH010000365.1 GCA_029261965.1 Polyangiaceae bacterium
GGCAACCGGCGGCGCCGCGGGCGCTGGAACCGGTGGGGCGGCAGGCGCTGGAACCGGTGGCGCAGCGGGCGCGGGAACTGGCGGCGGCGCGGGCGCAGGCACGGGCGGTGCTGCTGGAAACCCGGGAACCGGCGGCGGCGCAGGCGCGGGCATGGGCGGCGCGGCCATGGGCGGCGCGGCGGGCATGGGCGGCGCCGCGGGCATGGGCGGCGCCGCGGGCGCGGCAGGCTCGGCGGGCGCCGGTGGTGCCCCGATGTGCACCGCGAACAGCGAGTGCGACGATCTCGCGCCCTGTAACGGTGTCGAAACGTGCAACCCGAGCGATCCCAACGCTTCGGCGTTCGGCTGCGCACCCGGCACGCCAGTCACTTGCGCTCCAGACGCGTTCAGCTGCACGGCAGAAGTCTGCAACTCACAGACCGGCCTCTGCGAGCCTGTCAATCAAGACACGCTTTGCACGAACGGCGACTTCTGCGACGGACCCGAGGTTTGCGACCCGCAGGCGCTGGGAGCCGATCCGACGACCGGGTGCCTCGCGGGCACGCCGCCCGCTTGCGACGACGGCGTGGCCTGCACCGTCAACGACTGCGACGAGGTGAACGACGTATGCACCTTCGCGCCGAGCAACGCCTTTTGCGACGACACGTTCTTCTGCACGGGCGTCGAGACTTGCGACCCGATCGGCGGCTGCCAGGCCGGCACTCCTTTGACCTGTGACGACTCGGTCGGCTGCACCATGGACAGCTGCGACGAGGGCAACGACGTCTGCGTGAACGCCCCGGATCCCACCGGCTGCCAGAACGGACTCGCCTGCGACGGTGCGGAGGTTTGCGATCCCGTCAACGATTGTCAGCCCGGCACCGCCGTCAACTGCCCGAACACGGACGGAATCGCCTGCACCATCGAGTTTTGCGAGGAGCCGACCGGAACCTGCGCTCAGAATCTCGACAGCAGCTTGTGCGCGCCCGGCGAGCTCTGCACCACCGGTGGCTGTTCGGCCAACAGCCCCTGCCCAGCCATTCCCGGCACATGCAGCGATGGCGATGCGTGTAACGGCCTCGAGTTCTGCGACATGGGCGTCATGCCGAACGTCTGTCGCCCGGATCCGGCTCCGCCGGCGCCATGCAACGACTTTGCGAGCTGTACGCTCGACACCTGCGACCCCGGCACAGGCGCATGCAACTTCCAGCCCTTCAGCTCGGTCTGCCAGAACGGCGACCTCTGCGATGGCACGGAGGTCTGTGACCCCTCCGCCCCCGGCGCCAACCTCGCCGGTTGCATCGATGGCACCCCGCTCGTTTGCGACGACGGCGTGCCCTGCACTCTAGATCAGTGCTCGGCAACCCAGGGTTGCACGGCCGCGCCAAACAACGCGGCGTGCGACGACATGATGGTCTGCAACGGCACCGAGGCGTGCCAACCCGGGCCGGGCGCCGATCCCAACGGGTGTGTCTCGACGCCGTTCACCGGTTGCCCCGACGACGGCATCGCCTGCACGATCGAGACCTGCGACGACGCGCGCGGAGGCTGCGTGTCCGACCCCGACAACGGCCTGTGCCCGTGCGCCCAGACCTGCGACGCCTCGCAAGGCGGCTGCGGCCAGTTCTGCGTGACCGCGATGTGCGAAAACAACACGTGGGCCTGCGGCAACTGCCTCGACGACGACGGCGACTGCCAGGTCGACACCCAAGACCAGAACTGCTTCGGCCCCTGCGACGACAACGAAGAAGGCTTCAAGGGCAACATCCCTGGCCAGAACGAGGCCGGCAACTGTCGACCGGATTGCTACTTCGACGACGACTCCGGGACGGGTAACGACGAGTGCATCTGGAGCTACAAGTGCGACCCGAACTCGGTGGCCCCGAACTACGACCCCTCCGGCCGCAAGCAGTGCGAGTTCACCGGCGGCAACATCCCGAGCACCTCGCTCACCTGTACGACCGCTCAAACGATGCAGGACCCGGTCTGCCTCACCAGCTGCGGCCCGCTCACCCCGAACGGCTGCGACTGCTTCGGCTGCTGCGAGGTCCCGCTGCCGGCCGGCGGCACCCGCACCCTGTTCCTCGGATCCGAGAACTCGGACGGCGACGGCACGTGCAACATCGACGTCATCGACAACACGACGCTCTGCAGGCCCTGCCTCCAGGTCCAAGCCTGTCTCAACGCCTGCGAGACCTGCGAGGTGTGCATCGGCAAGCCGACGCCTCCGCCGTCGTGCGACCCGGGCGATCAGTGCCCAGGCGGCGAAACGCCGTGCGGCCAGCCGGGTCAGTCGCCCTGCCCCTCCGGGTTCTTCTGCCTGACGGGCTGCTGCCAGCCGAACCCAGGTGGCGGCTGAGACTCGACGGAGACACTGCGTGACAAAAACGAGGTCGTTTCGACACGTCCTGGCGCTGGGACTCGTCTTCGTCGCCACCAGCCTCGGGTTCGCGGGGTGCGGCGACAGCACCGGTGACGAGCTCGCTTGCGTCGGCGAGCGGTGTCAGCTCGCCTGCGAAGGCGGGGGCACGTGCAACGCCCAGTGCACCCAAGGAGCGGACTGCGATCTGGATTGCAACGGCGAGGAATGCAACCTCGACTGCGCGTCGAAATCCGAGTGCACGTCCGACTGCACGGAGGCCGGTGGCTGCAACGCCGACTGCCAAGGTCAGTCGACCTGCGACGTCGACTGCACCGGGACCGGCGACTGCGATCTCGATTGCGCCGGCGGCTCGAATTGCAACATCGAGTGCCAGGAGAATTGCGGTGGCGGCTGCTCGGGCAACTCCGATTGCAACCTGACTTGCGATAGCGACTGCGGCATCGGATGCACGGGAAACACGACGTGCTCCGTCACCTGCAAGACCGGGTGCTTCATCTGTTGCCAGGGCAGCGCCGATTGCGCGCTCAACTGCGAGGACTCCGAAGTCACCGAGTGCGACGCGGGGAACACCACGATCTTCGTTTGCGGGCTAGAATGCCCCACGCTCGACAAGTGCGATTTCGGCGACTCCGAGCCCGCCGAAAACGATCTTTAGGTCGACCAGCCCTCATTTGTGACAAGCTTCGTGCTCTCGCGAGGAGCGCCTCATGAATTCGAAGTTTGTCTTGGTTTTGGTGGCCTCGATCACCCTGGGCTGCGGCACGGATGGTGGGTCGGATGACGGCAGCGGCGGCGGTGGAGCCGCTGGCGGCACCGCCACGGGGGGCACGACGGCCGCGGGAGGCACCGGGGCAAGCGCTGGCGCAGGAGGCGCTTCGGGCGCTTCGGCCGGCGGCGCTGGCGGAGCCGCCACTCGGGATCTCACCTTCGCCGTGATCGGAGACTTCGGAGACGCTTTGCTCGATTCGCTGTCGATTGGCGGCCTCTCCCAAGTCGCAGGCCTCGTGAACAGCTGGGAGCTCGACTTCGTCATCACCACCGGCGACAACAACTACCCAAATGGCGCCGCCTCCACGATCGACGCCAACGTCGGGCAATTCTTCCAGCAGTACATCGGCAACTACCAGGGGACCTACGGGCCGGGGGCTGACACGAATCGCTTTTGGCCGACGCCGGGAAACCACGACTGGCGCGCCACCGATCTCCAACCGTACATCGACTATTTCGATCTCCCGGGCAACGAGCGGTACTACGACGTCGACCTCGGCCTCGTTCATTTGTTCGCGATCGACAGCGAGGGAGAGGAGCCCGACGGATCGAGCGCGGACTCGGTGCAGGGCATGTGGCTGCAAGATCAACTCGCCGCGTCCACCGCCTGCTTCAAGATCGTCTACTTTCACCGGCCAGCGTATTCGTCGGCTCGGCACGGCTCGAGCCAGGGCATGCAGTGGCCCTTCGAGCAGTGGGGCGCGGACGCCGTGCTCGCCGGCCACGATCACGTCTACGAGCGGCTCCGGGTCGGCGGGATCCCCTACTTCGTCAACGGCTTCGGTGGCTCGCTCAAGTACGAGCTGAGCGCCGAGCTTCCGGAATCGGAGTTCTTCTTCAACGCCGAGTTCGGCGCGCAGCGTGTCATCGCCACGCCTACGGGGATCACGTTCGAGGCTCACGCCGTCGATTCGGGCATCATCGACACCCACCGGATCGACAAGACCTGCGACCAGTAGCCGCCGCCATGAGCACACCGCAGCCCGGGATCCTCCCGCCCGTTCCCCGCCTCGCCCGCTATTTGAGCTTCCGTCTGCCTATCGGGCCACGCCCACGCGAGACGGCCGAAGCGTTGGCGGCACTTCGGGTGAACGAGTCACTAGTCATCGGTCTCGGTGAATCCACCATCGACTTGCTCGACGGGAAGATCGACGGCCTCCATGCGTTCCCCAACCACGCCGATTCGAAGCACCCCATGCCGTCGACTCTCGGGGCGCTGTGGATCTGGCTACGCGGCGACGACCGCGGCGAGCTCGTCAACGAGAGCCGGAGAGTTCGCGGCGCGCTCGCCGCCGGCTTCGTCCTGGACTCCGTCATCGACGCCTTTCAGTACCGAGACAGCCGCGACCTGACCGGCTACATCGACGGCACCGAAAACCCCGAGGGAGATGCAGCAATCCACGCCGCTTTCGCGACCGGGCCGCTCGCCGGCTCGAGCTTCGTCGCCGTGCAACAGTGGGTGCACGATCTCAGTCACTTCGAGTCCCTCCCTTCAGCCCATCAGGATCACATCATCGGGCGTAGAAAGAGCGACAACGAAGAGCTCGCGGACGCGCCGGATTCCGCGCACGTCAAACGCACCGCTCAGGAGAGCTTCGATCCGGAAGCGTTCGTGCTCAGACGCTCGATGCCGTGGGCGGACGCGACGAGCGCGGGCCTCGTGTTCGTCGCGTTTGGGCGCACGCTCGACGCGTTCGAAGCGCAGCTCCGACGCATGGTCGGCCTCGACGACGGCGTACCCGACGCGCTGTTTCAGTTCAGCGAGCCCATGACCGGCTCGTACTACTGGTGCCCGCCCGTCGTCGGGCACAAGCTCGACCTCGGCGCTCTCGGACTTTGAGTGCTAGCTCGCCCACCTGGGCAGGACCGTGGCCGCGCAGTCAGGACGGAGCTCGTCGTAGTGCGCCTGGATGCACTTGTGCACGCGCCCCACACCCGGTTTGACCTTCGAGCAGTGCTCTCGAACGTCATGGCGGCAGGCATGCGTGTAGCTGCCCTCGGCCTTTTTCAAGTGCGCCTGGCATTTGTCGCTGAGGCCACTCCGCTTCTCCATGCACGCGAGCATGCCCCAGCCCGGGGTCGTCTTGCCGCAGTGACGATCGATTTCGGGACCACACGCGTTCCGCCAATCCGTCACGAGGCGCTTCACGAGTCGCAGGTGGCCGTTGCATGACCGCGACTTCGCCTTCTTCGACGAGATGAGGCACTCGAGCACGCGTCCGCCGCCGGGCTTCACGCCAGTACACAACTCGGCGATGTCGTCGACACAGCCCATGAGCGCGCCGAGGGGCTTGTTCTTGAACTTGACCTTGCAACGTGAGCTCAATTGGCTGACGTTTTTTCGCAAGCAAGCCACGACCCGCGCACCGTGCGGCGCGTCCCCGCAATATTTGTCGATGTCCCGGCCGCAGGTGTGTCGCCAGGCGACGACCGAATTTCGCATGGGCTTGATCGCCGTCCGGCATTCGGCGCCGAGGACCTTGTCCTTCTTCGTCAGGCATTCGAGGACTCGTCCGCCGCCGGGTTTGATCCTCTTGCAGAGCTTCGCCGCGTCATCGACGCAGGCAGCGGGAATGTGCGTGGAGCCCGCCGTTGCGGGATCGGCCAACAACGCCACCCCCGAGAGCAGAATCGCCGAAGCAAGGAATTTACGAGCAATCGCCATCGTGCACCCCGATATCTTACGCCCCAACCGCGGAAAAATGCCCCCGTAGCCCGGTGAAAATTCGCACACTCGCTCGGAATTCGGGTCGGTTCGCCATGGCACGCGACTCGTGGCCGGGGGCCACGCAGCGACTTTTGTGGCATAAAGCGTTTTGGAGGGTGGGTTTGGCACCGAGCAACCGATCGAGCGATTTCAATCCACGTGCGTTGTCGAGCCTCGCTGGCGCACTGGCACTCACGTTCACCTCTGGACACGCCGGGGCGGCCGACGAGGAGCCTAGCGGCGAGCAGCCGCTGCCTCCGCGCGCCGACGACGCAGACGCCACCGAGGATCTCGGCAAAACGAGCGATCCGGCGCCGCTACTCGGTGCCCTCTTGACGCTCCCGATACGAGCACAGTACGGACCGCAGCCTACCCATGGAGGACCGCCGCCTCACGGACCCCCGCCCAGCTATCCTCCGCCGCAGGGCCATGCTCCGCCCCCGACGTACGGTGCCCCGCCATCCACCGGCTCGACCTCGTTCACCGCGCCTGGCACCCACCCCGGGTTTTTCACCGTGTCCGCTGGTCGCGCCTACAGCGTGCGAGGGGTGCCGGCGATCACCGCTTCACAATTTCCGACCCAGCCCACGCCCAAGTTCGAGCAGTCGCTCGGCTACCACTTCAATGGCGGCAGCGATGGGCTCGCCGCTGGCGCCGTGCTCCAGCAGGAGTTCGGTGCCGCGTTCAACTCGTTTGTCATCGGTGGCCGCCTGCAGATAGACGCGCCGCTGTCGGCCAACCACGGCGTCTATCTGACCCCGAGCTTCACTCTCGGCTTTCGCATTTTGAGCGACGTCGACCGTGGCGACGGGTACAGCTACAGCTACTCCTACGGAGACGGTCCGCCGTTCTTCTTGGCGAGCTTGCAGTTCGGTCTCGCCGGGAAGGTCCTGCTCGCGGACAAACTTTTGTTGACCTTCCGCCCGGCCACGGTGCACGTCTCGGCGCCGACTCCCGACGAACTCGGCGGAGATCCCGATCCGGTGATCCTGAGCCTCGACGTGATGGCCGGCATCGGCGTCACGTTCTGAGCCCGGGTTTCACGACGAGTAGTCGTACTCGAAGAGCTCGACGTCCTTTCGGTAGAGCGAGCGCACGCGCGCGACGAGCTCGTCGTCGTAGTACGAACGATAATCGCGCTCCACCAGCGACTTCGCGGGCGACAACACCTGCGCACGCAGCGACAGCTCGCCGCGGAGCTCGTCGAAATCCTCCTGGAGGCGCTCCGCCCGGCAGAGCCGGTCGACGATGACCGCCCCGCGCTCGTCGGTGACAAATTCGTGCTGCGGACGGATCAAAACGCGGTTGCGATTGCGAGCATTGTCGAGCACCTCGGTCATGCACACCGCAGGCTCGTGCTCGAAGCGACCGTTCCGTCCCGCGGTCAGCGCGCAGTAGGCGACGAACCGTTCCCACGGATTCCGCACCACGGCGAACGTGAGGTACTCGCGCCACGTCTCCGCCCCCACCTCACGCCGCAGCACCCACGCCGGAGCGTGGCCCGGACCGACGCGCACCAAACCCGCGTCGGGCCGACGGGGACTCGGTCGGAGCTTCATCTGCTCTTCGTCCTCGGGGCCTAGCTCGGCCCGCAGCGCCTCGCGAACCCGAAAGCTGCCGGTTTTGGGGACCGCGACGAAAATGAACCGGCGCGAGTGCGAGATGATGCTCATCGATGAAAAAGGGCGACGTACCGAGCATGCGAGCCCAGTACGCGGCGCGGGGCCGAGTATCCCACGAAGCCGCGCTAGAACCCGCCTTCGACGCCGATGCTCGGGATCGTTATGGGGCCGATTTGTCGATCCTCCGAGACTTCCGAGCCGAAGGTCTCCTTGCTCAGTGTCGCGTTCAACACCTCGACCACGAACGCCAACCACCCCTTCTCCCAAACGATCCACTTTTTTTCGAGCCGGAGATCCACCCGATAAAACGGCGGGCTCCTGCTGGGGTTACTCGGCCTCAGGCCGACGATGAGATTGTTCGCTGGCTGGATCTTCGGAGCGCCCGAGTAGACGAGTAGCCGCGTTCCCGCTCTCCAGTTCTTCCCCAAGTCGAACGCCACCGCGCCGTTGGCGACGTGGGTACGGTCGAACGCCGACGGGAAGCTCTCCCGACCGATGCTGCGGGTCGATTGCGACAACGTGTAGCCGACGAAGCCGCCCACCCGTTCGGTGAGCGAACGCCGAAGGAAAAATTCGAGCCCAATCGCGCGCCCGGTAGACCGTTGCTCGAGCCGGTCGTTGATCTCCTCGAAATCCCCGTTGAACGTGCCGAGGGCATCGGTCATGTCCAAAAAGACGTTGTTGAACGCCGTCGCCGTGGCGGTGAACTTCGCCGGTAAGTCGACTTCGACGCCGGCGGCCGTCTGGTAGCTCTTCTGAAGTCCGTCGTTCAACGTCGCCGGCACGATGCCCGGAATCGGCACGATGAACGAAGGCGGCTGGTGCACGATCCCGTACGAGTGCACGATGCGAAAGTCGTCGGTGACGCTGAAGCGCGCCGAGATGCGCGGATCGATCCCCACCGCGGACTCTCCGCCTTGGGTGAACAAATCCACCCGGAGACCGGGCGTGAGTTCGATCCACGGAAGAACGTTCATCGGCAAGTCGAGGTAGCCGCCGAAGGCGATGTCGCTTCGCGCGGGGAAGATGCGTTCGAGTTGGATCGGCTCGGGGTCCTCGGGATCCGAATATCGCAGCTCGCCGGTCCCGAAAAAATCGACCGTGGTGTCGACGCCCGCGCGAACCACGACGTTCTTGCTGGCACGATGTCGAACCTCGACGCGGCCCCCGACGACCTTGTCCGTCGCGTTCCGGCGCTGGTCGAACTTGGTCTGGTCGAACCCGAACGTCGCAGCGACCCGAACACTGCTGTCTTTGTCGTAGAAATGGTCGTATCGGAGGTCCGCCCGATAAAACTCGGATCCGAAGATGGTCTTGCTGATCCCCTGTTTGGTCTCACCCAACAGATCGAACGACCCGAAGCTGAACAGCGTGAGTCGATTCTTCGGCGTGAGATCGTAGGAAACTCGCGTTTGAAAATCGCGATAGTCGAGCGTCACCCGAGGAACGAAGAGCGAGAACAAAGCCGCGGTGTACGAGTAGCGCCCACCGACCAGAACGGTGCCACGGCCGTCGGCGAAGCCCGACTCGACGATCGCCCCGGCGTCGTAGAGCCGGATGTTGGCTTCCCCGTGGAGCTCGGGCCGCGGCGGCTTGGTCTCACCGGCGACGATGCCGCCAGCGAAACGACCGTAGCTCGCCGGGTAGCCGCCCGAATACAAGTCGACTCGATCGATGAGCGCCGGGTGAACGACCGAAGGTCCGAGCGCGATGTGATAGAGATACGGCACCCGAACGTTGTCGAGGAAGTAGCCGACGTTGCCGGGCGGCGCTCCACGAACGTAGAAAAACGGCAGCCCGGACACGACCGGCGTGACGCCGGGCAACATTTCGATCGCGCGAAACGGGTCGCCGAACGCGCCGGGTAGCTGTCGCACCTCGGCGCGGGTGATCGTCTGCACGTTCGGCGCGAGTCGGTCCTCTTCGACCAACACCTCGAAGTCCTCCGCCTCCGGTGGCGCCACCGGGCCTTCCTCTTCCACGACGGCCGACGGCTTTTTCGGCGCTCGCGCGACAGGAGTGCGTGTTGGAGTGCGTGTTTCGGACTCGACGACCGGCGCCTTGAACGCGACCTCGAACCGAATCGTCGCGGCAACGGGTTGACCCGCGCGCGTCGCTGGCTCGAACCGCCAGGTCTTCGCCGCTTCGACCGCGGCCGAGCCGAAAGGCTCTTCCCCATCACTCACGCGAGCATCGCGCACGGTCCCGTCGAGGTTGACGGTCACCGAGAGCACCACTAGCGCCTCGCCCTTGGCGCCCTCGGGGTAGGCCACGAGCGCGGGACTCGCCAGCTTCGGCGGGACGAGAACGGGTTGGGCGGCCGGCGCGGGCCGCGTCGTCGTCGGCAGCGGCTGCGCCTGGGCCCGGCCGACGCCAAGCACGAGCACGAGCACGGCCAGCGTCATGGCGAGCACCATGTTGCGCTCCAGGTGGCGGTGGGTTCTCGTCAAGGGGGGCACGATGCAGAGATAGAGCGTCCGAGAAAAATCACCGACCAGGGCGAAGCTACCCAAATCATGGAGTGTCGACGAGCTGCTCGAGCGGCTCAGGTTTCTCAGCAAACGCCGCCTGACGGCGATTTCAGCCGCTTCAGTGCCCGGTCACCCGCTCCATCGCGCCGTTGCGCACCTCGATTCGTGGATAGGCGAGCGCAACCAGGAAAGCCGCTCCAGCCAGCACCGCGAGCACCTCGAACACCGTCGTCAGTCCGGAGCCGAGCGCTCGCGCGACCTCGGCGGCACGCGCGGGTTCGAGCGCCGGACCTCCGCCGGCCAGGAGCTTTTCCGCGCGCGACGCGAGCTCGGGATCGGCCGCGAGGGCCGCGCGCAGCACTTCTCCCAACACGCCCACCGAAAGGGCACCGCCTACCGTGCGCGTCATCAACATCGCACTCGTCGCGACGCCTCGCTGCTTCCACTCGACGCTGTTCTGCACCGAGATGAGCAAGCTCGTATTGGCGAAACCCATGCCCATCCCGAACGCCGCCATCGACACACGGAGCATCCACTGCTCGGGCACGCCGGTGCCGACCGCCAGGGCGAGGCCCACCATCGCGCTCGTGGCGACGAGCAAACCCACGCGCACTAACGGCCGAAAGCCGACCCGAGGAATCAGTCGCCCCGCCACGGCGCTCGACAGAGGCCACGCGATCGCCATCGGGGCAATCGCGCTCCCAGCTTCAGTCGGCGTACCGCCGAGAACCCCTTGCACGAACAAAGGCACGAACGTCAAAGAGCAGACCAACGCCCCGCCGACGAGCGCACCAATGACACACGCCACGGCGATCAAGCGATCTCGAAACAAATCGAACGGCATCATCGGATCCTCCGCGCGCCGTTCGATACCCACCCACAGCGCAAACAAGACCAAGGCGACCGGAAACAAGAAGAACCGACCGCGCGCGGCGAGCAGCAACACGACGAGGCTCGCCGTGAGCGACAGCGCCCCCAGCACGTCCAAGGGTTTCTTCGAGCGCTCGACGTTCTCGTGGAGCACGGCGACGAGCAGCGCCGCCGAAACCAGGCCGAAGGGGACGCTCAAGTAGAACACCCAATGCCAGCTGAGCTCGGCCACGACGAGCCCGCCGACGAAGGGTCCCGCGATGCCGGCCACCGCCCAGACGCCGCCCATCACCCCCATCATGCGTCCGCGCTCCTCGACATCGAAGATGTCGCCGACGATCGTCAACGACGTCGACTGCATCGTGCCGCCACCGAGCCCCTGCAGCCCACGAAACACGATGAGCATGAGCATCGAGTCCGCCTGACCACACGAAGCCGAACCGACGACGAACAGACCGATACCGAGCAGCACGACGCTTTTGCGTCCGTACAGATCGCTCACCTTCCCCGCGATGGGCATCGCCGTCGTGGCGGCGAGCATGTACGCGGCAAACACCCACGCGTAGAGATCCACGCCGCCCAGATCCCCGACGACGGTCGGCATTGCCGTCGATACGACCGTCACCTCCATCGCCGCCATGAAGATGGCGAGCATCAACGCGACGACGGTCAGGGGGCGATGAGTTCGGCGCATCGAAATGCCGGCGCCCATGCGCCGGGAGAAACGAGAGCTCGTCAGCCTCGAGTCATTCCCGACGCCCGCACGCGATTTTCGAGGTCACGGAAGCGCTGAGCCAACGCTCTCACCAACGTGCTCGCCCATCCATCGACACCGAGCCCCTCGGCCATCGTCTGCTTGTCGAGCACGAGCACGGTGACCTGATCGATCGCGCGCACCGTTGCGGCGCGCGGCTCTGCGAGCAAGAGCGCCATTTCTCCGAAAACGTCTCCGGCCTCCATCGTGCCGAGAGGCTCCTGGCCGCCGCCGTCGATTTTGCGCGACGCTTCGCAACGCCCATTCGCGATCATGTAGGCGGCGTCGCCGACGTCGCCCTCGCGAATGATGACGTCGCCGGGTTGAAACGTCTTCGTCGGAAGGTGCAAGCCGCCACGGAGGAAACCGTGCACGTCTTGCTGCAGCTCGACGACCGTTTGATAACGATCCTCGGGAGCCGGCGCCGTCGCGCGAGTCACGATCGAGACGAGTCGCTTCGAGATCGTGATACCCGTCGCCGCTTGTTCGATGGGGACGACTCGACCGTTTTTGGCGTTGTCCAAGAGTTCGTCCACGTCACGGAACTTTCCGTACGGCGTTTTTCCAGAAATGATCTCGTAAAGCACCGCCCCGAGGCCGAACACGTCGCTGCGATCGTCCATCTCCGCCGGGTTTCCCCGCGCTTGCTCCGGAGCCATGTGCGTCGGAGTACCCACAGGTCCGTGCGCCTCCATCTGAGAACGAGAGCCGGACGCCGGACGCGTCTTGGTGAGCCGCGAGAGCCCCCAATCCATCAGGTACACCTGGCCGAAACCGGCGATCATCATGTTCTCGGGTTTGAGATCCCGATGGATGACCCCTCGATGGTGCGCGTAGGCCACCGCGTCGCAAATCTTGAGGAAGATCTCGAGCCCTTTTTCGAGTCGATCGGGAGAACCCGGCGCCCGGAACGGATCCCTCAGCCAGTCGTCGAAGCCCATCCCCTGGACGAGCTTCATCGTGAAGTACGGCACGCCATCGTCCGATATCGCCAGCTCGTGCACCGGCACGATGTTCGGGTGCTCGAGCTGCCCCGTCATTTGCGCCTCGGCGATGAAACCCTCGCGGTACATCGGGACCTTCGCCAGCTCTTTGTCGAGCCGTTTGAGGGCCATGTGCCGCAAGAGATTGCGGTCCGTCGCCGGGTGAATGCGACCCATCGCGCCGCGACCAAGCTCGGAATACACCTTCAGGTGCGCCGGCGTCGGGATGGCCTCCGCACGAATCGTCGCCGGATCGATCTCGTTGGCGCCGCCGATCGGAATGCCCTCGATGACGCGGACCGGATCCGCGTCCTGGTTCTCATCTTCACTCACGGAAAGCTCCTCGCCTACGGCGGCCAGAGCCTACCACCGGTACGCCGAGGTGTGCTTCGTGGCTTCAGTTGTGCTCCCAGAGCACGTGGAGAATCGCTAGCGGAACCTTCTCCACCCCGTCCTTCTCGACATAGATGACCCCGGAATACTGACCCGCCGGCGGCTTGCCCTTCATCTGCCCGACGTTGACGAGCTGAACGGTGAGAAACCGGAGATCTTCTTCGAACGCGAGCTGGATGTGGTCCGCCGGGAACCTTCCCGTCGTCGCGCCGTCTCTCGAGACACCCACGAGATCGGTCACCATCGGCTTCTTGTCGGCGCCAACCAGCTTCCAGACCGGAACCTTCGCGACCTCCCCCGCCGTATTCGGCGGAGCGACGATGACCGCCGTCGGGACTGCGGACTGCCCGCGCAACGGCCAGGTGAACGGAAACATCCAAAGTTCCATCGCCGACTGCGCGGTCAGCTCCCAGCAGTTGATGGAATCGCGCACGACGTGACCGACGCCGTAGTCGTTCGGACTACTTTTCACCCCGTCGAGCAGGTCCTGATAGGCCTGTTGGTGCTCTCCGTAGACCCTCTGGTATTCGCCGAGCATGCCAGACCAGAGATCGAGCCAAGGAAACGTCCTCATAACGAGCCTCCATTTCGTCCATCGTTGCGCATGAGAATCGATCTCACGGGTACTTCGCGCTCACACCCTTGACCACCATCAGGTCGAACCATTTCCCGAGGATCGCCGGTGCGAGGTAGTTGCTGCCCTGCCCCATCATGTCGAGAGCCGGTTCGTCGGCTCGGTTGGGGGCGCGATCGGAGTAACGCAGCGTTTTCGTCGAAATCACCCGCGTGAAGGCGAACTTTCCCGACTTGTCGCTGATCTCGGTTGCCAAGAGCCCACCCTGATCGATGTCGATCCCGCCACGCATCGCCTGGATGCCGACTCGGCTGTCGCGGCAGGCGTAGAGATCGAACGCGCAGTGGACCTGCTTCGTGGCTTCGTACTTTTTCGCCTCTTCGCTCGACAGCACTTGCTTGAAGGGCGGCTCGGTCGTCACCCCGAACTCCATGTTGAGGAAGTTCTCGTACGCCGCGATGGACCATCCGAGCCAGTTCACCTGGAGATGCTCGAAGAACACGCCCTTCCAGCCGGCTTCGGGGTTTCTACACACCTCACACTTCGGAGCGTTGAAATCGAACCGCCCCTCGCGGGTCGAGACCAGAAACGCTTCGGGCCAGAACGAATTGGCCGTGACCGACCACGTGCGCGGGTTGAGCACGGCCACGAAGTCCCGATCGAGCTTTCGCAATGTGTCCACCCTCGCCGCCACGGTCGTCGTCAGCTGCCACGGGTTGTAGTCGACCTCGAGTCGATGGGTCTCGGGGTTGATGGACGCGAGGTGCTCGTAGTCGTCGTGGTAGCCCGCAGCGATCTCGGGCAGGCTCGCGATGATCTCCCTCAGGTGCGGATGTCGCTTGTGCAGCCCGCTGAGCTGCTCCGACGTTTCGCGACTGGGGCGACGGGCGAGAAGCCACGCGGCGAGTTCCGGCGAGGTCGCCGCATGTTCAATCGTCGCGTCGAGCCGCTTGGGCGCTTGCTCCACCACCGGAGGAAGGTGCCCATCGAACACGCCGGTCTCCATCCGAGCGGGCTCGAGCTCGCTGAGGTGGGTGGCAAGAAAGCCTTGGCGCGTGAGCGCCGCTCGGTCCTCGGCGTCCGTGCGCGCACCAGCGAATCGCCGTTGCCGCGGCGAGGACCCGCTCAGCGGGTTGAACACGCGTGGAGTTGGAAAAACCAAACCGCGCTACCCGTTCTCGTTCTCAATCCCCACTCTGGGGACATCTAGCCACGATGCCGGAGCGGCATCAACGAGTAATCCCGAGCGGGATCCCGCCTGTATTTGCGACCCCGCGGGCGTTCGAGAGCCCGCCGCGGGCGGCCGCAGTGTAAGGCGTGTTTTCGGCATCGGCGCTCGGTGATAGGGACGCAAGCGGTGTCGGGGCAAATTCTCATCTATGGGGCCAGCGGCTTCACGGGGCGGCTCGTCGCCCAACGAGCCCGCGACTTGGGCTCGAGTCCCATCGTCGCCGGACGAAACGCCGCGACCGTGGTGCCGCTGGCAACCGAGCTGAAGCTCGACCACCGCGTGGCACCGCTGGATGACCCGTCGGCCATCGACGACATGCTCGCCGGCGTCAGCGTGCTCGTGAACACGGCGGGGCCGTTCCGTGAAACGGCGGTACCGCTCGCGGAAGCCTGCATCCGTTCCGGGTGTCACTATCTCGACGTCAGCGGGGAATACGACTCGATAGAGGCGGTCAGCCGTCGCCACGGACTCGCTCTGCAGAAAGACGTCATGTTGATGCCCGCCGTCGGCTTCGACGTGGTCGCCACCGATTGCCTCGCCGCTCTAGTGGCGTCGGCGCGACCGGGCGCGCGTAGGCTCCATCTCGCGATCTCCGGCCTGACGTACGTGTCTCGGGGATCGGCACGTACGGCGATGAGCCACATTCTGCAGGCCTCGGTCGGAGTGCGCCGGGACGGCCAGATCCGGTTCATCCCCCCCGCATCGCTCGAGCGTGTATTCGACTTCGGAGCGGGCCCGTCCCCGTGCATCGCCGTGTCGTGGGGCGACGTCGCGACCGCTTACTTCACGACCGGCATTCCCGACACGACGGTCTTCTTCGAAGCCAACCCGCTCAACCGCTTCATGATGACGCACGCGCGGCTCTATGGTCCCGCCCTGAACAACCCACTGTCACGCGCGTGGGCGGACGCCTTCACTCGACTGCTGCCCGAAGGTCCAACCGCGGAGCAGCAGGCCAACCATCGGATCACCGTCGTCGCCGAAGCCGAGAGCGACGGAGCTCCCTCGGCGCGCGCGCGCCTCAAAACGCCGGACGCGTACACCTTCACCGGCCATTCCAGCATCGCCGCGGCGCGGAGGGTGCTCGGCGGCGATCTGCAGCCGGGTTTTCAGACGCCCGCCCGCGTCTTCGGGTCGAACTTCGCGCTGCAACTCGCCGGAGTCGAGCGGGAGGCATGCTGATGGCGAACGAATCGCGCGAGCGGCCAATCCGCGTGGCCATCGTGGGCGGCGGCTGCGCCGGAGTCACCGCTGCCTACGAGCTGACTCGTCCGGAGCTCGAGGGGCGCTACGAAGTCACCGTCTATCAGCTCGGGTGGCGCCTAGGCGGCAAAGGCGCTTCAGGCCGCGGCCCAGCCGACCGCATCGAGGAGCACGGGCTGCACCTCTGGATGGGTTGGTACGAGAACGCGTTCCGCGTGATGCGAGAATGCTACGAGGAGCTCGGTCGCGATCCTGCCACCTGCCCGATCGCCACCTGGACCGACGCGTTCAAACCCGATCCGTTCTGCGGCGTGATGGATCTGACTCCCGACGGTCGATGGGTCCCATGGACGGCGACCTACCCTCTGACCGAAGGCATGCCGGGCGACCCGACCGGCCCGGACCAAAAGTGGACGATGCGCGACTACGTGGTCCGCGCACTGACGCTCGTCCGCGTGACGCTCGAGGCGGTCGAGCTCAAAGAAAACCCGGGAGATCGGGATAGAGTGGAGTGGGGCGCCGACGAACGCGGTCGACCCGGCTGGGTGAAGTCGCCCGAGGCCGCCCTGCAACGCTTGCTCCGCCTCGTGCGCGCCGGCGAGCTCGCCACCCTGACCACCCTCATCGAGGCCTTTGGGATCCTCGAAGCGGCGATGCGCTCGCTGCCGATCTTCTCGGAGAATCTCGTCCTGAAGATCCTCGAAGCCGTCTCCATCGCATCGTCGGAACAACTCGCGATGCGCGTCCGCACCGACGACGAGCTCCGACGGCTCTGGGAAGTCGTCGACATCACGATGGCGGCCGTGCGCGGGATCTTCCGCTTCGGGCTTCTGACGGATCCGCGGGGGTTCGACGCCATCGACGAATACGATTGTCGCGAGTGGCTGCGCCTGAACGGCGCCAGCGACCGCTCGGTGGACGGCGCATTTTTGCGCGCCATGTACGACTTGGTTTTTGCCTACGAGGACGGCGACGTGAACCGACCACGCATCGCCGCGGGCCAGGCGATGCGATGCGCCGTCCGAGCGTTTTTGACCTACCGGGGCGCCATCTTCTGGAAGATGCAGGCGGGAATGGGCGACATCGTCTTCGCGCCGTTTTACGAGGCGCTGAAGCGTCGCGGGGTGCGATTCGAGTTCTTCCACAATCTCGAGAACGTGCAGGTCCGTGGGCTCGCCAGCTCCGCGGAAGGTGACCGCCCGTACGTGCACGCTCTCGAATTCGACGTTCAAGCCGCGCTCGAAAGCGGCGACGAGTACCACCCGCTCGTCGACGTGCACGGCCTCCCTTCGTGGCCCGCCGAGCCCGACTGGAAACAGCTCGAGAACGGCGAGCAACTGCAGACTGCAGGCGTGGACTTCGAGTCCTTCTGGAACCCCACACGCTCCGCCACCAAAGTCCTCCACGTGCAGGAGGACTTCGACTTCGTCGTTCTCGCCGTCGGCCTCGGCGCCATCGAACATGTCTGCAGCGAGATTGTCGCCCTCGACCCACGCTGGCAACGCATGGTCGATCACGTCAAGACGGTCCCGACGCAGGCCGCTCAAGTCTGGTTGGATTCGAGCATGAGAGATCTGGGGTGGGACGCGCCGTCAATCAACATGTGCGGCTTCGTCGAACCGTTCGATACGTGGGCGGACATGACGCACCTCATTCCCGCAGAGAGCTTCCCCAGGGAGCCGAAGTCGCTGGCGTATTTCTGCAGCGTGCTCCGAGAGCCGCCGACCGAGCAAGACCACGCCGACCCCGACTACCCGGCCCGCCGACACGCCGAGGTCAAACGAAACACCGTTCAGTTTCTGAATCGCGACGTGGGACACATGTGGCCAAAGGCCGTGCGGTCCGGCGGGTTTCGGTGGGAGCTGCTCGTCGACGAAAAAGGACGGGGCGGCGAGGGCAGCTGTGACGAATCGAGAATCGACACTCAGTTCTGGACGGCGAACGTGAACCCCACCGACCGCTACGCGCTGTCGCTGCCTGGCACGACGCGCTATCGGATCTCACCGCTCGACGACGCGTTCGACAACCTGACAGTTTGCGGGGACTGGACGAGTTGCGGGTTCAACGCGGGGTGCGTAGAAGCCGCGGTGATTAGCGGCCGGCTGGCAGCCCACGCCATTTCGCTATCCCCGTCCCTCGAAGAAATCGTGGGATTTGATCACCCCTGAGCCCACAACACCGTAGATTACGACCCCGGGAGACACGGATGAGCGACGACGGACGGATGAAACGACCGAAGCTCGAGCGACAAGAGCCCGTACGCGGGTTCACGGGTCTGTTCGGGGCACGACCGGGTCGCAACCCTTTTGCCTGGCCACCAAGCGCACCGCCCGGCGGCGCGGGGCCGGAAGGTCCCGTCGGTCGCGGCGTCAACCTCGGCTACCGCGTCATCGACGACTACATCAAGCAAGGCGAGCAGGCCGCCCGCGCGTTTCAGCAAGGTGGGTACCGTCCCGAGACCGTGACGGAGGACATGCAGGCCATGACGGAGAGAATGGTCGGATACGCCACCGACTTCGCGGCGCTTTGGGTCGAGATGTTCGGGCTCGCCGCCGCAAACGGGGCGTCTCGCGGGCAGAGCCCGGAGCAGCCGATCCCGCCGTTTCGCACGACCGCCGCTCGACCCGAAACCGGCGGGACCGCGCCGGATCCGGGGCCAACACCCAATACGCGGCCAGCGACCGACACGCGGCCGGCGACCGACACGCGGCCAGCGGCGGCAGCGCACGCGCCTTCGCCTCAGGCGCGCGAGCACACACGAGTGGCCGTCCAGGTGAGCTCGGCGGGACGAACCGAGGTGACGCTCGATCTGCAGCCGGGCGCGCACGAAGGACTCGTCGTGCACGACCTGCGCGACGCGGCGGGCGACAAACCTCGCATCGAAGAGATCACGGTGGAGAACGGCCAGGCCGACGGCCGCCTCACGATTCGGATCCGCGTCCCGGACGGCCACCCCGAAGGGGTCTACAGCGGGATGATCCTCGATCCCTCGACGAACCTCCCCAAGGGCACGGTCTCTCTCCGCGTGGAGGGGTGAACATGCCATGAACGAGGCGCCCTCGGATCTCGTGCGAGAAATGCTCGACGAGTACGGCGCGCTCGTTCGACCCGATCTCGAGCGCTATCTGGCGAGAGGAGAGCCTCGCCGGTATCTCTACGACATCGCCGCGGACTACCCGCTCCGCGGCGGGCGCATGTTGCGTCCGAGTCTTTGCATCGCGACGGCCCGCGCGCTCGGAGGCGACGCCGAAGACGCGGTCAACACCGCCGTCGCGCTCGAGCTCATGCACAACGCTTTCCTGGTCCACGACGACGTGGAGGACGACGGCGAAGAGAGAAGGGGGCGCCCCACACTCAACGCCCTGCACGGCGTCGCCGTCGCCGTGAACGTCGGCGACGCCTTGGCCGTCATGAGCCTCCGGCCACTCATCGACAACCGGAAGCGGCTCGGGCCGAGACTCACGCTGAGGGTCCTCGAAGAAACCGAGCTCATGGCTCGTGAGTCGGTGGAAGGTCAGGCCATCGAGCTCGGCTGGCGTCGAGACAACGCGGTGGATCTCGGCGAGGACGACTACCTCCGGATGATCCTCAAGAAGACGTGCTGGTACACGACGATCTACCCGAGCCGAGTCGGCGCCCTGATAGCCACTCGCGACGGCGCAGACCTCGAGAGAATGGTTCGGTTCGGCTTCTTCTTGGGGGCTGCGTTTCAAATAGAGGACGACATCCTCAATCTGGTCGGCGACAAGAAAAAGTACGGCAAGGAGATCGACGGCGACATCTGGGAAGGAAAACGCACGCTCATGCTCATTCACACGATGGGGCGCGCCAGCCGAGAAGAACGCGACCGACTGCGCGCGGCGCTGGCAGCCCCCCGCTCCGAGCGACGCGGCGACGACGTCGAATGGATTCGCGGCCTCATCGACCGAAACGAGAGTGTGCAGTACGCGCGCCAAGTCGCGCACGGGCTCGCCGGCGCGGCGCTGCACGAGTTCTCACTGGTGTTCGGCGATCTCCCGGAATCCCGCGACAAACGCTTCATCGAAGGGCTGACGACGTGGATGCTGAACCGCGCGTGACGCTCACCGAGCCGGCATCGGCCAGCTGATCCGCCAGAGCACCTCATCGAGCGCGAACCCACACCCGGGCACCGATCGGTAGACGCCAGCCGACAGCGAATCGACGGAAGCGACGACCGTCATCGCCAGATCGAGCTCCTTCGTGATCGCGCGAGAGAAGTCCCAATCGAACCGGCACGCGGCGTAGTCGCCGCTCCGCTTGCGACCCACCACCGGCGCGCGAAAAGGCGCCATCACCCTCTCGAGTCCATCGGGCACGGCTTCTTTGCCGACTTCGAAACCGAACCGCACGAGCGCGGGCCCCTTCGGCTCCGACACCAGATACTCCGAGTCGACCCATCCGAGATCCGCGATCTGCTTTCCCAGACCGTAGTTCGCATTGCCGAACATCATCGGCCCGAGGTGATCACAGTACATTCTGAAAACGAATGTGAACGTCTCGTGGCCGCCCTTGAACCGAACGCGCGGCACCGCGGAACACGTCTCGTGATACCGGACTCCGAGACGAATCGGATACGTCCCGACGATGGCGGTGCTGTCGTCGAAATCGCCGAACGCGACGGCCAAAGGATGGCTCGCCTCACCCTCTGGCGACGCGAGCTCGAGCTCCGCGGGTAGGATCTGCGCCGCCGCACCCCGCGGGAGATCGATGAGCCCCACGCATCCACGAAACGTCGCTTGCCCGAGGTACGCAACTCCACTCCCTGCCGCCGCACCACCCGACGCCGCACCGCTTGGTGCCGGCGAGCTTGGACCGGACGCGACGGGCATCGCTCAGGCGCTCAGCCGAACGGCCAGATCGCGCACCTTCTGGGCTTCTGGAGCATCCACTTCAGCGCCGAGCGTCGCCGCGGCCCGAGCCAACACCGAAGCCGCATCGTCGCTCCGACCATTTTCGTGCAACAGGCTCGCGAGCGCGGCCGCCGCGCGCAGCTCGAACGTCGTCGCACGCTGAGCACGAGCTACGCTCATCGACTCGCGAAGTGACTCGACCGCCGGGTCGAGGTCGCCAAGCGCCGCAGAGATCTCCCCGCGCAGCCTGAGGATCTCTGCGCGATAATTCTGATCGAGCGTGCCTTCGATACCAGCAACGGCCTCGTCGATCGTCTGCTTCGCCTTTTTTGCGTCACCGTTCGCCATCTGCGCGTCGGCCAGATGCGACAGATAGTACGAGTACGGCAGGCGTGCCCCGGAGGCTCGATACATCATGAGCCCGGTCTCGATCTGCCCAATCCCCATGGCCGCGTCGCCCGCGTGCGCCGCCGCCCAACCGGCAACGCAGGTCGCGGTGGCGAGCCAGTACCCGAGCTCGTTCTCCATCGACAGGCTGATTTGCTCGGCGGCTAGCTCCGCTGCTCGCCCCACGTCGCCGGCGTCGTGCGCGATCGCCGAAGCGAAGCTCAAGACCATCGCCAGCGCGTTCGGGTCGTGCGTCCCCCGCGCCAGCTCCACCGCCTCGCGCGCCTCCTGCATCGCTCGCGAAGTCAGGCCCATGAACACGTGCGACCACGCCGTGTAGGCGTGCCCGTAGAGCAGCAGCTCGGTCGAACCGAAGATCTGCCGCGCCGGGCCGCGCAAGCTCGGATCGTAACGCTCGACGACACCGCTCATGAGGTCCAGACAGCGCTCGAGATCGCCCGTGAAGAACGCATGAGTTCCGAGCGCGCTGCGGGCTGCGATCTGCGAGACGGGGTCGGAGTAAGTCTCCAAGCTCCGGTTGAACTGATCGACGAACCAGCGCGCTCCGTCCCTGTCCCCGTGCACGAGCGTCACCGCCCAGAGCCCCGAAACGACGGGCAGCGGCGCCTCGTCGAGGCCCGCGGAGATCTCCAGCGCTCGCCCGAACATCTCCGCGACGTCGGGTGCGGCGAACCCCTGGGTCACGACGAGCGCGGACCCGTACATCGTTCTCAGCAGGAGCTCCTGTTGAGTGCGGGCCGGCGAATCGGGCAGCTTCTCGAGCTGCTCGAGAGCGCACTCGAAGTGCGAGCTGGATTCTGCGTACGCGGTCGAGTCCGTCGCGCGCTTGCCCGCCATCATCCAGTAGCCGAATGACTCCTGACAGAGGCCGGCGCCGCCGAAGTGCTGCGCCAGAAGCTCCGGGCGAGCTTCGGCGATCTGCGGGAAGGACCGCTGCAAGGCTTCAGCGATCTGGCCATGCAGGCGTTGTTTGTCTCCCCTGAGCAGTGAGCCGTACGCCGCGTCTCGAACCAGCGCGTGACGAAACACCAGCGTCGAATCAGGACCGTCGTCGCGCCGCTCGAGCAGCGCCGCCGCTTCCAGCCGAAGAAGCTCCGCGTCGAGCGCATCGGGTTCGAGCGGAGCAACGGCTCGGAGCAGCTCGAGAGGGAACTCTCGACCGATCACCGCAGCAAGCTGCGCGACCGGCTTTCCCGTGCCAGTTCGATCGAGGCGCGCAGTGAGTGAATCACGCACCGTGGCCGGGATGTCCGCGTCGCTCAGCTCGCGGCTTCGGCCGCCCTCGAGCGCGCCGGACTCGGCGAGCGTCCGCGTGAGCTCTTCCACAAAAAGCGGGATCCCCTCGGTGCGGCTCATGACCCGCCGCAGCACGTCGAGCGGGAGCACCCGAGCGCCGGCGATGTTCGAAATGATCGACTCCGCCTCTTGTTGACTCACCTTCCCGAGGGCGATCTCCGTCGGCCCGGACCACGGCGGCCGAAACTCCGAGCGGCAAGTGAGCACCCCCATCAGACGCCCATCGCGTGGCGCGCTGGTCAGCTGACCGAGCATTTCCAACGTAGAAGGATCCGCCCAGTGCAGGTCTTCGACGATCCAGATGGTCGTCGTGCCGGGCGGAGCGAAGAGCAAGCCGAGCACCTCCATCGTCCGCTGTCGACGCTGCTTGGGCGTGAGGTGGAGCTCGTCGCCCTCCCCTACGCCGAGGAGTTCGGCGAGCAACGCAAAAGCGCCCTCGGGAAGATCCTCGTGCCGAGCAAGGAGGCGCTCGAGGGCCGCCCGCTTTTCCGCCGCCGGAGAATCGCGGGAGAACGCCAGGGTGCGCGCAAGCCAGTCGGCAAACGGGTGAAGCGGCGTGTTCTGGTAGAGCGGGAGACACCGAGCCTGCACCGTCGTCGGATCGCCGTCGATGGTGCCGAGGAACTCGGCGAGCAGTCGGCTCTTTCCGATGCCCGCGTCGCCCTTGAGCAACGCGACCTGCCGCTCCCCCTGTCGCGCTTTCTGCCACGCCGTCTTCATCGCGGCGAGCTCGCGTTCCCTGCCGACGAACGGGGTCAATCCCGGCGCAGCCTCCAACCGACTCTGAGCGTCCGTCTCGCGAAGGGCGCGATAGATCGGCACGCGGCGGCGGATCCCTTTCAGATCGTGCTCGCCCGTGCTCTCGAGCTCGAAGAACCCTCGGACTAGGCGGTGCGTGTCTCCGGAAAGCAGCACCGTATTGGGCTCGGCCATCGACTGCACGCGCGCCGCCACGTTGGGCCCCTCTCCCAGCGCGAGGTGCTCGGTGCGGTTACCCTCCCGGAGCTCTCCGACCACGGCGGTGCCCGTGTGAATGCCGACCCGCACGCGCACCTCTGCCTCGGGGATCTCCTCCTCGAGCGCGCCCATCGCCTCCACGAGGGCGAGGCCTGCGCGAACGGCTCGCGGACCGTCATCTTCGTGGGCGGTCGGATAGCCGAAGTAGGCGAGGATCCCGTCACCGAGATACTGGGCGACGTAGCCATCGAACCGCTGGACGACCTCGCCGCAGATCGCGTGGTACCGCCACATGAGCTGGCGCAGGTCATCCAGATCGAGCTGCTCGCTGAGCGCGGTCGAGCCCATCAAGTCGCAAAACAAGATCGTCAGATGCCGCTTTTCCGCGGTGAGATGGCTGACCGGGCGGCGGACGCTCGGGGCGATCATCGGCGCCCCACACTCGGCGCAGAAGTTCGCCGTGTCCGGAGAAACGGCCCCACATTGAGCGCAAGGACTCTTCAGCGCCAATCCACACTCCGCGCAGGCCAACGCCGTCGCGGTGTTCTTGGTGTGGCAAGCGGCGCAGTGACTCATCGCGGTTCCCCTCGATCGGCGCCGAGGTTACCCGAATGCGCGCGCCGGTGTCAGTTGTTTGCGCCTCCGCTCGCCCAATCGCTCACGGTTCGATCAGGGCGAACCCCTCATCGAGTCGGTCCAGAGAGTCGAGCAGGTGCTCGAACGCCGCGCGGTCGCCGTCGATCTCCAGGTGGCCGCCTTTCATCTCCCGATCGATGCTCGACTGAAACCCCATCAGACGCGCCAGCGAGGCGCGGTCCACCTTCACGCTGACCGCCGCCTGCTCGTCGCGAGTCTCCGGAAGGTGATGGATGCTCGCGTTGCCGATGCCGAGCACGTGGTCTTCCTCGAGATCGACGAACCGCACGTTGATTCGCAACGACTCGTCACCGAAGCGGCTCGGATCGAAGCGCACTCCGAGCGTGTCGAAGATTTGCTCTGCAGTCATCGCGTGACCGTACTGATACCCCGCACCCAAACCGACGGTCAGAGACCCGTGCCGCAGCTCCTGCGCCGCCATCAGGTAGGCGTTACGCCAAGTGGCCGACTCGGCCTGGTACCCGAGCTGTTCGAGCGCGTCGGCTTGCAGCTCGCGGGCTGCCTGGTTGCTGGGGTCCGCGAAGACGAGATGGTTCACCACCTGGGCGGTCCAGCGATACTCGCCGTGGGCAAAGGTCTCGCGCGCCTTTTCCAGAAGGGCATCGGCCCCGCCCATGAACTCGACGTACTTTTGGCCGGCTTCTACCGGCGGCAGTGGATGCAGCGTCGCCGGGTTGCCGTCGTACCAACCCAGGTAGCGTGTGTAAGTGGATTTGACGTTGTGTGAAACCGAGCCGTAGTACCCCTGCACGTGCGATTCGCCCTCGAAGCAGGTCGGCAGCTCCAAAACTTCGGCGATCTCGATTCCCGTCAGCCCTCGGTTGGCTAGGCGCATCGTCTGGTCGTGGATCCAGCGATAAACGTCTCGCTGAAGCTCGAGGAACTTCGCCACGTCCTGCTGGCCGAAGCGTGGCCAATGATGGGTCGAGAACATCGTGTCGGTGTCGCCACCGAACAGCTTCGCGGCCTCGCTGATGTACTTGCTCCACGCCAACGCATCGCGCATCTGCGCCCCGCGCAACGGGTAGAGGTTGTGCATGTTGTGAGTGCAGTTCTCCGCCATGCAGAGCAGCTTCTTGTCCGGGAAGAAGAAGTTCATCTCCGCCGGCGCTTCCGCCCCGGGCGTGTTCTGGAAGACGACGTTGATACCGTCGATCGAGAGCTCAGCGCCAGTCTCCGAGACTTCTTCGGTCGGCGCGATCAAGCCACTCTGCGCCATCGGCACGGCCTTTCCGAGGCCGCAATCCACGTGTCCCCTCGGACCAGCCGGAAGCGGCGCCCCGAATTGATAGAGCGCTCGACGCAGCATCGCGGGGCCGGCGATCACGTTCTCGGCGACTGCCTCGCGCAAGAAACCCACCGGGGCGACGATGCGCACGTCGCCCGCTGCCACCGCTTCTGGCGTGGTGACACCGTGCACCCCGCCGTAGTGGTCGACGTGGCTGTGGGTGTAGATGATCGAGGTGACGGGCCGCGCGCCCAAGTGCTCGTTCGCCAAGGCTAGACACGCCGCGGCGGTAGTCTCGGTGGTCAGCGGATCGATGATCAGCCAGCCCCGCTTGCCAGCGATGAAGGTGATGTTGGAGATGTCGTACCCGCGGGCCTGCCACACGCCGTCGGTCACTTCGAACAGGCCGTGAATCGCGTTGAGTCGAGCCTGTCGCCACAACCCGGGGTGCACCGTCTCCGGGGCGGTCTCCTCCTCTCGAAGGAAATCGTATTTGCTCGTGTCCCAAACCGACTCGATGCGGCCATCCGGCTGGGTCGCGATCAGTCCGCGGCTCGCACGCTCGAAGTCGCCAGGGTCGTCGAAGCTGAGCACCGCGGCAGCTTGCCCGTGGAGCTCGCGAGTTCGTGCCGTCGCGGCCCGCGGCGGGGCGTCCGTGTTCGAGTCAGTCACCAAATCGTCGTATCACCTGCCCGGCGGATGGGAAGACGGATATTTTTCGGACCACGGACGCACGGCTTCCTCACGTCGTCCTCCGAGCCATGTGCACGAGCCCCCTCGTTTTCAGCCGCCTGGCCTCCCTGCGGAGGCGAAGCCGGGCTTGCCCCTTCACAGGCGCGCGGCGAGTTGCCAGCCTTCGACGCCCGACCCTCGGGCGATGTCACGCGCGCGTTTTCGCGTTCTGAGGAGAACCCAATGGCAATGATCCTGTACGACGTTTCGGTCAGTCCGAACGGCAAACGTGCCCGCCTCGGGCTCGCTGAAACCGGCGAGGCGTACGAAACCAAAGAAGTCGATCTCTTGGGCGGCGAACAGAAGACGTCCGAGTACAAGTCGGTCCATCCCCTCGGACGCATTCCCGCCCTCGCCGACGACGGCGTTCTCGTTTGGGAATCAGGCGCCATCCTGCAGTACGTCGCCGAAAAGTTCCCGGACGCCCAGCTGCTCCCCGCCTCCCTGGCCGCCCGTGCGGAGGTGTACTCGTGGCTTCATTTCGCCGAAGCCCAGATGCACTCCTACATGGGACCCATGGGGTTTCAGATGCTGCGCCGTGCGCCCGACCAGCGCGACGAAAAGGTTCTCGCCCGCGGGAGAAAACGTGTCCCGCAGCTCCTCCAGGCCCTCGACGCGCAGCTCGCCGGAAAAGAATTCATCGTCGGCGACTTCTCGATCGCCGATTGCGCCAACGCCCCTTGGCTCGAGTTCGCGCCCCATGTGGGCATCGACATGGAGCCTTTCAAGAACGTCACGGCGTGGTTGGAACGCATGAAGTCGCGGCCGAGCTGGCAGGCGTAGAAACCCGAGGAGCGCACTCGTCGAGCAGTAGGCACTGATGCCTAGTTTCGAACCTCCGCACGTGGGAGGAGCGAGGCGTCTTCAGGGCTCCTCGATCTCCAACACGACAACGCCGTCGAGAACCGCAACGTCGCCCTCTCGTTTGACGTGCATCCCACCGCTCAAGCGGTGGTAACCCGCGGCCTTGAAGGAAACGTTGCCGCCGGACGCGAGCAACCACCCCTCGGTGAGCGGCTCGAAGCGAACTTCTTCGTCGGCAAAGTCTTCACCGGCGTACGGCGCGGGATCGTGGACGATGAACACGTTGCCGTCGTCCGGGTTCTGCTTCGACCCACGTCCGACGACGGTGAGCCAATGCCCGCCCTTTCTCGAAAGCGTTGCCCGAGTGCGCGGTACCGGTTGGTACCAGCCTACGTGTAGCCATGCCGCGCTTCGGGGGCGGAGGCCACTCGCGATGAACTCGAGCTTCGGGTGTTTGACGCCGGTCGAGTAGACGGGCTGGTGACCGCGCCAGCCCTGGTAACGCAGGCGCCGGATCTTGTAGCCGTTCTTCTTGACGTAGCGAGAGATGCCGATGAGCAACCCCGGCGGGCCCGTACCGCTGTGACGGTTGGTGCCCATGAACCAACGGCTCGAGAGGTGGCGAACCATTTCCGCCTGCCGCTCGCTGCGACTCTCGCCGGGGGGCAAGAGCTTCTCGAAACCGTTCTCGGCGAGCCACATCAACGAATTCGACGCCGCGACGGGACCACAGAAAGACTTGCCCTGGCCCGGTAGCCGGAGACCAGGCTCGGTCTGCATGAGGTCCGGCGTCCCACTCACCCGCGGGTCCAACACCGGCGGCGCAATCTGCTCATCGCCTGCCTCGCGAACCGGCTCGCGCCCCTCGGCTGGCTCGCGCCCCTCGGCTGGCTCGCTCGGAGGCCTCTCCACCCCCGGCTCCACCCCGACGTCCAGCGATTTGACACGCTCGGAAACACCGGGGGCGGCCCGCGCGTACGCCACGAGACATGCCCCCACGGCGAGTACCCCACCGAAGGCCGCCGCCGCCCTCGCGAGCGGCAGTCGATTCGATCGCCGATGACTGGGGGCCATCCGTAGCCCTGGACCTACACGAGGAACGCGGCCGCGTCACCGCGGATTCCCCCGGTGGGTCGAAACATTGACGAACGTGCCCCCAGGCGCCAGCGCGCCCCCGGCGCTGGCGACCACCCCAGCCGCCAGCTAGGATCCGGGGCGAGCAGAACGCAGTCCGCGAAAAGCCGCAGTTCCGAGGAGCAGAAAACGATGAGCGACGACCAGCAGGTGAGCCGACGAAAACTCCTCACTCTCGGAGGCGCGGCCTCCGCCGCGGCGATCGTCGGCCCCGCCATTCTGCCCGCGGAAGCCCTGGCCGCGAAACCCAAACGGCCGCAGGTTCCCCGACGAGTTCTCGGCAAGACCAAGCAGTCGATTCCCATCCTGCTCGTCGGCGGCGCCTCGGGCTTCAAAGGGAGCTTCGACTCGCGCATTTCGACCGCGCTCCGACATGGCGCCAACTACATCGACACCGCACGGGTCTACGCGCAGGGAAAGAGCGAGCCCCACGCCGCGGTCACCATCCACAAGATGAAAGCTCGCGAGAAGACCTGGATCACCTCGAAAAGCCCGAGCTGGGACGCCAAAGGTTTCGCCAAGGACGTCGACCGCAGCTTGGTCGATCTCGAGACGACCTACGTCGACCTCTACTACCTGCACGGCCTCGACGACATGGATCCGCTGAACGACAAGGCGCTCGTGAAGAAGGTCGAAGAGCTCAAGAAGGACGGCAAAATCAAGTATTTCGGTTTCTCGTGCCACTCGGGCAACGTGGTGGAGCTGCTTGAGGCGGCCGCCAAGCGCCCGTGGGTGGACTCGGTGATGTTTCGCTACAACTTCCGGCAGTACGGAAACAAGAAGCTCAACAACGCCATCGATGCAGCGCACAAAGCCGGCGTCGGCCTCATCGCGATGAAAACCCAGGGCTCCGAAGCCAGCTTTCGAGACGCTTGGAAAAAGTTCGAGAAGACCGGCAAGTGGAACAAACACCAGGCTGTGCTCAAGGCCGTCTGGGCCGACGAACGCATCGCCGCTGCGGTGTCCCACATGGACACCCTGGCCAAAGTGAAGGAGAACATCGCCGCGGCCGTCGACAAACAGAAGCTCGGCCAACGCGATCTCGATGCGCTCGACCGCTACGCCGCCGCGACTCGCTCTCACGCCTGCGACGGCTGCGACCACCTCTGCGGACCCGCCGTGAACGCGCCCGTTCGCATCGGGCACACGATGCGCTACTTGATGTACCACGACGTCTACGGCGAAAAAGCGAAGGCCAAAGAGCTCTTCCGACAGCTACCGACCGAAGCCCGCCGGTTCGGCAGGGTCGACTTCGAGGGCGCCAACCGCGCGTGCCCCAACGGAATCGACGTCGCCGCCCACATGTCGCGAGCGCTCAAAGTCCTCGCGTAGCGCGAGCCCGAAAGACCGCACCCGCAGGAAAGTCGCTCGCCCGAATGGGGGCGAAACGGCGTCGGGCACGCTTCTTGGCACAGTTGACACAGCGAGAACCCCGCCATAGACAGCACGCCCCGTTCGGGTTCGACCGGCAGCCCGGTAGAAACGGTTGGGGGCTGTGTCGAGAAGGCGACTCAGAAGGAGTCCGCCAACGATCGAGTGGAAGTGAGTGGAGAGATGTCGAAGAGATTGTTCATTGGGAGCCTGAGCTGGGACACGACCGACGAGTCGCTCCGCCAGGCATTCTCTCGCTTTGGCGAGCTGACAGACGTCAAGGTCGTCACCGACCGCGAGACCGGCAGGTCGCGGGGCTTCGGTTTCGTGGCGTTCGCTGATGGCGCTGCTGCCGATACGGCCGCAGCCGAAATGGACGGCAGCGACCTGGACGGCCGCTCCATCCGGGTCAACGAAGCGCACGAGCGTTCGCCGCGCGGTGGCGGTGGCGGTGGCGGTGGCGGTGGCGGTGGCGGTGGCGGCGGCCGCGGTGGTGGTCGTGGCGGCGGTGGCCGTGGCGGCGGGCGCGACCGCTGGTAGCGCGGGCCTAGGCGCCCGGGCCTCGGCGACGCCGGGGCCAGGCACGGCGGGGGACTCGTGGCGGTAGCTCAGGGCACCTGCCCCAACTGCGGCGCAGCCGTGCATTTCGGCATGGCCTCGTCGATGGCGAAGGTCTGCGAATACTGCCGGGCCACCATCGTCCGCAGCGACCGCGGACTCGAGAACCTCGGCAAGGTCGCCGACCTCGCCGCGGTCCCCTCCCTCATCGCCGTCGGGGACGCCGGCACCTTCGCTGGCCACCCCTTCGAAGTCGCCGGGCGGCTTCAGCTCGACCATGGCAAGGGCCCATGGGACGAGTACTACGTCAGCTACAGCGGCGGCCAGTCGTGGGGCTGGCTCGCCTACGACGAGGGTAATTGGTGCGCGACCTCGCTGATGCCTGAGTGTCCGCTGCCGCCCTACGCTTCACTGTCAGTCGAAGGCACCGTCCCCCTCGGCCAGTACGGCACGTACACCGTCGCCGAGGTTCGACAAGGCAAAGTCGTGTCCGCCGAAGGCGAGCTCCCCTTCCCCGTCAAACCCGACGAGATCTTCTTCTACGCGGATCTGAAGGGACCCGGAGGCGCCGTCGCCACGCTCGACTATGGCGACAACACCGAGGACATCGACCTGTTCGTCGGCAGGACGTTCGCCGAAGGCGAGCTCCAGATCACCCAGGCGGGCCCGCGGCACGTCGACGACACGAAAACTCAGCACATCAAGTGCCTCAGCTGCGCCGGGGATCTCCCGCTCATGAGCGGCGCCCGCGCCGAACGCCTGGGGTGCCCCTACTGCGGCGCCGTCAACGATCTCGCGGCGCTGCAAATCGTCGCCCAACAGGAGAGAGCCTTCGCGCAACCGGAAATCCCCATCGCCACGCGAGGCACGTTCGACGGCATCGAGTACATCGTGATCGCCTATCTGCGGCGGAGCGTGAAGGTCGAAGGAGAACGGTACCCGTGGGAGGAGTACCTGCTCTTTGCCAAGCAAATCGGATTCCGCTGGGTCGTGAAAAACGAGGGCAACTGGATGTGGTCGGTGTCTATCAGCGCCGGAGACATCGACGCGAGCGCCATGCCGAAGTCGGTGACCTACGCCGGCAAGACGTTCAAACGCACCAGCAACGGCAAAGCGCGCATCGACTACGTGCTCGGCGAAGTCTTCTGGAAATGCGCCGTCGGCGAGAAAGTCCGCCTCGACGACTTCGCGTGCGGCAAAGAAACGATGTCTCGCGAGCTGTCCGACGGCGAAGTGCAGTGGAGCCACGCGAGCCCCGTGCCGTGGCCCGTGCTGGCGCACGGCTTCAAGCTCCAGAAGTGACGCTCAGCCACGCCAGGAAGCTTCGACCCAAACGCCGGTGAGCGCCGGCGCGCCGCCAGTGTCGGCGGCTGGGGGGGGTTGCGCGGGCTGGATGGGGCGCCGGAGGCTAGATGCCGCCCATGGCGCCGGTCCCGCCGGTGCCCGCGCCGCCGCTGCACATGCTGGTGTCGAACATGCAGGTCACCGGCGCGCAACGAAGCGTGCCGGTCGGCATCGCGTTCATCGTCGCGCTCGCGCAGGTCTCCACGCCGATGTTCACGCCGTCGCACATCTCACCGGGGTCGAGCACGTTGTTGCCGCAAGTGCCCATGGCGCCACACGAGCACGCGGCGAACGTGCCGTTCACACACTGTTGCACGCCCGACATTCCCGACGCGCAAGTGCACTGTTGGAAGTCACTACCCGTGCATGACTCGCCCTTCTTGCTACCGCCGCCGCAGTTGGCCACGAACGCTGCCGCAAAAAGAATCGGGATGATGAGCTTGTTCCGAACGCGCATGAGTTCTCCGGGGTTGAAGCGGTGACCCATACTGCACGAACGGCCCCCGCGATTCCAGCGTTCTCTACTCGGATCCACCTTGGTCGTCAGGGAAACCCGCGCGCCGGCGTTGGGCCTTAGTCCGCGCGCCGAAACACGCTTTTTTTCGGGCGGTCGGGCCATCGCGCCCCAGGCCGCGTTGGAAAGTTCCAGTCCCGTCGCCACCGCCGGGCACATCGGTGAACACCGCTGTCGCTCTTTCGCAAGTGATCACGGATCCAGGGGACCAGCCGCCCTTCAGCAACGGCGCCGACCGGCCGTTGACCACCGTCGTGAGCATGTCGAGCGAGGAAGCTTGCGCGGCCGGGGCGTCGTCCGTCCGCATTCGACGGACCAACGGGCAAGCCGTCGTGTCGCCGATCGCCGACATCGTGCTCGGCGAGCAAACCGTTCAACTCACGCGCGAGAACCCGATCTCGATCGCCCCGGGTCCTCGACTCGCAACGCGTCCCGCGGCTGACTCGGCGCCGGCACCGAGAAAGAGCGTTGCGGAGCCACCGGGGAGTCCACCCGCCGCCGCCAACGAAACCGGCGAGGCGCGAGGGCAAAGCAAGAAGCGACGACTAGGGCAGGTGCTGGTCGACGCGGGTCTCATCACCGACCAGGACGTGCAGCGAGCCCTCGGGGTCCAGAAGATGGGCGGCGGGCGTCTCGGCGCCATCCTCGTCCGCCTCAAGATCGTCAGCGAAACCGACATCCGTCGAGCGCTCTCGGAGCAACTCGGCATCGAGGTCGCCGACCTCGCCGGGGTCGAGCCCGACGAAACCGTCCTGAAGCTGCTCCCCCGGGAGATCATCAAGAAGTACGAGGCGATCCCGGTCAAAGTCGAAGGCAATCGACTGCTAGTCGCGATGAAGGACCCGTACAACTTCACCGCCATCGACGACATTCGCTTCTACACCGGCATGAGCGTCGTCGTGCTCGCGTGCACGGAGGGGGACTACGCGCGTTTCCTTGAAGACCACCTGCAGGCTCAATCGCTCATCGAAGAGATCCTCGAGGGGGGCGACTTCTACGACAAGGCGGTGTCCTCGATCGATTCCGAGGTCGAACGGGCGGACGGCGTCGCCACGGACGAGGACATCGAGGAGCCGACCGAAGACGAGCTGGTTCACGACCTGCGGCTCGCCGGCGAGCACCCCCCGATCATCACGCTGTGCAACTTCCTTCTCGTCGAATCGATCCACCGCCGGGCGAGCGACATTCACATCGAGCCGTACGAGACGTTTTTCCGCGTGCGTGTCCGCGTCGACGGTCGCCTGCAGACGCTCATTACTCCCCCGCAGCGCCTGCATGGCCCGATGCTCACGCGCATGAAGATCATGGCGGAGATGGACATCGCAACGCGGCGCATTCCGCAGGACGGTCACATCGCGATCGTTTATCGCGGCGAGACCTGTCACTACCGCGTGTCGACCCTGCCGACGGTCTACGGCGAAAAGTGCGTCATCCGGCTCCTCAAGAAAGACGAGACCCTCGTCGACCTCGACAAGCTCAGTTTTGGAGACGAGCTGCTCGGTCAGCTCAAGAAAGCGCTCGCCACGCCTCAAGGCATCCTATTGGTCACTGGCCCGACCGGCAGTGGGAAGACGACGACGCTCCACGCGGGGCTCAGCTACATCAACGATCCAGAAACCAACATCGTCACCCTGGAAGACCCGGTCGAAGCGAGCCTGCCCGGCATCAACCACGTCCAGATCCACGAAAAGGCCGGGGTCACCTTCGCCGCGGGACTGCGTTCGATCCTTCGCCAAGATCCCGACGTGGTGTTCGTCGGCGAAATGCGCGACCCAGACGTCGCGAAAATCGCCGTCAAAGCCGCGCTCACGGGGCACCTCGTGCTTTCCACGCTCCACACGAACAGCGCCGCGGAATCGCTCATGCGACTCGAGGACATGGGCGTGCCTCCCTACCTCATCGCCAACGCGCTCCTCATGATCATCGCACAGCGTCTGGTCCGGAAGGTCTGCAAGCTTTGCCGCAAGCCCTACACGCCCTCGGACGACGAAATGGTCGAGTTCAAGTTGACCGCCGAGATCGTCGCCGCCGGCAATCTCCAGTCCGGCTCGGGCTGCGACGCTTGTTACGGCACCGGGTATCACGGCCGCATGGCCGTCTACGAGGCGCTCATCATCGACAACGACTTGCGGAACGCGATCCGGAAGGGCGTCAGCCTTCAGGAAGTCGTGCGCCTCGCCGAGGCCAACGGCATGAAGCTCCTGTTCGACGCGGGGATTGATTGCGCACTCTCCGGCTCGACGACCCTGCTCGAGGTGCGTCGCTGCCTCAGCGACGCGCGCTGAGTCTTTCTCCATACGGCTGTGCTAATCGTGAGCCCGGAGCGGGCCACGATTAGCCGGACGACCAATGGGGGAGCAGCAGCACAAGATCTTCGAGGCTCGTTGGAGCAAGCTCGAGCTCGATCGCCTGCGTGACCGTTCGGTCGATTCGACCATTGGCGCCGAGACCCTCGCCGCCGGCGCGGCAGCCGAGCCCGTGCCCAAGGGCGGCACGCTACTGATCGAGCCCGCGCCCGGTGCCGCCCACGACGCGACGCTGCCTTTGACCGAAACCCACGCCGATCCCTCGTCGCTCCCGCACCTGTCGATCGGCGCGCCGGTCGATCAAACTCTTCGAGTCGGCTCACGCGGCTCGAAAACTGCCGACCTCCAGGTGCGCGACCTGCTGGGCCAGGGCGGCATGGGCCAGGTGCATCTCGCCCGCCAGGTGTCGCTGGGTCGCGACGTCGCCATCAAGTCGCCCAAAGCCGGCGCGCCGGCCTGGGCCGCGTCCGCGCTACTGAGCGAAGGGCGAATCACCGGCTCGCTCGAACACCCTGGCATCATTCCGGTGCACGCGCTCGGCGTCGACGACGGCGGCCAACCCGTGCTCGTCATGAAACGCGTGGAAGGCGTGGAGTGGCGCGAGCTCTTGCGAAGTCCGGAGCACCCCCAGTGGACGCGATGGGCCTCGAACCCAAGCCAGCAACTGGTCGCTCACTTGGAAATGCTGGCCCAAGTGTGCAACGCCGCGCACTTCGCCCACGACCGGGGAGTGATTCACCGCGACATCAAGCCGGAGAACGTGATGCTGGGCTCCTTCGGCGAGGTCTATCTCGTCGACTGGGGCATCGCCATCCGCGTGGACCGACAGCCGCCGGCCGGAGAAGGTCCGCTCGTCGGATCCCCGGCCTACATGGCGCCGGAAATGGTGCTCGGCAACCCGGTGGACGCGCGCACCGACGTCTACCTGCTTGGCGCCACGCTGTTCGAGGTTCTCTCGGGGACCATGCCTCACGACGGCGACGACATGGAGACCGTCCTGCTCGACGCGCTTCGCTCGGATCCACCGGAGCTGCCGCCGTCCACCCCGGACGAGGTCAGCGAGATCTGCCGACGCGCCATGTCGGCGTCGCCCGGCGACCGGTACGAGAGCGCACTCGAGCTGAGGCACGCGATTTCCCGATACCTCCAGCACCGCGGTTCGATCGCGTTGACGGATTCCGCGCTCGAGCGCCTCGAGCAGCTTCGAGCGCAGCTCGGAGAAGGCGACGAGCCACCCGCCGACTTGGCGGAGGCTCACCGGACCGCGACCGAGGCCCGGTTCGGTTTCGTTCAAGCGCTCAGCGAGTGGGAGGCGAACGACAAGGCGCGCCAAGGGCTCGACGATTGCCTGGGGGCGATGATCGACCTCGAGCTCCGACAGGAAAACGCCAAGAGCGCTCGCGCCCTGCTGACGGAGCTCTCGAAGCCACGCGCCTCCCTCGAAAAGCGCTTGCTCGAGCTCGACAAGCGCCTCGAAGCGAAACGCGCCCGCGGCGAGGAGCTCGAGCAAATCGCGCACGACCTCGACGAATCCGTGTCCGCGAGGCCGCGGGTCTTGGCGTCCTGGGGCGTCGCCGCCCTCGGGGTGCTCATCAGCGCCGCGGCGCTCTACAGCGAGAGCCAGGGCGGCGTTCGCGTTCGAGAGCTGGCGGGGTTCACGACTTTTCTTTTTGTCGTCACCCTCCTCGCAGCGGCGTTCTTGCGGCGCTCACTCTTGGTCAACGCGTTCAACCGGCGCGTCATTGGCGTCCTCCTGGTCAGCTTCGCAACCCTGAGCGTCCATCGCATCATCGAAGCGGCCGCCGGCTCCCCGGTAGAGCGCGTCATCACCATCGATTCGCTCATCCTGACCGCGCTGATCGGCGCAGCCGCGGTCACGCTCGCTCGTTGGCTCTGGTGGCTGGCCGCCATGTTCGCCGGTTGCACGATCTACAGCGCCCTCGTGCCCGAACGAGCCCTGATCGTTTTTGCCCTCGCCACGGGCGTGGCCATCATCGTGCCCGCACTGCGCTGGTGGTGGGTCTACACCCGCCATGGCGAGCCCCCGCCGGAGTAAACTCAGCTCAGCGACAAGTCCCGAACCAGCGCCAACGAGTACTCTTCGTAGACATCGACGAGCCGGCTCCGCGTCGGGTCCAAGAACCGCAGCAGCTGAGCCCCCTCGATGAACGACAAGATTTCGTTGGCCTTGACCGCGACGTCGACGTCTTTCCGAATCTCGCCTGCCTCTTGGCCGGCGCGCAGGATCCGGACGAAGTAGCGACGCAATCTTCGGGAGCGCTTGACGAAATACTCCCGAACGTCCGCGTCGCCGTCGAAGCTCTCGACTTCGAGAACCGTGAAGAGCTTGGCGTAGCCGGGCGAACGCTCGTTGATGCGCGCGATTTCGGCGAGGTTGCGAAGCGCGTCGAGCCCGCCGCGGTCGAACACCTTTCGGAAGTGCGGCTCCTGACGGCGGTCTCGCTCGTCGAGAACCGCCAGCAAGAGGTTCTTCGCCGTCCCGTAGTGATAGAGCACCGCGGCGTGAGTCACGCCGGCCCGTTCACCTATCGCCGTGAGCCCCGTGCCGCGAAACCCCGAGTCGGCGTAGAGCTCCATCGCCGCCTCGAGGATCGCCTGCCGACGTTCGAGCCCGCGTTTTTGAGGAGCGCGCTCGTTCTTTTTCTTGGAACCAGGGCTTGCCGCCACCTCGAGAGTCTAACAGGTCTGTCAGAGAGACATGACCTCGGAGACTCGCCACCCGACCGCTCAGTCTGGCGGCGCGCCTTCGTTGATCCAGGCCTCGAGATCCGTCGGCAGCTCTTGGATGTTGTCCATGATGGTCCCCGCGGGCCCAGTCTGGGGCATCGCGGCGAACATCTCTCGGAAGTGCCCTTCGATGCGGTCGCTGAAGAGCCCCATCTTCTTGAGGGTCGGGATCACCAATCCGCTGATCGGCCCACGGCGCCCGCCCGCTTCTTTGATGAGGCCGTCGATCTTGTCGCGCTCGGTCGCCATCGCCGTCATGACGTCGGCGGGGTCGACCCCAGCCTCTTTCCATCGTTCGAGCATGCCGTCGAAGAACGTCGCCCCTCGACGGGTATCGAGCAGCATCTGGGCCGCCTCGAACGCGAAGTCCTCGAGCTCCTTTTTCTCGGCGTCCGACAGCGAAGGCACGACCGCGCTCAAGTACTGGATGCCATAGGCCGTGTGCCGCGCCTCGTCTCTCCCGACGTAGGTGAGCAGCTGCTTGAGCAGCGGCTCGTCGGTCGCGTTCCGCATTTCCCGAAACGTGTACAGGGCCAATCCCTCCACCACGATCTGCATGCCCACGCACTTCATCATCCAGCTCCCGGTGGCGAGCGTCTTGTCGAGCAGCTCCTTGAGGCCGGGGGCGATCGGGTAGACGTGGTCGAGCTTCTTGATGTAGGCGGCGAACACTTCGACGTGGCGCGCTTCGTCGAGGGTCTGCGTGGCGGCGTAGAATTTCCCGTCGGTGTGCGGCACGGCAGCCACGAGCTGGGAAGCGACCATCAACGCGCCTTGCTCGCCGTGAAGGAAGTTCGACAGCATGAACGCTGCCCCGCGGCGCGAAACCTCCCAGCGAGTCTCTTCGGACAGTCCTTGCCAGAAGTCGAGCGTGTTGAGTGGAATGCCGCCCATCGTGAAGCTGCTCGAAAACAGCTGGCGGTCGAGCTCAAGGTCCCACGGCAGATCGCGGACAGCGATCCACTGCAGGTTGAGCCCCTTGGCGTAGAGCGACCGGAGCTCGTCGATCTCGCTGTCGTAGTTCCAGTTGTAGACGGCGTTGAGCGCGCCCTGGATTTCGTCACCGTCGGTCGGCGCTTTGGCCGAGAGCAGAGTTACCATGCTGTCGGCAGTACCAGTGCCGACCGGCGGCCTCAATCGACCGCTACCCCGGACAGTTCAGCGTGCCCGGCACGCCGCTGCCGGTGTTGGTGCCGGAGCAGCCCTCTTCATCCTCTCCGCCGAGGCAGTCCGTATCGCCATCGCACTCGAAGTCCGCCGGAAGCCTCGAGCCGTCGTCGCACATGAACGTCGGGCAGCCTTCTTCGTCGGAGCCGTCCTCGCAATCGGGGAACGTATCGCACTTGTCGCTGCTGATGTACGTCGTCGCGCCGTCGTCACAGGTGAACATCTCGGCGTTTCGAATGCAGTTGAACGAGCACGCGAGCGACTTGTCGTTCTCGTCGATCATCCCGCTGGTGTCGCAGATGAGCACTTCGAGCGTGCTGCACTTGGCTTTGGCGAAGCACTGGGCCTGGCATTCGTCGACGGAGTCGCTGAACGAGGAGTCGCTGCACTCACCGTCGCCCCCGCGCACCAAGTTGCAGCTACGGAGCTTGGACAGCACGTTCTCGCACAGCTTCTTGCCGGTAGCGCCGCTCTGACCGCCACTGTCGCTGCCGCCGCAGCTCACCACCGCAAAAAGCCCAACCACCAACAGTCCGCCAAAGTACTTCTTCAAGGAACACCTCCCGAGGGTTGCTTCATTCTAAGGCGGAGGGGCGGAGCAGCAAGAAAAACGGCTCCAGCCGCTCTTCACTGCTCGGTGAGCGTGCAGACGACCGGTTTGTGGTCGAAGTACACCGGTTCGAACACGGTTGCATGACCGTCGGTGAGCCCCGCCGTCCAGCAGCTTCCTCCAAAAGCATCACTCGCCACGTGATCGATGTTGAACAGACCTGCGTAGGAAGCCGGAGCCTCCGGTCCGACCTCGGAGACGAAGCGAAACGGCTTGTCCGGTCCGACGAAGTCGTTGAAACGTGCAGCGCTGATATCGAAATCGAAGTTTCTCCCGGGATCCGTGTTCAGATCACCGAGCACGACGTTGCGCTCGCCGTTCGCCCCCGGCGCTCCATCCCCCAGGTCGACGAACACCTGCTCGAACTGTCCGACGCGACAGCTCTGATCGTCGGGAAGGATGCCCGAGGTGCCGTGCACGTTGACCACCGTGACGGTGCCGCCACCGACGAGCTCGATGACCCCACGGCCGACGCGCGAGCCGCTGCCGCAACCTTCCACGCCGCCGCCGTCGAGCCCTTCGAGACAAAAGTCATCGTCGCATCCCTGGAACTTGCCGAAGCTACGTTTCACTGCCGCGCACTTGTCGTCCTTGCCGAGGTGACACGCGACTTGCCACCCGTCCCCGAGCACGACTTGGGCCACGGTCGCGTCTCCCGGTGCCCAGCTCTCGCAAACGAAGCCGGGCAGAGCTTCCGGCGGCAGCGTCGGGCAAAGCCCGCTGAAGAACATTTCCTGAAAAACGACGACGTCGGGATCGACCTCGGCGAAGAAGCTCGTGACGGCATCCATGGCCGGCACCCAGGCGAGACCGTCACCGTAGTGCTGATCGGAAATGTCCGCCTGCTCCGAGCCATAGCCGTCAGTGGTGTCCGCGTCGTGCGCCAGGCCGGGCGTCGTGCCGGTATTGAACGTGACGGCAACGAACGAAATTGGCGGAGACGTCGGCGGGGCATCCACCCCGGCATCTGCCTCGCCGTCCGAGCTGGTCGGAGACGTCGAGCCGGAGCACGCCGTGCCGAGCAAGGAAAGACAGAAAGAAACGACCCGGGAGCGGTTCACGGCGGCTACGCGAGCATAACCGCGGGGGGGGGCTGCAGCGATGCGGTTTCGCCCGGCAGGCGGGTCGCG
>JAJDAH010000366.1 GCA_029261965.1 Polyangiaceae bacterium
GTGGACCCGTGGGCGGTACGGATCCCGGTGCCGGTTCGCAACCGCCTCCGCCGAGTGGCGGCGCTCCCGCCCCTGGCGCCGGGAGTCCCCCGCCAGGCGCTGGAGGTCCCCCGCCTGGCGGGGGAGATCCCGGCGTGCCGCCCACTCCGGGCACGGCACCCGGCGGGCAGGTCGGGATCAAAGACGATCCGAACGACGGTATCGACTTCGACTGGGAGGAGACGGCGCCTGGCTCGATCTGCCGCGCCGGCCACTACGTCGGAACCTTCGAAGGCACGTGGGCGTCGTCGTTCACTTTCGTGGGCGTGCCGATCCCGGTGACGGGCAACGTGGACATGTGGCTCGAGGAGTCTTCCAATGGGGAGTTTCTCGAGGTGAGCCAAGGAACCATCAGCGGCGTTGCCGACTTCGTGTTCCCCTACGAGGTGTCCATCAGCGGTCGCCTCGATTGCCGAACCAAGCAGTTCGAGAACGGCGTGCTTCAGAACGGCATCTACATCGTGCCAGGACTGCCGCCGGTGGATTGGGACGGGACCGTAACCGCCAGCTACGACAAGACGAAGGGCGCGTTCGTCAACGCGACCTGGGCGGGGGCCGAGCGGGTGAACCCCGCGTTTACTGGCAGCGGCTTCTGGACCGCTGAATGGGTGCCGTGATGCGGACGACGACGAACTCAGCTCTCGTGGTGATGGCGATGGCGATGGCGTTGGCGGCCACCGCTTGCTCAACGGAAGCCGCGCGTTCGCCCGGCGGCTTCGAAGGTGCCGGCACAGGCGCACCGCCGGCGGCGGATCCAGGCGCGCCGGCGGGTGCCGGTGGCACCGGAGCCGGAAGCCCACCGCCTTCTACCGGAGGCGGCGGCGGCATCATCGGAACCGGCGCTGCTCCCGGGTCGACGCCGGGGGCGGGGGGTCGGCAGGGCTGCGCGTCGTCGTCGATCCAGTCGGAGTTTCTGCCGGCGAATATTCTGTTCGTCGTCGACCGAAGCGGCAGCATGAACTGCAACCTGCCGGCGCTTCAAGGTTCCGGCGATTGCGAACAGAACCCCGAGCCGGTCGATCCGTCGCAGCCGACCAAGTGGGGAGTCATCACCTCGACGCTCGAAGATGCCATGGCCGGGCTGCCCGCCGGCGCGTGGGCGGGCATCAACTACTTCAGCAACGACAGCATTTGCGGTGTGCAATCGGCGCCAACGGTTCCGATTCAGTTTTTGGATCAACCGCACCTCGACACGCTGTCGCAGAGCCTTCGCACGATCACGCCGCGCGGCGGGACGCCGATCATCGGCGCAACAGTGCTCGGCTTCAAACACTTGCATCAGCAGGCGCTGCTGCCGCTTCAGAGCAACAGCTTCTTGGTCATGCTCACCGACGGGTCGGATACCTGCGATCCCGACCAGGCGGGTCGGCTCATCGACGTCGAGATCCCCAACGCGCGTGCGGTCGGCATCCGCACGTTCGCGATCGGAGTGCCCGGGAGCGAGAACGGACGGGCGCTCTTGTCGAGCATGGCGTGGGCCGGCGGCACGGCGGTGTCCGACTCGTGCGACCACTCGGCGTCGGCGAGGGATGTGGGGGATTGTCACTTCGACATGACCCAGTCGAACGATCTCGCGGCCGACTTGTCGAACGCGCTCGCGCAAATCAGCGGCAAGACGATTTCCTGCGAGCTCGACGTGCCCGAGGCTCCCGACGGAGCATCGGTGGACCCGCGGTTGGTCAACGTCGACTACTTCCCGGCGGGCGGAACCGAGCTCGAGAGCATTCCTCAGGACACGACGGCGGACTGCGACGCCGGAGCCGACGGATGGCAATACGCCGACGGCGACAGGAAGATCAAACTGTGCGGCGCTTCGTGCGATCGCATCAAAGCCGACACGTCGGCCCGCGTGGAGATCGTGCTGGGCTGCGAAACCATCGTGCGTTGAGAACAACGGAGTCACCGTGAAAACAGTCACCATTCGTCGTCACCTCGTCTCATGCTCGTCTCTGGCGGGCGCCGCGCTGCTCGCGATGAGCACCGGATGTGGATCCCCGAACCCCGGCGGCAACGCCACCGGTGGAACCGGCGGAACGCCGTACGTCCCCCCGGGCACGGGTGGCGGGGTGTCGACCGGCGGGGGTGGACCACTGCTCGGCACTGGCGGAGTGCCGGCGACAGGTGGGGCGCCTGGCACGGGAGGCGTGCCGGCGACGAGCGGCGCGGCGGCGACCGGCGGCACGGGTGCGGCGCTGGGTAGCGGCGGCGCGTCGGCGGGTGGCGCCGCAGGATCCGCGGGTTCCGCGGGCAACGCGGGCAGTGGTGCTGGCGGGGCCGCGGGTGGCTCGTCTTCTGGGGGCGCCTCGTCTGGAGGCTCCTCTTCTGGCGGCGCGGCATCCGGAGGGTCCTCATCGGGGGGCGCTTCCTCGGGAGGAGCTTCTTCTGGAGGCGCATCTTCCGGCGGGGCAGCGGGCTCCGGCGGCTCGGGCGGCTCGGTTGGCTCGCTGCCCAATACGAACCCCGGATTCACGAACTTGGCGCCGCCGATATTGGCGCCGCTCGACCCAAACGGAGGAACGGCGCTGACGCCGGCCGCGCCGGCGGGTTGGACCTACTACTCGATGCCGGACACCACGTGTCGCGATGGCTCACCGGCGGGTTTGTTCGTCAAGCACACCACCAGCGACAAGCTGATGATCTACGTGGAAGGTGGCGGCGCATGCACGTCGCCTGGCTTCTGCAACTACAACCCAGCCAACGTCGACTCCGCCATCAGCGGCACGGGCGAGACCGTGCTCGGATCCACCCTCGGCGTCGGGCCGTTCCGGCAGCAACCCGGCGTGTTCGAGCTCGGCGTGCTGAACGGCGTCTTCGACGAAGCCAACCCGGCCAATCCGGTAAAGGACTGGAACCAGGTCTACATTCCGTACTGCACTGGCGACGTACACTTCGGCACCCGCAACGACGTCGTCGTTCAAGGGGTGGCAGCGCCACAGCAGTTCGTCGGCCACTTCAACATGCAGAAGTTCATCGGCCGCGTGGTGCCGACGTTCAGCGCGAAGGTGGACCGCGTCTTGTTGACCGGAGCCAGCGCCGGATCGTTCGGAGCGGCATTGAACTTCAGCATGATCCAGGATGCTTTCGGCGAAATTCCCGTCGATGTTTTGCTCGACTCCGGGCCGCCGTTCGCCGATGCATTCATGCCCGTGTGCATGCAGAAGTATTGGCGAGAGCTCTGGGGGTTCGACGCGTCGCTTCCGCCGGACTGCAACGAATGCCGACAGGCCGACGGGGGCGGCATCATCAACATGGCGGATTTCCTCATTCGCAAGCATCCGAACGCCACGATCGCGCTGGTATCGAGCACCCAAGACGAAGTCATCCGCCTCTTCTTCTCGATGGGCGAAAACAACTGCGCCAACATGCTCACCGCCGATCCGGTGCTGATCACGACGGGGCAGGTCTTCGATCCGACCATCTTCTACGGCGCGGCTCGATTCGAGACGGGTCTCATGGACCTGCGGAGCCGTTTCGTCGGAACCGGCAGGTTCTCGACCTACTTCCTCGGCGGAGCCAACCAGTTCTTCCACCAGCACGTGTGGCGTGCTCGGTTCACCGACACGAGCGCGGGCACACCGACCATCGCCCAGTTCACGCAGAACTTTCTCGACGGGGTGATGGCCCAGGTCGGTCCCTAGTTTCGGTTCAGCTCGGCAGACAACCGGAGCCGGCGAGGGTGAACCACGCTTCGACGACGACCTTGGTCTCGGGTTTGCTGCCGTCGTAGTGGATGACGTCCCTGGCGGCGGCAGTCCAGCGCACCTTGCAGGTGTCCTCCTTGTGCTCGAGGAACTCCACTTCGATGTCCCACACGTCCTCGTGTTCCGTGTAGTAGAGCCGGTTCCACGCCTCCTGCTTCTCGTGGCGGCTCCAGCTCACGTTCACTTTCTTGCCGACCAGCTTGTCCCACGACGCATCCTCCACTGGGATCCACACCTCCGCGCCGGGCTCCGCATGCACGTGCTCGTGGGCGGGGACCCGGCGTTCGCTCGCGGTGCCGCACCCGACTTCGAGGTTGAGTAGGAGCTCCGTGTCCTCACCTTCTTTGGGGGTGCTGACGAAGGTTTCGGTTCGGAGGACGGGAAACGATTCGTGGCCGCAGAACCGGTCGAGTCGAAGAAGTCCGAGTTGCTCGGATTTGGACGCCATGAGTGTTACTCGCACGGTCGAGCACGCACTGCTAGGGTTCTCGCCCGCCTAATCGGCACCAACGGCTAAAGGCGACTGGGCTTGCAGCATCTCGATTTTCTGGGCGACCTGCTCGTCGTCTTTTTTGTCGGCGGACTGGTGATCTATGCCGTTCGGCCGCTCAAGCTGCCTCCAATCATCGGCTTGTTGGTGGCTGGCGCGCTGCTCGGCCCCCACGGGCTGAGCCTGGTTTCGAACGCCGAACGAGTCGAAGGCCTCGCGGAGCTGGGCGTGGTGCTACTGCTCTTCACGATCGGAATAGAATTTTCGCTCGCGAGCCTGCTCGGGATGTGGAAGGTCGTGCTCGGCGCCGGCGGGGCGCAGGTGGTCCTGACGATCGCCGGCGGGGCGACCGCAGCCATGTGGTTCGTCGACGACTGGCGAAAGGGGGTCTTCTTCGGTTTCCTCGCGGCGCTGTCGAGCACCGCGATCGTCTTGCGGTTGCTCGGGCAACGCGGCGAGCTCGGCACTCCCCAGGGGCGCGTCGCGCTCGGCATCTTGCTTTTTCAAGATCTCTGCGTCGTGCCGCTCGTGTTGTTGGCGCCGCTGCTCGCCGGAGCCGAGGGGGCGTCCGCCGGTGTCGGAAAGACGCTGCTCTTGGCCGTCGCGGTCGTCGTCGGCGTCGTCGTCGCCGCTCGGACCATCGTCCCGATGGTGCTGGAACGCGTCGTCCGAGCGAGAAGCCGCGAGCTGTTTCTGACTTTGCTGGTCGTGTTGTGCCTCGGCACCGCGTGGCTCACGTCCTTGGCGGGTCTCTCGCTGGCCCTCGGCGCGTTCTTGGCCGGCCTGGCGGTGAGTGAGAGCGAGTACGCGCACCAAGCGCTCGCCGAGTCGATTCCGTTTCGCGATGCGTTCGGGAGCTTGTTCTTCGTGTCGATTGGGATGCTGCTCGACGTGCGGTTTCTGGTGGACAACGTGCTCGTCGTGGCCGCCATCACGCTCGGGGTCATCGTGATCAAGACAATCGCCGCGGGGCTACCGACGCTGCTACTCGGCTACCCGTTGCGGGTCGCTGCCGTCGTCGGGTTCGGCCTGGCCCAGGTGGGAGAGTTTTCGTTCGTTCTCTCGCACGCAGGCCGCGAGCTCGGGCTGCTCACCGCCCCGCAGTACCAAGCCCTGCTGGCGGCGACGGTCGTCACGATGATGCTCACGCCAGGGCTTTTGTGGGTTGGCGACACTGCAGGTCGGCGGCTCGGGGCGAAGAGGTTCGTGCCTTGGGGCGCCGTCGAGCAAGCTCCGAGTGAGCACGTTCTCCCCGAAGATCACGTCATCGTCGTGGGCTACGGTGTCAATGGCCACAACGTTTGCCGCGCGCTCCGGGCAACGAGCATTCCTTACGTCGTGCTGGAGCTGAATCCGGAGACGGTACGAGCAGCGCGCGAAGCCGGCGAGCCGATCTACTACGGCGACAGCACCCGCGCGGCGATGCTCGAGCACCTGGGCATCAACCGAGCCCGCGTGCTCGTGTGCGCCATCAGCGACGCGGCGGCGACCAGGCAGACGACGAGCATCGCGCGCGCGGCCAACCCCAAGGTTCACATCATCGTGCGGACGCGCTTCGTCGCGGAGGTAGAGGAGCTTCGTCGCTTGGGAGCCGACGAGGTGATCCCCGAGGAGTTTGAAACCTCGGTCGAGATCTTCAGCCGCGCGCTCGATCAGTTCTCCGTCCCGCGAAACGTCGTGCTCGACTTCGTCGGGCAGCTCCGAGAGGGCACGTACGAAATGTTGCGCAATCCCACGATGCTCGTCGAGCGCCGAAGCTCGGATGGTCTCGTGCTTCCTGGTGTGGAGGTCCAGACCGTTCGAGTGCGTTCGGACGCTCCTGCCGTCGGCCGGTCGCTCGGTGATCTCGACCTGCGCAGCAAGACGGGCGCCACGGTCGCGGCTGTTTATCGTGGGGGCAAGACGCTCGGTAGCCCAGGAGCGGATTTTCGTTTCGAAGAGAACGACGTCATCGTCGTCATCGGGGATCACCGCCAGCTCGACGAGGCGCTGGTGACCCTCTCTAGCTCGCCACAAAGCTCTCGTTCGCCAGGCTGATCCAGCGCTCTACTCTGGAAAGATCCGGGACACAGATCCAGGGGTCTAGGCTTCTGGGCTGGCGCGTCGGCGGGGTGGAATCGTTTCGACTTTGCCCGGCCGAAGCGAGTAGTGCGATGGCCGGAGCACGTAGGTCTGCTCGTCCGGAGCGGATTTCGGTACTTTGGCGCTCGACGGGGGCGGCGGGATCGAGGACGCGGCTGCGCCCGAGCGGAGCACACGGCCGATGGCGCTCACCACTGATTCGAGCCCGCCGTCTTGGTCGACGACGCGGCCGTCGATCACCGGAACGAGGCGACTGCCGCGAAGCATCGTGACGACGCGGGACGCGATTCCGGCTCGCTGTAGCCCCCAGAACGCGCTCGCCGCCGTGCCGTCGTCGAGCTCGCTCTCGATGACCACGCATTCGAAGATTTCTTCGAGCTCGAACGCCTCGGCTTGGGTGCTGCACACGGCGACCCGAAGGCCGACCTTGGTGAGGAACGCCGAGAGGTGTTCCCGAAGTCGGGCGTCTCTGGCGACGATCAAGATGCGTGCGTTGCTGCTCACGAGCCTCGAGGCTTTCGTAAACCAAAGCGCTCGAAAGCGCTGGCAGGGAAAACCCGCGATTCGTGTGGGGATTGCCGCGCCGTAGTCACCCCGGGCGTACACCATCGTTCGACACCACTTACGCGGGGGCTCCGATCGCTCGACAGGTCGTTTCTCTGTCGAGGTATCCTCCGTCCGCATGGTTAGTGAGTTCGATTCCAAGTGGGGAAAGCGCACTCCCGGTCACGATCCCCATGCGCTCGCGGGATTTCGGGCCCGTCTGACGGATGTGCTGATCGCCACCGCGCCGAAGGCGGGCACGACTTGGACCCAGCAAATTCTGCATCAGCTGGCGACGGGGGGAGATCCGGAGGTCGACAACATCTTCGAGGTCGTTCCCTGGCTCGAAATGCCGGTTCCGGGAAAGAGCACGGAAGAAGTGCTCGCCGGCTACGAAACGATGCGGGATCCTCGGCTCTTCAAGACCCACTGTACACGTCAGCAAATGCCCGGCGTGCATACCGCGAAGCTCGTCGTGGTCTCACGGGATCCCCGGGATAGCGTCGTGAGCTTTCACCATCACTTGCAGGGGTTGACCGACGAAGCGCGGCGAATTTTCGATGGTTTCGAAGTGCCGAAGACCCTCGATGCCGTGGTCGACCGCTGGGTCGAGGCAAAACTCTGGTCCCGGAACGTCGGGTCGTGGTGGCCGCACCGGGACGACGCGAACGTGCTCTGGCTCCGGTACGAAGACATGAAACGAGATCTACCCGCGGCCTTCGACCGCCTCGTGGATTTTTTGGGGTGGTCCGTGAGCGCCGAGGGCCGTCGCCGCGCGCTCGAGTATTCGTCGTTCGAGTGGATGAAAAAGCACCGGCGAGCGTTCGTGCGCATGCCCCAGAGCGAAAAAGAGCTCTTCGAGCCCGGTAGCTTCATTCGGCGCGGCGAGACGGGCAGTCACGAGACCGAGCTCACTCGAGGGCAAATTGATCGCGTCATGCGCGAGGCGCGAGAGTCGCTCGAGCCCGAGTGTCTCGAGTTCTTGGGGCTCAATAGCTAGGGAGTGTGAACGCTGGCGCTCCAGGCGCGGTCGAAGGGGGCTTCGATTTCTCGGTTCACTGCGCGCACCGTTTCCGCGTCGGTGGCTCCGTAGATGCAGATCTGACGTTCGCCGTTTGCGGCGAGCAGGCTCACCAAGAACTCTGATTTGGTGCGTCGTAGGCAGTCATCCGAGCGGGGCCCGAAGGCAGCGAAGGCCTCCATCGTCAACGGCGGATCCCAAGAGCGCTGCGCCAACACTGTCTCGGCACGGGTCGCGCGCGAGATGGCCTCTCCACCGATGACTTGGCTCGGCCAAATGCGATCGTAGGGCAGCTTTCCTTCGTTCTGGGTGGTGCGCACCGCATCGGCATCCGGCGCGTCGTCGTGCAGCAGCGAAGCGAGTGATCTCGTCCTAGGTCCCCCCAAGCTTCCGTCCGCACAGTCAGCCCGCTAGAGTCACTGCCGATGCGGCCCCTTCCGCTGTTGATCAGGCTTGGTTCGACGGTCTCGGTTCTTGCCGGGGCCCTGAGCGGTTGTGGCAGCTCGGAGAAGGAGGGGTCGGCCGGACCGGACGCCGGTGGTGACGCCGCGGTCGCTCCGGCCGCCGTCGTCGTCGAGCACGAGCCTGCCGACGCGACGCCGGCTTTCGGAGCCGTTCCGTTTCCGAGCGACCTCCACTTGGACGCCGAAGGCCGAGTCGTTCTCGCCGCCGGTCTCGAGCGGATCGTGGGAACGAACGAAGCCGTGCTCACGAGCGGCCTCGCGGATACTCGAGGTTTTGCTCGCCAGGGCACCGGTATCTTTTTTGTGACCGGAGCGATTCAACCAGGGTCGCTGCCCGAGGTGGCCAGCGACGACGCCGGGGCCAGCGTGCAGCTCGTCGACGTCGATCCCGCCTCGCCGCGTTTCGGCCGACGCTACCCGGTCCGCGCGCGATACCTTTCTTCTCTGGACTGCATTGCGGCTGCGGCGCTTCCGGGCACCGTGCTGCCGCCGGGCGTCCGGCACGCGCTCGTCGTGACCACCGGCGCGCTCGACAGCGACGGCAACCCCATCGGCGCGAGCACGGAGCTCGGGCGCATCGGTATGCTCCCCGCGAGCTCCCGCACCACCACGGCTGAGCGTCTCTATGGTGAAGCGCTCGACGCGCTCGTGAGCGAGTCCAGCGTGGCGCGGGTGCAAGACGTCGCGGGTCTCGCGGTGTTCACGACCTCGAGCATGTGGGAGGAGCTCTTTCGGTTGCGCGAGCGGGTGCGGAGCGCCGAGGTCCCGCTGCCGGAGCCACTGTGGGACGCCGCGGCCGCGGCGCCGGCGCGAGTGTCTATTTTCAGCGACACCACCACCCCCAGTCTCGACGAGTGGCTCGGCTCAGCGCCTCGTGATTCGAACGGGCGGCAGTGGCCGGGTGGCGACGACCCCGCGGGTATCGCGCACGACAACATCGGTGCGGTCGCGAGCTTCGCGATGTCGGCGCCGAGCTTTCTCGATCCGGTGACTGGCCACTTCGAGCGGGACGCCGAAGGGCGGATCCGGCTGGCCAGCACCACTTCGGTCGTTCCTGTGACGCTCGTCGTGCCTAGCGCCCCGCCTCCTGTGTCGGGCTATCCAGTCATCGTGCACGGTCACGGCCTCTCGAACGACCGCGGCAGCATGCTCTCCTACGCCAACGAACTCGCGGGCGGCGGGTTTGTCCTCGTCGGGATCGACGATGTCCTGCACGGTACTCGCGCCGGCGTGCCGGATGAGCTGAACCGGTTCCCCGGCAGCTACGACGGGCCGGACGGCATTCCCGACGAGCTGCCGTTCGCGGTGTCGTTCCTCGGTGGGTTCGGAGACTTTCTCGCAGCGCGGGACAACTTTCGCCAGACGATAGTCGATCACATGAGCCTCGTTCGTCTCGTTCAGCGCCCTGATCTCGACCTTCTGCCGCTCGGCACGGCTCTAGGCGCGTCTGCGCCGCGTCTAGACGGGTCGCGGGTGCACTACAGCGGCGGCTCCCTCGGCGGGATCGTCGGGGCCATGACGGCCGGCGTCGAGCCAGAGTTGGATGCGGTCGCGCTTCAAGTTCCAGGCGAGGGGTTCATTCCCTTCATCGTCAGCCACTCGGCGCAGCTCGCGGATCTCATCGCCGGCATCGCGATGCTCAACTTCGAAACCGTTGGAGACGAGCCGCTCGACGAGCTTCATCCCCTCGGGCTGTTGCTCGCGCAAATCACCGAGGCCGGCGATCCCCTGGCTTATGCCGGTGCGGTCTTTGGCGAGCGCCCGTCCTTCGTCACGGACATCCGGAGACCGCACCTGCTCGTGACTTACTCCGTGGATGACGAGGTTCTTCCGAACCTTTCCACTCACGCGCTGATCCGCACGCTGGGGATCCCGATCGCCGGTCCCACGCTGGTCGATCCGCAGGCGATCGACCACGTCGACGCGCCGGTTCGGGGCAACCTCGCTGGGGCCACGGCCGGAGCCGTCCAGTACGCCCCGTCGAATCACGCGCTCGGGTACAACCGGTTCGACCTGCGACAGTTCGAGCCTGGGTTTCCGTCGAGCGATCCCGCGATGCGATTCCCACGTCTCGGGAAGGACATTCGCATCGAGATGCCCATTCGCGAGCATTCGGATGCGCTGGTGGACTTCTTTCGAGCGGCGGCCAACGGCGCGCCGGAAATTCGCATCGCCGCACCGGTGCGCGCCGACTACGACGCGGACGGTGTCTCCGACGCCGACGAAGCGGCTGCAGGCACCGATCCGTGGGATCCCGACAGTCGATGACCTCGAAGCTCAGCTCCGTCTTAGCATTCGCCGTTGTCCGGAAGCGCGCCGTTGTCCGGAAGCGCCGTGCCGCCCTCGCCCTCGCCCTTGGTTAGCCAAGAGGACGATGTTGTTGGGACACGAGCCGCAGTCAGCCAAAACGCCGCGAGGAGGCGAACGAGCGCGCGCACTTCCGACGGGCTGCTCGCCTTGACGATGTGAGCGTTCGCGTGAAGCAGGTAGCTCCTGTCTACGTCGTGCTGCCGAGGCGAACCCGTCAGAACGATCACCGGGATACTCCGGCGATACGGGTCGCTCTTGAGCGTCGTCAAGACCTCATGGCCGCTCTTGCGAGGAAGGTTGAGGTCCAAAAGGACGAGATCGGGTCGGGGATCTTCGCCGAACAAGACCTCGAGGGCCTCTTCTCCGTCCCGCGCCACCTGGAGCACGTGAGTGGGGCAGTGCTCCTCGAACGCCTCCCGGATGAGCTCGGCGTCGCCCGGATTGTCCTCGACGAGCAGCACGCGTCTCGAGGTCGAATCGGTGCCGACTTCCATCAAGGTGCCTCGGGTATCGTGGACGAACGAAGGTGGGGTGGAAAATTCCCGAAGCGAGCTATGGCCGAAACGCGCGTGCCTCGGGTTTCGATGTCGAGTGCGGCCACGGTCGCGACCCGCGCCAAACCCAGCATCGAGAAACCTTCGGGTAGGTGCTTCAGGCGGTCGATGGCACTGCTGAATGCTTCGGTCCCCCCGTAGTCGTCGATACGTGCGAGCTCGCGCTCGAGCACGCGGATACGCGCTGGTCGCGCATGGTTCGAGACACGGATGACGAGGCTCGAGCTCGTCTCGTGAAAGCTCACGTCGAGCTCGACGTTTGCCATCAGGTCGCCGTACTTTACCGCGTTCTCGAGCAGCTCATGCACGGCGAGCCCGGCGTTGCTTCCCCGTTGCTCGCCGAGTCGTCCGATCGCGTAGCTCTCGACGAATTCTCTGAGCGGCGTGATTTGATCCCACACCGGTGGGAAGCGAACCCACAGCACCGAGGTGTCCGACGGCGCCATTCGTTTACCCCGTCGACACCTGCACGTGCGCTTCGTCGAGCGCGCGCAGAACGGACAGTGTGGTTCCCTGCCAAGTGACTTGCGCGCTCGACAGAAAGTTCAGGACGTACCTCCTGCCCTCGGGTGCCGTACGGTTCCACTCTACCCAATCGACCAACGCACGGATGCTCGACGAGTTCATGAACCGAAGGTCGCGAATGTCGATATCGAGCACGTCGAGCCCGGAGGCCATCGCCGCATCGTGCACTTTGCGTAGAAACGGTGTGATGGTTTCTGAAGGGCTGCGCATCGAGATTACGCCGGAGAACTTGACCGTCCGGCCCTCCGCGACGATTTCGATGTCATCGTCTTTCAGCGGTTCGAGTCCCATCATGCCCGTCATGGCGCGCTGTCCTTGGTTATTGGTCCTGTTTTCACTTCACAGTTTTCACTTCACAAAGGCCCTCTCGCCGTGACCGTGACTCGGCCGGGTTCGCGGGCGAGCTCGAGTGACACTCGGCCCTCGTGGCGCACGCGCGCCAGCCCGATTCCGCTGAGGCCGGCGGGGCGGCTTGCGGAGGCCTTGACCGCGTCGACGTACGCGTTTTCTGGGTCCATCTCGTGCAGAATGCGGAAAATGCGGCCGAGCTCGTCGGCGCGTTCCTCCGTCGTCGTGTTCGCGACCACGACTCCCAACTCGGATTCCCAGTGCTCTACTCGAAGCTCGAGCTCGGCGTCGTTACCGTAGCGGATCGCATTTTCCACGAGCTCGTGCACGACGAGCCCGACCCTTTGCCCCACCTCACGGTCGTCGAACGTGGCTCGTGCGAAGAAGCTGCAGAACTCGCGCACGGCGTCGACGTAGAGCCACAGTGGTTTGAAGCGCAGGTGAACCATTCGTCCTGCGCCATCGGCTCGCGTGTCACCAGTTTCGGTCTCCACCTTGCTCTCTCGTGAAATGAACGCGATCCCCAGTTCCGAGGGTAAACGAAGATTCCGAAGAGCTGAACGCGTAGAAGTGCGTAGGTGCGTGTTCGTGGGAGACTGTACGTACGCGTGTCGGCCTACGTAGAAATCACCATGACGGAAAGCTCGCGAATCGCTTGACGAACGTCGGGGAGCCTGGCGTCTTAGTGACGTATCGGCATGTTCATACGTCGCGCGATCGAGGTAGAGGGGGCCGTTCAAGGCGTTGGCTTTCGCCCCTTCGCGCACACGCTGGCTCGCCGCCACGGGCTCGTGGGTTGGGTACGCAACGGCGGTGCTGGTGTGCAAATGGAGATAGAGGGGCCGAGGCCCGCGATCGACCGGTTCGCCGAGGCGATCCGCGTCGAGGCGCCGCCGCTCGCGAACATCGAGCACGTGACCGAGAGCGACCGGGCGCCGCTCGGTGCCGACGCCTTCGTCATCGTCGATAGCGATGTCTGCTCGAACAGCCGCGCCGTGGTGCCGGACGCCGCGACTTGCGAGCAGTGTCTAGAAGAGCTTCTTGACCCCGCGGACCGCCGACATGGGCACGCGTTCATTTCGTGCGTGCACTGTGGTCCACGTCTCACTATCCAGACCGCGACGCCCTACGACCGCCCCCGAACGACGATGCACGACTTCGAGTTGTGCCCGACGTGTCACGAAGAGTACCGGGACCCCGCGGGGCGCCGGTTTCACGCTCAGACGATCGCTTGCCACGAGTGCGGGCCTACGCTCGTTTGGCTCGATGCCAGCGGCGAGCCGCTGAGCGTCCAGGATCCGCTGAGCGCCGCAGCGAGCGCGCTCCGAGAAGGAGCGATCGTGGCGATCAAGGGCATCGGAGGGTTTCACTTGGCTTGCGATGCGAGCAGCCGCGTCGCCGTCCGCACCCTCCGAGCCCGCAAGCTGCGCGACCAGAAGCCCTTTGCGGTAATGGTGCCGGATCTCGGTGCCGCAGGGGCACTTGCCCATCTCGCCGACGCCGAGCGCTCTCGCTTGAGCTCGGGTACTCGCCCCATCGTCGTCGCGAGGGCTCGGGCGCAAAACGGTTTGGCCCCGGAAGTGACCCGCGGCCTGGGTACGGTGGGCGTCTTCCTACCTTATTCGCCGGTGCATCATCTGCTCCTGCGACGACTTTCTCCCTCGCCATTGGTGATGACGAGTGGAAACCGTTCGAACGAAGCCATCGTCGTTTCGGATGAAGACGCGGTCGACAGGCTCGGTGGCATCGCCGACGCATTCCTGAGCCATACCCGTCGCATCGTCGTTCCCTGTGAAGACGGCGTAGTCCGAGTTGCTGAAGATCGCGTAGTTCCGATTCGGCGATCGCGCGGCGAGTGCCCCTCGCCGCTCGAACTCCCGCGCCGACTCGATCGACCCACCCTGGCGGTGGGCGGCCAGTTCAAGGCGGTTTTTGCTCTCGGTGTCGGCGACCGCGTGTTGCTCGGTCCGCATTTCGGGGACCTCGACGAGGTGTCGACGCTGAAATCGTGGCGTGACTCGGTCGCGCACTTCGAGAGCTTGTTCGGGATCCACCCCGAAAGGATCGTGCACGACCGGCATCCAGATTACGAATCCACTCGTTACGCGCTCGAGCGCGGCGTGGAACTCCTGAGCGTGCAGCACCATCACGCCCACATGGCGGCGTGCATGGCGGAGCATGGACTCGACGGTTCCGTGGTGGCAGTTTGCTTCGATGGCGTCGGCTACGGCGACGATGCAAACGCCTGGGGCGGCGAGTTTTTCGTGGGCGGATACGAGGGCGCCCGGCGCGTGGCGCATCTCGCGGCTTCGGCGATGCCGGGCGGCGACCGCGCCGTCACCGAACCGTGGCGTCTGGCGCTGGCGCAGGTTCTCCGGGCGGGCGCGGCTATCGACCTCGTTCCAGCGCCGTCGCCGGCCGAGCTCGAACGAGTGAAGAAGATCATCGAGAAGAATGTGGCCTGCCCGTTGTCGAGCAGCGCCGGGAGGCTATTCGACGCTGTGGCGTCGTTGATCCTCGCCGAGGGGGCGGCCAGCTACGAGGCGGAGCTTCCGTGCCGTCTCGAAGCGCTCGCCGAGACCTCGGACGACGCGGGGTGCTATCCGGTGGTGTTTCATCCCGGGGAGCCCGTGGTGGTGGATCCCAGACCGATCGTGCGGGGTGTCGTCAGCGACCTCACCGCCGGCGTGGATAGGGCTCGCGTCGCTCGACGCTTTCACCACGCCGTGGTTTCGCTCGTCGTGGGAACCTGCGAGCGGATCCGCGAGCACTCGGGACTCGAGCGAGTCGTGTTGAGCGGCGGAGTGTTTTGCAACGCGCTGTTGGCGCGCGAAGCGCCGCGACAGCTGGAGCGCGCGGGCTTCCGCGCCTACACGCACGAGCGCGTGCCCCCGAACGATGCAGGTCTTGCGCTCGGCCAGCTCGCGGTGGCTGCCGCCGTGCCCGCCAAGGCGCTCGGCAAAGGGCCCGCCACGGCGCCCGCAAAGGGACCTGCCACGGGGCTGAAGGGTGAGGGCTGACGCATGTGCCTCGGCGTCCCCGGAAAGCTCGTCGATGTGAATCGCGACGGCGAGGTGTCGTTGGGGCGCGTGAGCTTCGATGGTGTCGTGCGGCAAGTCTGTCTGGAGCTCGTTCCAGAGGCGGAGCCGGGAGACTACGTGTTGGTGCACGTCGGTTTTGCCCTGTCGCGGATCGATGAAGAGGAGGCTCGCCGAGTGTTCGAGTTGCTCGCCGAGCTCCCCGTGCTCGCCGAGCGCCCCGAAGCCGTGGCTGAAGATGCGGTGGGCGACGCCACGGTTCTTGTTGCCCCTGGAACCACGGTGAAGGACACCGCATGAAGTACGTCGAAGAGTATCGCGACCGATCGGCGGCCGAGCGCATCGCCGCGGCCATCGCCGCCGCAGCAACACGACGCTGGGTATTGATGGAAGTGTGTGGCGGCCAGACCCACGCGATCCTCCGCTACGGTATCGACGACTTGCTCGAGCAAAGCGTCGAGCTCTTGCACGGGCCGGGGTGCCCGGTGTGTGTCACCCCGCTCGAAACGATCGATCGCGCGCACGCCATCGCGATGCAGCCCGGCGTGATGTTTTGCTCCTTTGGCGACATGCTACGTGTGCCCGGGTCGAACGGCGATCTGTTTGCGCTTCGGGCGCGCGGCGCCGACATTCGGGTCGTGTATTCGCCGTTGGACGCGGTCGCGCTGGCGGAGAAGCATCCCGACCGCGAGGTCGTGTTCTTCGCGGTCGGATTCGAAACGACGGCGCCAGCCAACGCGATGGCGGCGTTGGTGGCCCACAGAAAGAAGATTCGGAACTTCTCGCTCTTGGTTTCGCACGTGCTCGTGCCTCCCGCGATCACGGCGATTCTGCAGTCGCCGGAGTCGAGGGTGAATGGTTTTCTCGGCCCGGGGCACGTCTGCACAGTGATGGGAACGTCCGAGTACGCGGCCATCGCCGAGCACTATCGGGTGCCCATCGTCATCACGGGTTTCGAGCCGCTCGACCTGCTCGAGGGTGTCCTCGCCGCGGTTCGCATGCTCGAGCGAGGTGAGGTTGGCGCTCCGGTGCAGTACGGGCGCGCCGTCAGAGACGAGGGCAACGCGGAGTCGCGCCGGGTGGTCGACGAGCTGTTCGACGTCACCGACCGCAAATGGCGTGGGGTCGGGATGATCCCGAAGAGCGGTCACCGCTTCCGCTACGAGTACCGCCATTTCGACGCCGAGACGCGGTTCGACGTGCACGCGGTCGAGACTCGCGAAGCGGCCGAGTGCATCAGCGGGCGCGTGCTCCGCGGCATCGATCGACCGACCGACTGCCCGGCGTTCGGAACGCGCTGCACTCCCGAAACCCCGCTCGGCGCAACGATGGTTTCCGCCGAGGGCGCGTGCGCGGCGTATTTCGCCTACGGCCGGGAGCCGGAGAGACGACTACCGCTGGTTTCGGCGGCGGCGCGGCCGGAGAAGCTGGGTGGCCGAAATGGGGCGTTTCGATGAGTGACGCACTCATCGCCGAGAGCGTGCGCCGGAAGGCGCGCGAGAGCACCGAGACCAAAGCGCGTTTTTTCGAAGAGCATGCCGAACGGATTGTCTCCTGCGCTCGCGCCCTGTCGGACGTGTTCGAGGGCGGCGGCCGATTGTTTACTTTCGGCAACGGGGGCAGCGCGTGTGACGCACAACACGTCGCCGTGGAGTTCTGCCACCCGATCTTCGAGAAGCGCACGGCGCTGCCTGCCATCGCACTGCCGATGGATGTTCCGCTCTTGACGGCGATCGGAAACGACGAAGACTTTTCGCTCGGGTTCTCCCGCCAGCTCGAGCTGCTCGCCAAGCCTGGAGATGCCGTGCTCGGCATTTCGACCAGCGGCAAGAGTCGCAACGTGGTGCGCGCCCTCCGGATCGCGCGCGAGCGGCAGATGCTCACGATCGGTTTTTCCGGCCGAGATGGTGGAGCGTTTGGCGATTGCTGCGACCACGCATTCGTCGTGCCCAGCTTCAACATCCACAGGATCCAGGAAGTCCACACGACGCTGATGCATGTCCTGTGGGACGCCGTGCACTTGGTGCGCGGCGAGGAGGACGTATTGTAGTGGCTTCGTCTTCCCCACTCGACGTCTCCTGCCCGACTCCTTCTGGCGCGTACGAACGCATCGTCCTCGGTCACGGTAGCGGGGGTCGTTTGAGCCGGGATCTGCTGCGCGACGTCTTTCTCGAGGAGCTGGGTGCCACCCAGTTGGACCACGAGGAGGACCAATCTTCGTTCGACGTCGAAGCCGGGCGCCTCGCGTTCACGACGGATTCGTTCGTCGTCAGTCCTCTGTTCTTTCCTGGTGGCAACATCGGCGACCTTGCTGTCAACGGCACCGTCAACGATCTCGCCGTCGGCGGAGCGACACCTCTTCGTCTGTCGGCGGCGTTCATTCTCGAAGAGGGCTTGCCCGTGGAGCGGTTGAGAACGGTCGTGCGCTCGATGCGTCGGGCGAGTGTCGAAGCGGGCGCTGCGATCGTGACCGGCGACACGAAAGTGGTCGAACGTGGCAAAGCCGACGGACTTTTCATCACGACGACCGGCGTGGGCATGGTTCCGGCAGGCCGCCGGCTTTCGGCGAAGAACGCGCGACCCGGAGACCGCGTGCTGGTCTCCGGCATGCTCGGCGACCACGGTATTGCCGTCCTGGCCAAGCGCGACGGGATCGAGCTCGAAACCGAGGTGGTGAGTGACACCGCGCCGCTCTCGGGGTTGGTCGAAGCCCTGCTTGCTGCGGCCCCCGACGCGCGCTCGATGCGCGACCCGACCCGCGGCGGCCTGGCGAGCGCGTTGAACGAAATCGCGGCGAGCTCCGGCGTCGGGATCGAGCTGGACGAACGGCTCATCCCTCTTCGCACCCAGGTGCGGGCGGTGTGCGAGCTACTAGGGCTCGATCCGCTCTATGTCGCCAGTGAAGGACGGCTGGTCGCGATCGTTCCCCCCGAGTCCGAAGCGGCGGCGATCGAAGCGATGAGAGCGCATCCTCTCGGTCGCGACGCCGTGGCTTTGGGAACAGTGGTCGACGAGCATCGAGGCCGGCTGAGCCTTCGGACTCTCGTCAGCGGAAAACGCTTCGTGCCGATGTTGGCTGGCGAACAGCTGCCGCGGATCTGTTGAGCGGAGGAAGCATGACCGAATCGATCGCCACATTCCGCGGGGAGCCAGACGTTGCCGAGGTCGACGTGCTGTGGATCACCGCCGGCCTCGGGTGTGACGGAGATTCGGTGGCAATCACCGGTGCCACGCAGCCGAGCCTCGAAGAGCTCGTGCTCGGCGCGCTGCCCGGCGTTCCGAAGTTGAATCTCCACCACCCGCTCTTGGCCTATGCGACGGGCGAGGAGTTCCTCGAGCCGTTTCGTCGTGCCGCGGAGGGCAAAAGCGAGCGACCCCTGCTGCTCGTCGTCGAGGGGTCGATTCCGGACGAGAACAACAAGGCCGAAGGATGCTGGGCGGGGTTCGGAACGGATCCGGACACGAAGCAACCGATCCCGACGTGTGACTGGATTGACCGCATCGCGCCGCACGCGTGGGCGGTCGTGGCGGTGGGAACCTGTGCCACCTACGGTGGCATCCACGCCATCGAGGGCAACCCCACCGGCGCGATGGGTCTGCCGGACTACTTGGGGTGGAACTGGCGCGCCAAGTCGGGCCTGCCTGTGGTGTGTGTGCCCGGCTGCCCGGCGCAACCCGACAACATGACGGAAACCTTGCTCTATCTACTTCGACAGGCGGCGGGGCAAGCGCCGAGCATTCCCCTCGATCACGCTCTCAGGCCTCGTTGGCTCTTCGATCAGACGGTTCACGAAGGGTGTGACCGCGGGGGCTACTACGAACAGGGGGATTTCGCGGCGCAGACGGGCTCGCGAAAATGCATCGTCAAGCTCGGCTGCTGGGGACCCGTAGTGATGTGCAACGTCGCCAAGCGCGGCTGGATGAACGGCATTGGCGGATGTCCCAATGTCGGCGGCGTCTGCATCGGTTGCACGATGCCCGGTTTTCCCGACAAGTTCATGCCGTTCTTGCAGGAGCCGCCTGGGGCAAAGATGTCGAGTGCGGCGGTGCTCATGTACGGACGCACCGTGCGAGCGCTCCGACAATTCACTCGGTCTTCATTGGAGAAAGAGCCCTTGCGGCCGGGTGCGAGGGCGGCGGCGAGCAATCAACCCGAACGAGACGAAGATCGAGGTGACGCGTGACGAACAGTGACATCGTCGACATGTCGTGGGATCCAATCACGCGCATCGTCGGCAGCTTGGGGATTCACACCAAGATCGACTTCGGAAAAGCGGAGGTGGCGGAGTGTTGGAGCACGTCGTCGATCTTCCGTGGGTACTCGGTGTTCATGAAGGGCAAGAGCCCGACGGATGCGCACTTCCTGACGAGCCGCATCTGCGGGATCTGCGGAGACAACCACGCCACCTGTTCGATCTACGCGCAGAACATGGCCTACGGCGTACGCCCCCCGCCGCTGGCGGAGTGGATCGTCAACCTCGGCGAAGCGGCCGAATACATGTTCGACCACAACCTCTTCCAGGACAATCTGGTCGGCGTCGACTTCAGCGAGAAGATGGTCAAGGCGACGAATCCCGGCGTGTTCGATCTCGCGGAGAAAACCGAGGCGCCGAACGCCGAAGCGCACGGCTACCGCACGATCGCCGACATCATGAGGGCGCTGAACCCATTCAGCGGCGAGTTCTATCTCGAAGCACTCCGCATGAGTCGCACGACCCGCGAGATGTTCTGCTTGATGGAGGGGCGTCACGTGCATCCGTCGACGGTGCACCCTGGAGGCGTCGGAACCGTGCCGTCGGTGCAGCTGTTCAACGACTACATGGTTCGACTCATGCAGTACGTCGACTTCATGAAAAGGGTAGTGCCGCTTCACGACGACCTCTTCGACTTCTTCTACGAAGCGCTCCCGGGCTACGAACGGGTGGGCCAGCGCCGGGTGCTGCTCGGGTGTTGGGGCTCGTTTCAGAACCCCGAAGAGTGCGACTTCCGCTACGAAACGATGACGGACTGGGGCCGGGAGATGTACGTGACGCCCGGCATCGTCGTCGACGACAAGCTCATCACCACGGATCTGGTCGACATCAATCTCGGCATCCGAATCCTGCTAGGCAGCTCGTTCTACGAGGATTGGGAAGACGGGGAAGTTTTCGTCGACAAGGATCCCCTCGGCAACCCCATCGACCAACGGCACCCGTGGAATCAAACCACGGTTCCGAAGCCACAGAAGCGCGACCTCGGGGGCAACTACACCTGGGTCATGTCGCCGCGCTGGCTCGACCGCCAGAGTGGAGAGCACCTGGCGCTCGACACGGGTGGCGGCGCCCTCGCGCGTCTTTGGGTGACGGCGCTCGCGAATCGGGTCGACGTCGGCTACGTCGCTGCGACCGGAAGGAGCGTGAAGATCCGTCTGCCGAAGACGACGAACGCTCCCGAGGTGGAGCTCGAGTGGCGGATCCCGAAGTGGAGCAACACCATCGAGCGAAACCGCGCCCGTACGTACTTTCAGGCCTACTCGGCGGCCATGGCGCTCTACTTCCTCGAACGAGCCTTTCACGAGGTGCATGGCGGCCGGGTGGAAACGTTCACCGAGTTCGAAGTACCCGACGAGGCGATCGGGTGCGGTTTTCACGAGGCCGTGCGCGGTGCGCTCTCCCACCATTTGGTCATCCGGGACGGCAAGATCGCCAACTACCACCCGTACCCACCGACGCCGTGGAACGCGAGCCCGAGGGACAGCTACGGAACGCCGGGGCCGTATGAAGACGCGGTCGCCGGATCGCCCATATTCGAGGAAAACGGTCGCGACGACTTCAAGGGCATCGACATCATGCGCACGGTGCGGAGCTTCGACCCGTGCTTGCCGTGCGGCGTGCACATGTTTCTCGGAGAGGGCAAGGAGCTCGTCGTGCACCACTCGCCGACTTTCGGGGCTCGAGTGACATGACGGAAGCGCAAGATCGTTTCGGCGAGAGCATGGGCCAACTCGAGCGGCTACTCGAAGAAGCCGAGCGTGGGCTACCAAAACCGGCGCTGGAGCAAACACGTTTACTCGTGTCAGCCGTGCTCGACGTCCATCGTGAAGGGCTGTCGGCGTTGCTCGACGTTCTTCGAGATCGACCGGACGGTGACGAGTTGTTGGGCCAGATCGCCGGCTCGCAGGCCGCGCAAAGCTTGTTGGCGATGCACGAGCTGTCGCCCGAGCCGCTCGAATCACGAGCTCGGCAGGCGGTGCGGCTAGCCGACGATGCTGCGGGCAAAGTTGGCGTCGTCGAGCTCGTCGGCGTCGAGGGCAACCGCGTCGAAGTCAGGATCCGCGCGAATGACGGATCCCGCGCGACGGCCATCAGGCAACTCGTCGACTCGGCTCTCGCGCAACTGGCGCCGGAAGCCGAGCTCGTGAGCGACGTTCCCCTGACATCGCCGAGATCGCCGAGATCGCCGTCGCAGCTCGTGCCGCTCGATCGCTTGCGGGAAAGCGCGGGGGGGCGCCGGTGACCGGACTTCGGGCGCTTCGGCGTTTCGCGAAGTCTGCGCCGCCCGCCGGTTGCGACTTGTGCGGTCGGGAGCTCGACGACGCTCATGCCCACGGGTTCGACCGTGAGTCGCGTCGTCTTTCGTGCGTGTGCCGACCATGCAGCCTCCTGTTTGCCGGCAGCGACGGGAGATACAGGATCGTCGAGCCAACGGTGGAACGACTCGACGCCGAGGTCGACGATGCGTGTTGGCGGCGACTCGCCATTCCGGTCGGGTTGGCGCTCATCCTTCGGGAGTCGACGCCCGCGAGAACCATCGCCCTCTACCCTGGACCTGCCGGAATCGTCGAAGCCGAGCTGAACCAAGACGCGGTGGCGGGCATCGACCTGCTCGATTCGATCGATTCCGACGTGCAAGGTCTGCTGGTCGATCGCACGCCGGGGCATTCCGATTGCTACCGCGTCTCGCTCGACGTTTGTTTTGCCCTCGTGGGCGAATTGAGATCGCGCCGCGTGAGTCGGGACGCCGCGCACGCGCACATGCTGGGTTTTCTTCGCGACTTCAGTGGTCGCGGAGCTTCGATGTTCGAGGCGGTGGCGCGGTGAGCTTCAGTGCCGCCGAGCGGCTCGCCCGCGTGCTCCTGTACGAGGGCTACGTGCTCTATCCCTACCGCGGCGACTCTTTGAAGAACGTCAAACGCTGGGCGTTCGGTACGCTCTATCCGCCGGCGTTCTGCAGGGAGCCGAACGATCGCCACGAGGTGCGGACCGAGCTGGTTCTGCGGGGGGGCTGTGAGACCAATCTTCGCGTGGCCGTGCGGTTTCTTCACCCGACGGCGCGCTTCGACGCGCCGGGGGCGCCGCCGTGGTTCGAGGCGGTGGAGCGAACCTTCGAGGCCTCGGTTCGCGCCGGGGAGATCCATCGCGAGAAGAAAAACATCGCCATCGATGTTGCCGGATCGAGCTGGGCCGAAGACGGCGTGACGCGACAGCAGAGCAGCCTGATCGGCCGGGTCGCGATTTCCGCCACCGCGCTCGGTGCCGAGCTTCACCGCATTCGAATCGACGTCGCAAACCTCGCGGCGTTGGCAGACGACGACCGAGACGCGGCATACCGGGTCAGTCTCGCTTCGACACACGTACTCGTCGGCGCCGAGGGCGGAGAGCTCGTCTCCGCGCTGGAGCCTCCGGCCGAGCTCGAGGAGCACACCGGTGGCTGCAGAAACGACGGCCTCTTTCCGGTGCTCGTGGGCGCGGCAGGCAGCGGGTCGGCGGTGCTGGCGTCCCCCATCATCCTCTACGACTACCCGAAGATCGCGCCGGAGAGCCCGGGCGACTTCTACGACGCGACCGAAATCGACGAGATGCTTTCGCTTCGGGTGCAAACGCTCACCGACGAAGAAAAACGCGTGGCTCGAGCGACCGACCCGCGCGCCCGAGCGATCATCGATCGCTCCGACGCGGCAACGCCCGGTGAGCTGCTCGCGTTGCACGGAACCCAGCGCGCGCCAGTTTTCAGCGTCGGAGACCACGTGCGATTGCGCCCGAAACCCGGCGGCGAAGCGCTCGATGTCGTGCTCGCAGGGGAAGCGGCGACGATCTGTGCCATCGAAGAGGATCTCGAAGGCAGGGTGCTGTTCGCGGTGACGGTGGACGCCGACCCTGGCAAGGATCTGGGCGTCGAGGGCCAGCCAGGCCACCGGTTCTTCTTTCGAAGCGACGAGCTGGAGCGCGCGTCATGAACAAAAAGCGCATTCTGGTGGCCGGCATCGGCAACATATTTTTCGGGGACGACGGGTTCGGCGTGGAAGTGGTCAAGAAGCTCGCCGAGAACGAGCCACCGCCCGGAGTGCGCGTGATGGATGTGGGGATCCGCGGGATCGATCTCACCTACGCGTTGATGGAGGGGTGGGACGCGACGATCCTCGTGGATGCGACGGCGCGAGGCGGCAAACCCGGCACGCTCTATGTCGTCGAGCCGAGCGGCACTTCGGCGAGCGAAAAGCCGTTGGACGCGCATGGTCTCGATCCCGGACAAGTGCTTACGGCGGTGCGGGCGTCGGGCACGGACATCGGAACGCTGCGGCTCGTCGGGTGCGAGCCGGGGCGGATGACGGCCGCTGACGAAACGCCGTACGGTCCGGAGCTCAGCCCGGAAGTGCAAGCGGCGATCGAGCCCGCGGTTCGGTTGGTCCGTCGCCTGGTCGACGAAGCGAGCGGAGCGAACGGAGCGAGCGATGCATGAGCTCGGTGTTGCGATGGAGGTCGTCGAGGTCGCGACGCGCCGGGCAGGCGGCGCGCACATCCGGCGCATCGCGCTCGAGGTGGGCGTGCTGACCGCGGTGCTGCCGGATGCCCTGTCGTTTTGCTTCGATCTGGCGACGGCGGGAACCAAGGCCGAAGGTGCGGAGCTCGAGCTCAGAACGCCCCCGGGTCGCGCCCGTTGTCGGGATTGCTCGCGGGAGCTTCGACTCGAGCGTCCCTTCGGGAGGTGTGATTGTGGGGGAATCGACTTGGATTGGCTGAGCGGAGACGAACTCCGCATCGTCGAATTGGAGGTGGTGTGATGTGCGCGACTTGTGGCTGCGGAATCGACCATGAGCATTCCCTCGATGAGCTGCACGATCATTCGGGAGGGCATGAGCACGATCACGATCACGATCACGATCACGGCGATCACGATCACGGGCATGAATCCGCGGACTCAGTCGACGGACGGATCATCACGCTCGAGCAGGACGTGCTCAGACGAAACGATCATTTGGCCCAGCACAATCGCGAGTGGCTATCTCGGCGAGGGCTCGTAGCGGTCAACTTCGTGAGCTCGCCGGGCTCGGGCAAGACCTCGCTCCTCGAAAATGTCATTCGCCGGGACGAAGGACGTGGCCGAATCGCGGTCATTCAGGGCGATCAAGCCACGGATCGCGACGCCGAGCGCGTTCGAGCTGCTGGTGCCCGGGCCGTGCAGTTGAACACGGGTACTGGTTGCCATCTCGACGCCCAGATGGTGGCGCGGGCGCTCGAAGAGTTGGCACCCGAGCCGGGTACTCTCGTCGCGATCGAAAACATTGGAAACTTGGTCTGTCCCGCGCTGTTCGATCTCGGGGAACAAGCTCGGCTAGCGCTGATGAGCGTGCCGGAGGGCGCCGACAAGCCGTTGAAGTACCCGTACATGTTCCGCGGAGCCTCTCTCGTCGTCTTGAACAAGATCGATCTCTTGCCTCATGTCGAATTCGACGTCGGCTTTTTTCGCGATTGCTTGAGGCAGGTAAACCCCGACGTGAGTTGCCTCGAAGTGTCCGCGACTCGTGGAGACGGACTGAGTGAGCTGATGGAATGGCTGGCGGCGCTCTGTGCACCCGCATCGGCCGAGGGCGAGACGGCGTGACCGACAAGCGTGCGCCTCTCGCCGAGCTGCCGCTCGACTTTGGTCCCGAGACCCTCGCAGAAGCCGAAGAGCTGCTCGTGCGTCTCTCGAGCGCGCTGTTCCCCCAAGGGTTGCCCGACGCGAGCCGCTTGACCTGGCACGACAAGGACCGAGCCGCCGCAACGGACGCGGGCTCGGAAAGCATCGAGGAGAGACTCGCCCGCGCCGAGGCTCGGTTTCGAACACTCGTCGAGCAAATCCCCGCGGTCACCTTCATGGCCGTGCTCGGCGAGGGGGAGAACGAGGTCTACGTCAGCCCAACAATCGAACAAATGCTCGGTTACTCGCAGACCGAGTGGTTGTCGGATCCGTTCCTCTGGTACTACCGCCTGCACCCGGACGATCGACCCCTTTGGAACGAGGAGTTCGCCCGCGGCTGCCGAAGCGGCGGTCCGTTCCGGGCCGAGTGTCGTTTCTTGGCGCGGGACGGGCGGGTAGTGTGGGTGCACGGCGAGGCGCGGGTCATCAAGGACACGGAGGGGCGACCGCAGCTACTTCAGGGGGTGGCCTTCGACATCACCGAAAGCAAGGAGGCGCAGCAGGTTCTGCTCGAGCACGAAGTGCAGCGCGCCCGTGTCGAAGAAGAGCTCGCCATCGCGAGGCGGCTGCAGACATCGCTGCTACCGCGCGAGCCGAAGGTGGACGGGCTCGAGCTCGCAGCGGCGATGGTGCCAGCGGAGCTCGTCGGCGGTGACTACTACGACGTGCTCCCCACCGACGCGGGCGCGTGGATTGCGATAGGCGACGTCTCGGGGCATGGGCTCAACGCTGGGCTCATCATGATGATGGCACAGAGCGCCGTGGCGGCCATCCGCGCGACCAACGAAGACGCGAGTCCGTCAGAGGCATTGGCCATCCTCAACGACCTCTTGTTCGACAACATCGGCAATCGCCTCGAACGGGACGAATACGTCACGATGACGCTCTTGCACTACCGGAGCGACGGACAGATCGTTTTTTCTGGCGCCCACCAGGACATGCTGGTCCGACGGGCGGCGACTGGGGACGTGGAACGCCTTCCGACGCCTGGCACCTGGCTCGGGCTGCGGCGGGAGATCCGATCCATCAATGTGGATTCGACGTTCAGCCTCGAAGAAGGGGATCTCCTGGTCCTCTATACGGATGGCATCACCGAGGCGATGAACGACCACGGAGAACAATTCGGCATGGCAAGACTCTGCGATGTCATCCGTGATTCGAGCGACGACACGCCCGAGGCGGTGCGAGACCTCGTCCTCCGCGCGGTCGACAAGTGGTCTCGGCACCGCGACGACGACACGACCATCGTCGTCGCACGCCGGAGGAATCATGGCGTCAGCTAGTTTCTTCAGACAGCACGCCACGCCGCACCGCCCACTCGGTCAGCGAAGCGATCCCGCGCAGGCGGAGTTTTTGCATCATGTTGGCGCGATGCCGGTCGACGGTGCGCGGCGAAATCCCCAGGTTGATGCCGATCTCCTTGCTCGTGTGCCCGAGGGCGATCGCCCGCAAGATTTCGCGTTCGCGGTCGGTCAGTCGGTCTCCGGGATCTTCCGACAGGCGGCCGGCGAGGCGCACCGCGCTGCAGATTTCGCTGGTGGGAGAGGCTTTGTTCACCACGTGGTCCGCCCCGGCTTCGGCCATGCGCTGCACCATGGCCTCGTCTCGCATTCCCGTCATGCCGACCACCGCCACCCCGGGCAACCGGTCCGCCAGTCGTTTCGTCGCCTCGATTCCGTCGACCCGGGGCATGTCGATGTCCATGAGCACGACGTCCGGGCGAAACTCCACCGATCGCTCGACGGCCTCGACTCCATCCACGGCCATGGCGACGACATGGATGTCCTCGAAGACGGAAAGCGCTCGCGTCAGCGCCTCTCGGACCAGCGGATGATCGTCGGCGATGAGGACTCGGATCGGGGCCAAGGGGTCTCGACGGTAGCAGAAAAGGGGTGGCCGAAAGGGGCGGGGACAGGTGGACATGCCGAGCGAAGCGGCTGACATGGGCACGAACGAAGCGAGCTCCGGGCTTCTCACGTCCATCATCGAAGCCAGCACCGACGCCATCGTGAGCTGGGATCTCGACGGCGTCGTCACGAGCTGGAACCCTGGCGCCGAACGCTTGTACAGCATTCCGAAGGGCGACGCTGTCGGACAGCACATTCACATCATCATTCCGAGCGAGCGCGCCGGCGAGCTGGAAGTCGTGATGGAGCTCGTGCGCAAGGGAAAGCGCGTGGAGCACTTCGAGACGACGCATGTCTGTCGCGGTGGTCGCCTAGCCGAGGTTTCGTTGACGGTCGCGCCGCTCGTCGACGAGACAGAGAAGGTGGTCGGCGCCGCCTCGATCGCGCGAGACCTGACCGACAGCAAAGTGCTCGTCGACCGTTTGGCGGACAAGACGAGGGCGCTCGAACGCATGAACGCCGAGCTCGAGCAGTTCGCCCACGTCGTGGCGCACGATCTCCGGGAGCCCTTGCGCATGGTGACGTGCTTCACGCAGCTGCTTTCGGATCACTACGATGGGCAGCTCGACGAGCGAGCGCAGCGTTACATCTCTCACGCCTCCGGCGCTGCTCGCCGAATGGGCGAGCTTCTTGCCGGCCTGCTCGAGTACTCTCATCTCGACCGTCTCGAGGCGACGGAAATGGTGCCGCTCGATCGGGTCGTGGACGCCGTCATCAGCGATTACTCCGTCACCCTCGCCGAGGAGCAGGCGTCGATCAGCCGAGATCCACTGCCAGCGGTGTACGCAAACGAAGCGGCCGTGCGCCTCGTTTTTCAGAACCTGATCGAAAACGCTCTCAAGTATCGAGGCGACGCGGCGCCAGAGGTTCACGTGAGCGCCAAGCAGGCTTCTGACCATTGGGAATTCACGGTGCAGGACAATGGAATCGGCATCGAAAAGGAGTATCACGACCGGATCTTCGGCATGTTCCAACGTCTCTGGGAGCGCGAGAGATACCCCGGCACGGGTGCAGGTTTGGCGATCGTGAAGAAGGTCGTCGAACGGTGCGGCGGCAGAATCTGGGTGGAGTCCGAGCCGGGCGAGGGGGCGGGCTTTCACTTCACGATGCCGCGGCACGCCGACTGAAGCGTGCCTCTACCTCCGAGTCGCTGCGCTCTGGTGCGGGGTTATCGCGCGGCTGCGACCCGGATATGCTCCAGCGCATGAAGTGTCATTCGGTGTCCTGGGTGTTCTTGTTCGCCTTGTCCGCATGCGGAGGCAGCGGCGACGCCGATGGCGGTTCAGGCTCGGGTGGCTCGGCGGGCATGAGCGCGACGGGTGGAACCTCGGGTTCGGGGGGCGGCGCGGCGACCGGTGGCGCTGCCGGCGCTGGAGCCGGTGGCGCCGGGACGGGGGGTGCGGGAACCGGCGGTGCTGGAGCCGGCGGCGGCGCTGGAGCTGGGGGCGGCGCTGGAGCGGGCGGTGGCGCTGGAACGGGCGGTGGCGCTGGAACGGGCGGCGTTCCGGTTTTGCCTGTCGGCTGTCAAGCGTCGCCCGCCTCGTCTTCCGATATCTATGTGGCGACCGACGGCGACGACACCACCGGCGATGGCTCGAGCGCCAATGCATTCGCGACGATCGACGCCGCCGTTGGCGCCGTGCAGGATGGCGGCACCATCGTCGTACGACCCGGCGAATACTTCGGACGCATTCGCCTTCGTGGCACCTTTGCTACCGGAGTCGAGATCCAATCGGAGACGCCCTACGCCGCCCGGCTCCGAAACGACGATACCGTCATCACGGCGTTCGACGCTCAGGGGTTCACCGTCCGGGGTTTCGACATCGCGCACGACGGCCCTGGCGCGGGCGCGCTCGTGGTCCAGGTGCAGAACCTCCGCGCGGCTTCGGATCCCACCGGTCGCATCGCGTTCATCAACAACGTGCTGCACGACAGCTTCAACAACGACATCCTCAAGATCAACAACGGTGCCGCCGACGTGCTCGTACAACGCAACTTGTTCTACAATCAGACCGGGAGCGACGAGCATATCGACATCAACAGTGTTGTCGACGTCGAAGTCGTCGACAACATCTTCCTCAACGACTTTGCCGCGAGCGGTCGGACCAACGACGACAGTACGTCCAGCTACATCGTCATCAAGGACAGCAACGGCGCGAGCGATCAGAACGTCGGCAGCGCCCGAATCAACGTTCGACGAAACGTGTTCGCCAACTGGCAAGGCAACAGCGGCACCAACTTCGTCCTCGTTGGAGAAGATGGCACACCGAACCACGAAGCCTCGGACGTCATCATCGAAAACAACTTGCTGCTCGGCAACTCGGCGAGCGTCATGCGCGCGGCGTTCGGCGTCAAAGGCAGCCGCGACATCACGTTCCGTTCGAACACCATCGTTGGGGATTTCCCTTCGAACGCCTTCGCGTTCCGGCTGAACCAGGAAGGTTCGAACCCCACGGTGGAGAACGTTCGGTTCTTCAACAACATTTGGAGCGATCCGACCGGCACCATGGACGACTTTTCCGACACGCCGATGGGTGAGGTCGCCTCGTTCACGATTCTGAACAACCTCTACTGGAACGGGGGCAACGCCGTGCCGGAGGACTCGAACGAAACCATCAACCCGAGTGACGATCCCGCGCCGGTGATGGGCGATCCGCGCCTCCCGGACCCGGCGGGTGTGGTGTTGCCCACCTGGAACGCCACGGCGAATCAGTTCGCCGACGGCTCGACCAGCATCTGCGACGCCTTCACACGGCTCGTCGACATGTGGGGCACCCCGGGGTCGATCAGCGTCGCGCTCGGCGCCGCCGAAGCGAACGAGCTTCCGGCCGACGACATCCTCGGCGAGCCACGCGGCACGACGCCAGATGTTGGTGCTCGCGAAGTGCCGTAGCCTCGGCTCGCCTGGCGTGTGCGCGTTTCAGTCGGGCACGTCCACCACGACGCAACCCTCTGCGCCGAAGTGCTGCCCGTATTCGCCTGAGCCCCAATCGTTCAGCGTGGCGCCCCCGAATCCTTCGGACACCACGCCGTACCAATCGTCGTTGCCGTCGGTGTGCACGAAAAACGAGCACATCTCGTCGGCGCCGGTTGCGCCTACTCCAATCGTTCCGCCCGTCGGGTTGTCGTAGTCGCAGCTGAATCGAACCCCCTCGG
>JAJDAH010000367.1 GCA_029261965.1 Polyangiaceae bacterium
CCCTGATGCAGTGCGCGCTTCGCCGCGCTGATTGCAGCGATTGCGCCCACGTATCGATTCAGTCGTTTGGTCCCGTGTCGGTAGCCGAGATTCCGCCTGACATTTTGAACCAGCCCGGCGAGTGGTTGTGCCGCGACGTGACGGGCGCATTTCTCCCATACGCCCGCCCGGACACGCGTCCCGGTGAGGTCTGCTTGGCTGTCGACTGGCGAGACCAAACCTCGGACTCCATCTGCGTCATCGATCCAGACGCTTGCCCCACCATGAAGTTGCAGCACGCCGAGTGGAAGAGGCGAGCTTACTCCTCGTATCGCCCCATACGTCGACCGGACCCCTGGGAGATCGGTAAGCGCAACCCGCTTGCGCCGTGGACGTTTCCCGCGATGCAGGGATCTCCTCGCTCGATCAGAATGCCGCCAATGCCCGTGAGCCCTCCTGGGATCTGGGTCGAGTCGGAATATCGCGTGCAACCGAAGCTGGACTCGTCCCAACGGTCCATCGAAATCCGCTGAGGAGTGATTGACCGCGCCGCACCCGCCGATCCGGCCGACCGCATGAGCCAATCGAACCGCAACCCCACCCGCTGCCGGCGGACCAGAACGATCTCGGGGCGCGTAACCGCGAAGCTACAGGATGCGTTCGTGGAGGCCGGGGCAGTAGGCGTGCTCAGCAAACCGTGGACACGGTCTTGTTACTTGATGTCCTGGTGTTGGTGGGTGCGGTCGCGTCCATGTAACCAGGGCCTGCGACGGCCTAGCGCGGGCGCACGCGCAGCCGCCCCCCTTGAACCGAAGGCGACGTACCGCCATTCTCGGTGGTCGTGGGGGGCCTGACGAGCAGAAAGAAGAAGCAAGCCCTGGATGTGCTGACGGCGCCTCGGCTTCGGGAGCTGCTCGAAACTTTCGGACTGGAAGCGGATGACCGGCGTAGCCGCGAGCCGCTCATCGACGCGCTGGCCGACGGCCGCCGCATCGACTTCGAGCGTGTCCTCGAGGAGAACCCAGCGAACCGCGCAGTTTCAGCTCGATCTAGTTTCGGGACAATACGGCGTCCAAGCGAGAGAATCTGAGTATTAGTGCTATGAGGGATTTGCCTGACCGGGCCTGCACGGTAGTCGCGCCAGAGTATTTTGTAGCAGCACGCCGGTTCAGAGGACCTGCTGGAAGCAAGTGTTCAGGACCACCCGGAACTGCGGTGCCTTCGGTAACTTCTTCGCAATTGTTCAAGGCATTTTGCTCTGCGACGCTGGCTGACATGGGCGCTGGGGAAAACAAGCTCTACTACGGCGACAACCTCGATGTGCTGCGGAGACACATCCGAGACGAGTCCGTTGATCCAATTTACCTCGACCCGCTGTTTCAGAGCGGGCAGGACTATAACGCGTCCTTCCGCGCACCCGATGGGAGCAGGGCACCGGCACAGGTCAGAGCGTTCAAAGACACCTGGACTTGGGGGCACGAAGCCGCGTCGAACTACGACGACGTCATCGAGATCGGTGGCGACCTTGCTTCGGCGATGGCCGCGATGAGATCGTTCCTCGGCGAGTGCGACCTGCTCGCGTACCTGGCGATGATGGCGCGACGGCTGAGAGAGCTCCACCGAGTCTTGAAGCCTTCGGGTAGCCTGTACTTGCACTGCGATCCTAGAGCCAGCCACTACTTGAAGACGCTGCTCGACGCGACGTTCGGTCCGTACTGCTTTCGGAACGAACACATGGCGGCATCGGCGTTGGCCGACGAAGTCTGGGCAGTTTCAGAAGATGCATGATGTGCTGCTTTTCTACAGTCGTGGCGGCGGTGGCGATCACACGTTCAACACGCTCTACGGGTATGAGTCGCTCGCCGAGTCGACGCTCAAGACGTACGGCGCCAAAAGCCGCCGGCCACGGTCGACACTTGCCTGGTCGATTCGCCCCTCGATGCCGTCGCTGCCATGGAGCGACGCTAAGCGGACGCTGGTGCCGATGGCTTGCAGATCCGAGTTCCTGACGGCTGCGCGATGACCGACCAAGAACGAAGCGTGTTCTTGACGCCCGAGTGCAACACTCTGTGGCTGCTGACACCACGCCTGCTGCTCCTCTACGACCGCGCCGTCATCGACGAGCGCGATCTCAATGGCATTCTGAACCCGAGAAAGGACACGTTGTTCGCGGCAATGAAGGCGCGGATGGCGGAGAAGCTGGTCGAGTGGCAACTGCTGACACCAATCGACTACGGAGCGATTCTCGACAGCGCGTCACGCGATGCGATCCGGCGCCTTGCATCCGCGAGCATTGCGAGGTCGGTGCCGAATGCTGAGACGCCGTTCGAAGGCAGCCGGTTCATGGAACTGGCGATCCACGCACACGAAGAATACGCCGCGTATCTGGAGAACTCGATACTCGCCTGCCCTAGCAGAGACGGACCGGATCTTGAGAGCTACGTCAGGCGCCTGCAAGACATCGACGACCGAATCACGCGAATACAGCGCATGGACGTCGACGATGATTTCCTGTCACGAGTGCAGTGGACTCTCGAGAGGGTTGCGGCGAAGGCCTTCGCTGGCCTGGTCGTAGGCGCGCGCAGCGGTGCCTCACGTCTCTTCGACACGAGCGAATACGCACCCTTTGTGGAACAGGTTCAGGTGGGGGAGATCATGCCAACGCTCGTTCCTGACGTCGATCATGCTCCCCTTGCCACTGTTGTTGCGGCGTTGAGCAAGAAGCGACTGCCGGACGTAAGCCTGGTCGACGATCATCGTCTCTTCTCGCAGCTGCGCTGCGCCGACGAGTTTCAACGCGTACGCGAGGCTCTGCGGCATCTGGAGCTTGTGTTCGGTGAGCTCCTGCATGAGGACGCGCACGATGCGTTGCCCTACAAGAAGATCCTGGTAGAGGTCGAGCGGGCGGACCGCGAGCTCAACGAGCGGCTTCAGGAGGCTCAGCAGTTGACGGAGACGAAGTACTTGCCTGCGGAGATGCTCGCTGGACTGGCCGCCGGGTTCTTCGGTCCTATTGTGGATCGCAGCAAGCGCGCGGCCCAGGCTTTCAACAGGGATGAATTGCTCGCGGAGCTTGGGTCTGCGTCGGATCTTTCGGGAGACGTTTTCTTCCTGCTTGAGGTGTGGAGCCGGCACGGAATACTGGCCGACGAGCGCTACCACGACCTGATGCAGAGTCGTGAAGCGCGACCCATCTGGGGCGACGAGGACGGCGAGGAGCTCCCTTGGTACGAGCGACCAGAAGCGGATGCCGATTCGCGGTAGTGTTCGGCGAGCCCTGTCGAACGCCCGCGGACTCAAGCCTCGGTGCTGGACCGCCGACTGAAACGCGTGTCCCCAGCAGCCATCCGGCTCGTCCGGCTTCTGCTTGGCGAGTTCGAGAAGGCCGAGGGCCGGACGCGCAAGGTCCATCGTTCCTCGGCCCGTCGCCGCTAGCGACGCAGCCAGCTAGCGATCACGACCGCAGCGCCCTCTTCGAGCGCAGGTGCCGCCCGATCCCGCACGCGTTCGACCTCTTCGCTCGTCAGCGCAACGCCGACGAAGACGGGCCGCTCCATCGCCGACGCTCGCATCACGAGTTTGAGCAGCGAATCGCGTCCCTCGAGCTCGATGGCGTTCAAGAGTACGGTGCCGTTCGAGGTGACGGCCAAGGGCGTCTCGTCGACTTCTGGCTTGCGCTGGTTCATCGGCACGCACCGGCAACAGGGCAACTTGCACAACGCCAGGACCGTACGCGGTGGTCGACCCCTGACTCGATAGCTCGTACGACATTGACGGCTGTGTCCATCACCTCGAGCTCGTCGGCGTCGGTTCGCACAAGCCGCTCGATCTGGACCTGCGGGCGTGTTGCGGACTTCGTTGTCACGACGAGCCGTTGCTCAGGATCGGAGATGCCCCGGCTCTTGGCACCGATGCGGTAGGTCGTCGCCTGCAAGTCGTGACCGATCTTCTCGTCACTCCAGCGGCGTTTGCCGCTCTTAAACTCGAGCACGACCGTTCTCCCGCGCTCCTCGACAACGGCGTCGAGCGAGCCGATGAGCGGAACCTCGAGAACCTCGCCGGTCTCCGGATCGTAGAGCTCCACATCGAACGGCACTTCAATCCCTAGGACTCGTTCGGGCAGAGGAACACCGTCCAGGAAGGCATCCAGCATTTCGACGCCGATGTCAGCGAGCCGGCCTTCGTCCTCGTCGTCCTCATAGAGAACGGGGGGCCCGTCTGCGCGGATTTGCCGTGCGAGCGCATCGCGGAAGCGCTGTCGCTGCTCGTCGCGCGTTACAGCCTCGCCGCGCCCGTGCGCGAAAAGAATGAAGCCAAGAGCTTCATGCCACCCCGAGCCGAAAGCTAACGCCACTGGTCTGAATGAGGGCTCGACGCGGTCGATACGAGTCAATCGGAACTTCCTCGGGCAGTCTATCCACGCCTGCAGCGCCGATGCGCTCAGCGTGTTGATGGGCAGTTTGCTGTTCTTCTCCATCGTCATCTCCATGAAAAGCCGAAGGGCCGACGCCCCAATCTGTTGGAAGCGCCGGCCCTCCGTCGTGCGGAGTTCTTGCGTCAGCTTTCGCGCAGTCGTTGGTCGAGCGCGTCGATGACCTCGCTCGCCTCTTGCCGGCTTAGGCTAGCCGGATCGCTCGTCTCACTGTTCTCCCGAAGCCAAGCGCTGAGCGCGGCGCGATCGAGACCGAGCTTTCGACCGATGGCGTGGATGGCCCCGAGCTGTCGCGTGGTTACGCGATCCTCCGGACCAGACGGAGGCGAGTGCCCCGGCACTGCTCCGTTGCTCGTCGACTCGAGCCGCTTCGCGATCAAGCCGGCGGCGTTTCGCAGGCAGTCCGCGGCGTCTCTCAGTTCAGCAACGATCAGGTCGCCCTCGCTCCGAGCACCTCCGTTCTGGGGTCCACTATTCGTCGTGCTTTGGGTCATGTTTCTTCTCCTTTGGTTTCGATCAGGCCGAGATCAGACAGAAGCTCGGATTCGCCGCTGACCTCGCTCATGACGTCACGTGGCGGCGCAGCACTTCCCCGCCGATCGACTCAATCTCGAGACGCCTCGCAGGTTCGGCTTGCCGAGCGGCGGCGGTCACACCGTTGATCAACGTGTAGAGATCGGTTGCCGGGGGCAGCTCCTTCACTCCGGCCTCCTTCGTGACCTCGGTCTTCACGGTTTCTCGCTCAGCCACCGTGAGCTCCCGCATTTGGTCGATGTGCTCGGCAAGGTCCTCGACGTTGACGCCGACGGCTTGACGCCATTGGTCAAGCACTCCGCGAGCCTCGAGCAATGCGCTCGGGATGGCCTCGTCGATGCTCTTCTTGAGTCGTTCGGCGTCGCCAACGTGCCGGAACGAGAAGCCCCCACGTCGTTCCGCCGAACGCAGGCCGTTCGTGCAGATCAGGCGCCACAACAGCGAGCGAACATGAACGGCACTCCGGGCGAAACTGCTGGAGCTGATGTCGATGCCGATCTCGGTAACGTCGCCAACCTTGACCGCCACACCGTTGGTCGGGAAGACCAGTCTCAGAGCATCGACGAGCCCCGTTGCAACGGCCCGAACGCGGACGTCGCCAAGCGCACGATGACGAACGAGCGCTCCTCGAACAGTCTCGACGAGCTCGGCCGGATCGAGCGGGGCGTATCGGTCGCTGACGACGGCGGCGACCTCGTCATCGCGCAACCGAAGCGTCGCGGCGAAGCTCGACTGGCTCAACAAGTAGTTCAGCGTGGCGAGCTGAAGGGGCTCGGGCACACGGTCGCGCATGAACTCGACTGGGGCACCGAGGCGATTCATCAGATTGGCGAAGCCGTTGGCTCGCAGCCGGTACGGTGGGTGGTGACGGGCGAGTGGGGCCAGCGCAAACTCGCCGTTCTCGGCTTTCACGCCCCACGCGCCGACGTTGAGAACGGGCAGATCGTTGGCGGGACCATCGATTCGGTGAGCGCGGACTAGACGTTCGGCGGCGGTGTCGAAGTCCTCGTCGACATCAAGCCAAACGGGCGACATATCGGGCAGGACGCGGAGCGGTGGAGGAAGACCGAGTCGGCCCTCAGCGGAGATCGAGGTGTTCATTTCAAAAATGTCCTTTGCCTGGGGGGGGCGAATGGGCGTCTCGGCAGCTCGATGGCTGGCGACGCGCGGTTGTTCAGGGAAGAAAGCCGAGCTCAGCGACGACTTCGCCAAGCCACACTCCGGGCTGGTCTCGGGGAGTGGGCTCCCGCATGGGGTCAGGCACCGGCACCGAACGGTGGAAGACCATCGTCAAGATGCCCGGATGCCG
>JAJDAH010000368.1 GCA_029261965.1 Polyangiaceae bacterium
CGACTACGGTTCCCAATACACCCAGCTCATCGCGAGGCGGATCCGCGAAAGTCGCGTGTACTGCGAGATCCACCCTTGCACCGTCGGCATCGACAAGATCCGAGAGATCGACCCGCAGGCCATCGTCATGAGCGGTGGGCCGCAAAGCGTCTACGCTGAGGATTCGCCAAAGAGCGACCCGGCGCTGTTCGATCTCGAAAAACCCGTACTCGGGATCTGTTACGGCGAGCAACTGATGGCACACCAACTCGGCGGGAAGGTCGAGGCCAGCAGCGAACGAGAGTACGGCCCGGCAACGCTACGAGTGGACGAAGCCATCGGCATCTTCGAGCCCTTCGAGGTAGGTGACGATCTCGCAGTGTGGATGAGCCACGGCGACCGAATCAGTGAGCCGCCTGAGGGGTTCCGCGCCATCGGAAAAAGCGAAAATGCTCCGCTCGCCGCCATCGTGCACCCCGAGCGAAAGCTCTTCGGTATCCAGTTTCACCCCGAGGTGGCACACACGCCGCGCGGTGCTGAAATCCTCCGCGCATTCCTCTTCGACGTGGCGGGGCTCGAGCCCTCGTGGACCCCGGGATCTTTCGCCGAGGAAGCCATCGAAGCCGTGAAAAACAAGGTCGGCTCCGACGAGCGGGTCATTTGCGGGCTGAGTGGGGGCGTCGATTCGTCGGTGGCCGCCGTTCTGTGCAGCAAAGCGCTCGGTGACCGACTCGTCTGCATTTTCGTGGACAACGGCCTCTTGCGGCACGCCGAAAGAGAAAAAGTCGAGCACATGATGCGCGACAACTTCCATCTGAACCTGATCACCGTCGACGCGACGAAGTTGTTCCTCGATGGCCTCGAGGGGGTCACCGACCCGGAGAAGAAACGCAAGATCATCGGCAAGCTCTTCATCGATGTTTTCGACGAAGAGGCGAAAAAGATCGAAAATGCCAAGCACCTGGTGCAGGGCACGCTCTACCCCGACGTCATCGAAAGCGTCAGCGTCCGCGGCCCGAGCGTCGTCATCAAGACCCACCACAACGTCGGCGGCCTGCCGGAGCGCATGAAGCTCAAACTCATCGAACCGCTCCGTGAGCTGTTCAAGGACGAGGTGCGCGATGTGGGCACGACGCTCGGCATGGCGCACGACGTGGTCTGGCGGCAGCCCTTCCCGGGCCCGGGCCTCGCCGTGCGCTGCCTCGGCGAGGTAACGGCCGAGCGCCTCGAAGTGCTCCGCGGCGCCGACCGGATCGTCGACGAAGAAATTCGTGCCGCGGGCCTCTACGACTCGCTTTGGCAGGCGTTCGCGGTACTTCTTCCGGTTCGCAGTGTCGGCGTCATGGGCGACGACCGAACCTACGATGAAGCGTGCGTCGTTCGCGCCGTGCAATCGAGCGACGCGATGACCGCGGACTGGGCCCGACTGCCCCACGACCTGCTCGCCACCCTGAGCTCTCGCATCATCAACGAGGTCAAGGGCATCAATCGCGTCGCCTACGACATCAGCAGCAAACCCCCGTCGACGATCGAATGGGAGTAGCTCGGCAAGCGCTGGCCTCGTGCCTCGCCGCTCTCGCGCTCGTGGTTCCCACGAGCTCGCTCGGACCAGCGGTACTCGGCCTCGGCACCGCCACCCTCGGCACCGCCGCCGTCTCCTGCGCGCCTTCCCGAGCCGTCATCAAGCTCCGCCTCTATCGCACCCGCGAGACGCCGAGGGACGCCTCGGTCTACATCGACGAAGAGTACATTGGCCCTCTCGGCATGGTCATCCGCCGCGGCATCAAGTTCCGAGTGGGCGAACACCGCATCACGGTCATCAAGGACGGCTACTTTCCCTACGACAAGCTCGTCGTCGCCGACCGCAAGCCGATCAAGGTCCAGGTCGAGCTCGTCCCGGTGCCGGACTGACGCTTGGCGATCCAGCGCGTTGCCGAGCGCGCCAGAAGCGGCTAGGACTGCGGCGCATCGAGTCAGACTTTTACCCGTCCGCGGGGTGTACCTCAATCTGGTAGAGGGCCGGCTTTGGGTGCCGGACGTTGCAGGTTCAAATCCTGCCACCCCGACTTCCGAGCCCCAGGCCCGCTCGTTTTTTTGAGTCGCGACGCACACCCCCGTGCGCTCCGCGAGCGTCAGGGTCGCAGCGACGGCTTGCAGAGGGCGGCGTTGATTTGAGCTTGCTGAATGTCGCTCAGCGGGCGGAGCCTGACGAACAGCGCGGACCCTCCGGACGCCGGGACCTCCGAAGCGGTGCCGTGCAGCCACATCTCACTGCCATCGCTGAGATAAAGGCAAATGCTGACGCTGCCGCGTTTCTGCGTCGCGTCCCCCGGCAAGACGAGCCGGCCCCGGCGCAGATTGCTCTCGTACAACCGCTCGAGCTTTTGGCGCGAGACGCAAGTGAGCTCGATGTCCGGCTCGATGGTGTGCCGGCGTACCGCCGGGCGCTCACCCGAGAGGTGCGCGCCTCGAACCGTCGGCGGCGCGTCACACTTGATGATCGGATGGGCCACGATGGTCACACCTTGCCCCCAAAAGTCGATCGCGACCAGGAATTAGCTCACGTTCGCAGTTTTTTGCGGTGCCGCTGGGCGTCATTTGTCAGAGTTTGCATAGTAAACATGTCTGTCTCGCCTGGAGTCCCGGTGGTCGTGCTTTTCTTTCTTGGCGGCTGTACCCCCGACAGTCCCGCGCAGGATCCGACCGCCGTCACGATCACTCCACCCGGCGAGCAAGCAAACGAAAAAAGAAGCGCCGAGCCCAAGACTGCCTACCAGGTCGCCCTCGACGACGCCCGGAGCGAGCGGCAAAAAGTGATGGAGGATCAACCTCCCGAGTACCGTGGCGACGGCAGCCGCGAGCAGTCGCTCGAGTATCTGAACGGCGAATGGATGCAGTGGGCTGAGGTCAAGCGCGATCGAGCGAGCGCGGTCGAGGACATCTACTCCGGCATGCTCGATCTGGCCGACAGCGACAAGCAGCTCGTCGAGCTCCACGCCGACCTCGTCGAGATGCGCGTGATCTTTTGGGAGGAGCTACTTCGGAGCGTGCAGGCGGCGATGCCGGACAGCCACAAGAACGACCCCAAGCTGTCTCGCGCCTTCCTAGAGGGTTTCATGGGCTCGGTCGAGTCGCTGCGGCTCCGGGCCCGCGAGCTCGTCGAAAACTGCCGGGACGTGACCGAACGTGGCGGCGTGACCACCGTTGCGGCGACCAAGTGCCTCGACTTCGGTCAGCGGCTTGGGCCAGACGACCGCGACCAAAGCGAGTAGCCCAACCGCCAACCGCGGCGGCAACTCAGTCGTCTTTGACGCCGAGCTCGCGAATCTTCTGCTGCAAGCTCTGTCGGGCAATGCCGATCGCCTCGGCGGTGCGCGAGACGTTTCCGTCGTGTTTTTCGAGCGCCGCCCGAATGTAAGCGGTTTCGAACTGCTCCACCGTCCGTTTCTTCGCCTCGGGGAACGGCAAGCCCAGGTCGACCCCGCCGGCGCCGCCTTCGGGAGCTGCCGCATCGAGCCGAAGATCCGGCGGCTCGACCTCCGGTCCCGTCGCGAGCACCGCCGCTTGTTCCACCACGTTTCTGAGCTCGCGAACATTTCCCGGCCACGGGTGCGCGGCCAACTTCTGAAGCGCGGCAGCGCTCAGCGCCATCTTCGGGCGGCCGAGCCGCTCGGCGAGTTGCCCGAGAAATCGCTCCGCCAGTGCCGGCAGATCTTCCAGTCGAGCGCGGAGCGGCGGCAACTCGATCTGGACGACTTTGAGCCGATAGTAGAGGTCCTGGCGCCAGGTGCCGGCTCGAACCTCGGCTTCGAGATCGCGATGGGTGGCGGCGACCACGCGCACGTCGACGGCGATCGGCTGGTTTCCCCCCACACGCTCGAGCATGCGTTCCTGGAGCACACGAAGCACCTTGGCTTGGGTCTCGAGCGGCATGTCGCCAATCTCGTCGAGGAACATCGTGCCGTCCTCCGCGTGCTCGAAACGACCAATGCGGCGGGCGTCAGCCCCGGTGAACGCCCCCTTCTCGTGTCCGAAGAGCTCGCTTTCCACGAGATCTCTGCTGATGGCGGCGCAGTTGACCGCAACGAAGCTGCGATTCGCCCGCTGACTTCGGTGATGGAGCGCTTGAGCGACGAGCTCTTTCCCGGTACCGCTCTCGCCTCGGATCAGCACTGTCAAGTCGGTTTCGGCGACTTTCTTGATTGTTTCGAATACTCGTCGCATGGCTTCGCCGGAGCCGACGATCGTTCCGAAGCCGTATTCGCGCTGCACTTGGTCGAGCAACATCCGGTGCTCGCGCTCGAGCCGGGTACGTTCCAGCGCCCGACGGACGACGAGACGGATTTCATCGTTGTCGAACGGTTTCGGCACGTAGTCGTCCGCCCCGTGTTTCATGGCCTCGACGGCGATCTTTTCGTTGCCGTGAGCCGTGATCATAATCACCGGGGTTTCTGGGCGAAGATCCTTCGAGGCCCGCAGCACGGCCATCCCGTCCGCACCCTTGCCGAGGGCGAGATCGGTCAACACGAGGTCGCAAGGTGTTTCGTTGAGCGCGACGATGGCTTCGTCCCCAGTTCCGGCTTGCTCGACCTCGTACCCCTCTTTTTTGAACAGCCCGGTCAACGCGACGCGGATCGCTCGTTCGTCCTCGACGATGAGCACACGCGCCCTCATCCGCTTCTCGGAGCCTCCCCGGCGTACTTCGGAAACGTCATGACGAACTCGGTACCCACTCCCAGCTCGCTTTTTACCTCAATCCTGCCGCCGTGGGACTCGACTATCTTCTTCGTGATCGCGAGCCCGAGACCGGTCCCGCTCTCCTTCGAGGTGTGAAACGGGTTGAAAATCTTCGTCAGCTCGTCCGAGTCGATGCCCGCGCCGTTGTCGCGCACTCGAATCCACGCCTCGTTGCCCGCCAGATTCATGCCCGCCGCGATGTCTATCGTCGGATTCGGGAAGTCCGAGTCCGCGAAGGCATCGATGGCGTTGCCGACGAGGTTGATGAGCACTCGACGAAGCTTGTCCGCATCCGCGTCGAAACCCACCGACGAGTCGACGTTGCGGTGAACCGAAATTCGCCCGCGTTCGAGTCGCTCACGCAGGTTCTCCATCGCCGAGTCGACGACGTCGACGACCAGCGTCGGCGAGAGCCTCACTTCTTCCTCGCGGGCGTAGCGGAGCAGATGCGAAATGGCCTTCTCGACGCGGTCGAGCTCTTCCACGGCGATTTTGGAGTACTCGACGTTCTCTTGGCTCGTCGGGTCCTCTCCGATTTGTTGGACGAGGCTCTTCGCCGCCGTGATCGGGTTGCGGATTTCGTGCGCCACGCTCGCTGCCAGCTCCTCGATGCTGCGCGAGTGTTTGCCTTCGAGGGCCCGGCGCTGGGTGGTGACGGAAGATTGAACCCGCGAGCTCACCTCTCCTTCGACCCAGCGGTTGCGGAGCTCGGGCGCGACGACCCAAAAAAAGCCGTGGGCCGAGAGTCCGATGCCCCAAGACAGCGCAACGACCAACGCCGGAAAAAAGCCGGCGACCACGAGGAGGAAAAAACAGACGCCAGCGAAGATCACCGCGTGACCGAAGAACCACACCTTGCGATTCGCCGAGCGCCTCGCGTCTTTGTACGCACGTTGGCGCGCTCGATCTTCGATGGCCACCGACCGGCCGCGATTCGCGCGAGCATCGTTCATTGCGGGTGCCGGGTGAGTGTGGCCCGCCGCCCCACGGTGGTCCCAGCAGTGGCCGTTCCAGGACCAGCCCTGACTGCGCCACCATTCGATCCATCGAAGGCGGTCCCACTTCTGCTTTTCCGAGGTGTCGGCGTGCCAAAATTGGGTGTCATCGCGTGCGCTCTCGCTCGCCGAGCGTTGACGCTGGCGGGCCGGCAGAAGGCGTCGAGCTGGGCTGGTGGTCAGCATATCAAGCGCTCAACGGTTGAACCCAACTCCGCGGGCATGCCCTGACCACGCCGGGCAGCCGCCGGCTGCTGGTGGGCACGCTCGTCGGCCGCGGCGGACCGAGCCGACGTACGCCGCTTTCGTCATCGAAGGCGTCTCGAGCGTCGCCTTCGCCTTCGGGCAAGATGCCGAGCATCCGCCACCACCGCGGTTGGACCAGACCCAGCTGGAAGCACAACTTCCGGACCGAGGCGAGGCCGTCCAGGGTTCGTTGCCGGTGCACGGGGTTCTCGGTGTAGGCCTCACGCACGACCGACGACGGGATGCCATATTCTCGAATGAGCGCTTTCGGGGGTTCGAGCATTTGCTTCGCCATGGCAGCGAAGATGATCGGCGTGCGAAACCGAAGCTGAAAGCGCCGAATGCGGCCGAGCTTCGGCACGTTCTCGAGCAGGTAGTTCTTGGCGAAGCACAAGTGCCGCGCTTCTTCCGTCACGTGAATCTGCATCACCCGTCGGAGCAACGGATGCAGCGCGTCGCGCTTACGAAGCTCCTCTCGTTGCACGTAGTCGATCGGCGATTCGCCTCCGAGAACGAACAAGAAGAACAGCTCGGGAAACGAGCGGGCAATGGAGGGCACACGCCGGGAGAACCACGCGTCGACTCCGCCCATGCCGCGAACCTCGAGCCCCGAACGGTTGATGAACTCTTGAAACATCAGCGAGTGCTGACCTTCTTCGATCGCCTCGTGGTAGGCGTATCGAAACTCCGGGGCGCCGTTCGGCAAAGAGGTGGCGAACTGAAGCAGCCCCTGGCTCAAGATGGCTTCGAACTCGACGCCGAGCTTCATTTGCGTGACGATGCCGTGAAGCCCGAGCCGGCTGCGGATCTCCCGTGGCTGAGTGCGGTACCACTCGGTACCGCCGAGCACGTCGTTCTCATCGAGCTCCCACCGAGCATCGGTCGCATCGATGCGGTAGTCGGGATGATCCCAAGGCACGTCGGCGTAGGCGTCGAAGTGCTTGACGACGGACTGGTGGCTCAAACGGCCGAGAATGTTGCTGTAGGCGGCTGAACGGGTCATTGGGCAGCTCCTTTTCATTGCGACCTATCGCAAGGCTCGTGCCGCCTCGCAGGGTCAAGGATTTCCCGCACTTGCGCCCCATAGCCTCCCACCGCGCTGCAACCGGAACCTGTCAGGCGCAGGCTTCCGCTGACAGTTGTCGAGCGGCGACGTGCGCTCGAGCGTGAGGGACGCCTCGGCTTATCCGCGCCACTCGATCGGCGGCGACGGCTGCCACAAATCGAGTTTTCTCAGATCTTCCCAGACCTGATTCGGAGAGTTGTAGCGGTAGTCCGCCGTGCGTCGAAGCAGCACGCTGATGATGTTTCCCAGCGGCGTACCGAGACCCTCGGCCTTTTGGCGAGGAGTGCCGTTGCGGATTTGCTCGACGGTGCTGTCGTAGCCGCCGCGCGCATCGATCGCGTAGTGGCCGGTGTACATCGCGTACATCAAGAGCCCGAGTTGGTAGAGATCACTTTGCTTGGTGCTGTAGCCGCCGGCCACGACCTCGGGAGCCATGATGCGGTGCTGCACGACCTTGGGGCGAACGCCCCGACGACCGTAGAGCTCGTGGGCGATGCCGAAGTCGCTGAGCTTGACCGTCGGACGATCTCCTTGGTGGATGAGAAGATTCCCTCCGTGCAGATCGTTGTGCACGACTTCGCTGTCGTGGAGGTACTGCACGACGAACAACATCTGGCGCGTCAGCTCGACGCACAGGCGCTCGGTCATCGGCGTACCGATCATCGCCTCGAGACTGTGGTCGCAACGCTCGAGCACGAGATAGAACAGCCCACCAAACTCGAAGTAGTCGTGCACGTACACGATGTTCGGGTGGCGCAGCGAATAGAGCCGTGAGGCTTCCTTCAACCATTCGTCACGCGCTTGCTGATAGGGGCGGTCGCCCGGGTGATACACCTTGATCGCGAAGCTCTGCTCGAAGGGGCCAAAGGCAGCGAAGACGGCGCCGAAGGCCCCCTGTCCCAACAGCTCTTGCAGCGTGTAGGTCCACTTCTGCGAGCGCACGACCATTCCGCTCTGGGGGATGGCCCGCGTCTCCGAGGTGGTGTGGGTGGACAAGAGGCGGGCATCTTAGCTCCGAACCGGGGATTTCGGCCGGACAGTCGATGGCTTATCGGTTGCCCAGCCGGCTGAAGTCGGCTAGAACGCCGCGCTCCAGGGAAAATCATGGGTCGAGCACTGTGGAACATCCGTAGGCGGCACGAGTCGCTAGCTGCCCCGACGAAGCGTCGACGGGTAAAACGACGCGCGCGACTGCGGTGCGGCCTCGAAGCGGCGTTGCAGCGCAAAGCCCCACCGGAGCCGCCGCCCGAAGAGCCGGTCGCGGCCCCCGAGGCGACGCCTGAAGCCGCTGCCGCCGAAGGCAGCGAAACTTCGGCGTCCTGACACCGGGCTTCCGGCGCGGCGCCAGTTAGGCTCCCGCCTCGACGGTTCCCCCGTCCCAGCTGGCCGCCCAACTCATCGTAGTGGTGGAACGAGCGAAGCCGAGCGTTCCGTCGGGGCCGACGACGATGAGCCCCCCGGTCGCGCCCACTCGAGCGCTCATCATCGCGATCGCGGCGCGCGCCGCCCGCTCCGGGGTCTCTCCCCCACGCACGGCAGCCAAAGTGAACGCGGTCAGGTTGACCCGTAGGATCCCTTCACCGTAGCCCGTCGCAGACGCCGCCCCAGCGCCGTCATCCGCGAAGGTCCCGGCGCCGATGATCGGCGTGTCCCCTACCCGGCCGCGTCGCTTGCCGCTGGTTCCGCCAGTGCTGGTCGCTGCGGCGACGTGCCCATCCGAGTCGCGAGCGACTGCTCCCACGGTCCCGCCGGCCCAGCTCTCCGCCTTGCCACCCGCGATTGCGCTGGCCAGCTTCTTCCGCGCCGCTTCGGTCACCATGGTGGCTTCATCCGCGGGCTCGAACCCCGCGGCCTTGGCGAAGTCGACGGCCCCTTCGGCCGAGTACATCACGTGCTCTCCGTCTTCGAGCACCGCGCGCGCGATGGCGATGGGATTTTTGTGGGCGGGGAGCGAGCAAACCGCACCCGCTCGGAGCGCCGCACCTTCCATGATGGCCGCGTCGAGCTCGAGGTGTCCGGTGGCGCTGAGCGACGCTCCGGTCCCAGCGTTGAACTTCGAATCGTTTTCGAGAACCTCGACGGCGGCTTGCACCGCATCGAGGGCGGCGGCGCCACCTTCGAGCAGACGCGACGCGGCAAGGACCGCTCGCCGACAACCCTCGGCGTGGCTGTCCACGCGGTCCGCGGGCAGATCCCCAGCCCCGCCATGCACCAGGATGCTCCACTTTCCTCCGGCACCGGACCAACTCGATGTCACTGTCATGCCATCTCCATGCGAAGCCGCGTCGCACCTACCACCAGAGCGAGCGGTGCGGCGGAAACCGGGAGCAGCCAGGGTGAAACCTGCCCCGACGCCACCGCGTGCAGCATCACCACGCTCATCGCCAAGGCCACCCCGAGACTTGCCATCCGTAGCCACGGCGGAACACGAGCGCCGGCCCACGGAGGCGAAAGCACCGCCATCGGGGCGACAGCGAGCACGGCGGCTCTGGGCGCGGACTCGAAGCCCAACGGGCGCGCTCCTTCGGCTTGGAACAACTCGAGTTCGCCCGTGGCATGGGCTCGAGCACCGATGTTCGGCTCGACGAGCGTGGCGCCGTCGAGCGACCAACTCGTCGTCGCGCTGAGCACCGGAAAGAGCGCTTCGCCGTCTGCCCAAGGCGAAAGCAACATCGCAACCGCCAGAGCCCCCACCAGCCACCCACCGACGATCGCACCTCGACAAACGCGCCAAGGCGAAGCCCCGAGCGCTTCGAGCGCACGCGTCTCACCGCGACTGCGCGACTGCGCAACGGCGAGCCACACGCCGAGCGCGGCGATCGCCGGGGCGAACGCACTGAGCCGAGCGACCCTCATCGCTGGCGTGCTGAACGCCTCGTCGGTGCCGATGACGACCCCGAGAGTGAGTCCGAAGGCCACCAAAACCCAAACGAGCGTGCGCAAACAGAGCGAGCGGTCGAACGGCAGCATGGGGAGCGGGATAGTTGCCCAAACCGGTCGGGGGTTGCTAGCGGCAAAGACGATGAACCGTCCGATGTTCGCAGCTGCACTTTTCTTCACGCTTGTCGGTTGCGAGTTCGAAGAGGGCGTCGATGCACACATCCCCGGCGACGACCTCGGCACATTTCACGTCGCCGCGACGATGGATGTGACGACTTGCGGACCAGGCGCGCTCGGGTCACCGGACTCTTGGGAGTTCGACATCCGGCTCAGCCAATCTGGAACCGAGCTGTTCTGGTTGAACGGAGACGAAGCCATTCCGGGCCGAGTCGACACCGACTCGTTCCAATTCGACTCGGCAGTCGAGGTACCCCTAGCCGAGCCTGAGCCCGGCGCTCCGGGATGCGTCATCGTCCGAGGAGATCTGGCCAGTGGGCGCTTCGGCTTCGAGGAGGACGAAGTCACGAGCTTCGACGGATCCCTCGTCTACAGCTACGCCCCGACCGCCGAATCCGACTGCGACGTGTTCGTGGGCGTGGAGGGCGGGTTCGGAACCCTGCCTTGCTCGATCGCTTATCGAATTGACGCGACACGCACCGTGGCGCCGAAATCCCGAGCGGTCGAATAATTCCAAAGTTTCAGGCGCTTAGAGACAGTCCGACGGTCGGTTTTTGACGTCCGCCAGTCGCGTGGTACGTCTGAACTACCGTGCAGGGAAGGAGTCACAGCTCCCGGAATCGTTCGGTGGGGGAGTCCCCCCGCGTCCTGCACACCCAACCGCGAGACCGCTCAGGTCTCCGCACAGAAACGCCCAGGGGATCCCGCAACGCAGGGGCCGAGCGCGCCGTCATGCGCGTTTACCGGGTGTCCGGCATGCCGGAGGAGGTGGAGTGAACATGGATAGTAGTTGTAACCCGAGCCCCGAGGTGGGCTGCCGGTAGTGGTTTGCGTCCCGAGGCGCGCCCCTGTTTAGGGCGCGTGCGCGGCTCCCCCAGCTGCGCGGACGCCAACGTCCACCCCGAGCCCTCCCACGGAGGAGCTCGTCCGGCGGCGTATCCGGGACTTGGGGGCAACAGCGGGCCGGGTGGTTGTAAAAAACCCACCCGGCCCGTGCCTTATTTGGCGATCCAGCCGTTTGTGTTGGGGAGAAGCGTCGCCGGTCTGCTATTGGCTCTGCGGCTTCCTTTGATAGCGTAGCCGCCATTCAAGCCGTGACTGCCGAAGCGATCACGATACTCGCCACGAATCTCGGGCCGGTAGGGGTTTTTCTCGACACCCTGATCCCCGAGAAGGGCGATTTCTTCTGGCAGTCGTCTCTCTTCCGGCGCGACGTGTGGGAAACCATCATGCGCTGGATCCGGTTCCTGCTGACCTTCGGCGGAGCGCTCCTGATTCTCTACGCGTGGCGCGCACGGAAGCTCGGTGAACGCTTCCGGGAGCGCTCGCTCAAGCGGATCGGCATCGTGATGTCGGTGATCGCCTTCGGCGTCTACTTCGACTTCGGAAACCCGAACGTCCGGTACCAAGACTACTACCACCGCCACGAGCTCTTCCACTACTACCTGGGCTCGAAGTACTTCGAGGAGATCGGATACACGCGCCTCTACGAGTGCGCCGCGATCGCCGAGTTGGAAAACCGCGGGAAGAGCGCGGTCATCAACCGCGAGCTGCGCAACTTGCGCGTCAATCTCATCCAGCCCGTCAAAGACACCGACGTCTACAAGAACCCGGACCTTTGCAAACGTTTCTTCCAAGTCGACACGGACGCCGGAGGAAAGAAGTGGGAGGCCTTCAAGAAGGACGTGGCGTGGTTCGAGAAGGTCAGCCGCGGCTCCTACTGGCAGAACATGCAGAAGGACCACGGCTTCAATCCGCCGCCGGTCTGGACCATGGAGGGGAAATTTTTCTCCGCGATGGGCAACGCGGGACATGACTTTTTCCTCGCGCTAGCCGGTCTCGACGTCGCGTTCCACATCGGAACCATCCTGCTGTTCGGATGGGCCTTCGGGTGGCGTGTCATGACCGTCGCCGCGGTCTTTTGGGGGTGCAATGCGCCCGCGAATTTCTACTGGACCGGTGGAGCGTTCCTTCGTCACGACTGGCTCCTGCTGTTGGTGGCATCGATCTGCCTACTGAAAAAGGGCAAGCACTTCTGGGGTGGTGCCGCCCTCGCCTATTCGTCGCTTCTGCGGGTCTTCCCCATCGTGGTGTCAGCGGGGTGGATCGTCATCATGGCAATCTATTTCATCAAGCACCGAAAGTTCCATCCCGACCACGTCAAGGTGGTCACGGGAGGCTTGGCCGCCGGCGCGGTGCTCATCCCGCTCAGTGCGATCGTTTGTGCGCCCACGGTGCAGGAAGAGGGCTCGACGACGCCGGCGATTCTCGCTCCCTACAAGGACTTCGTTTCGCACATTCTGGTGCACAACCAGACTCCACTCACCAACCACATGGGCCTCGAAACCATCGTGGTGCACGACTGGATGCCGAGCCTCGCGTCGTTCTCCGACGGTACCTTTCGAGACGAGGCGAACGGCCGGATGCGGTTCACGCGCAACGACAACCTGGACGACCCGTTCGAGGAATGGAAGCAGGGTCGCCGCGATCGGAAGAAGGAGCGCGCCGTGCTGTTCTGGGCGCTGCGACTGATGGTGGCGGGCTGGTTGGTGTGGGCACTCAGACGCACCAAACATCTCTGGATCGGCATGGCGCTGAGCCCGCTCATCGTGATGTGCGCGGTAAATATGACGTGCTACTACTTCTCGGTCTTCATGATATCCGCCGCATTGGTGGCGGTCAGACCGAGCTTGGGGCCGATCCTCTTGATAGCCAGCGGTGCGAGCCAAGTGCTCCTGCACAACTATTACTGGGTCGACGACAAGTACACGGCGCAGTCGTACTTGTTCTTCGCGCTCGGGCTGCTTCTTTTCTACGGCTACTCTCGACCATTTACCCGAGAACGGCTCGAAGCCTGGCTGAAGGGCAAACCGGAGCCGAAACCCAAGGTCGACGCGGCCGCCGCGCCTCAGCCTGCCGAATAGCGCGCGCTAAAAAGCAGCGTCCTTGCAGCATCGAAATCCCGACTGCGCGCCGAAGTAGACTTCGTCGTGAGCCGTGGTTTGCGCCCGGCAGTTGTTTCGCCCTGCGAGCCACCATCCCCCGCGCATCGTCGCGCGATAAGGCTTGATGAATCCGTCCCGAATCGCCCATTCGTCGACGTTTCCCACGAGGTTCCTCACCCCAAACGGGCTCAAGCAGTTCGGACGATCGCCGGCTGCCACTCGCAGATCTCTGAGCTTTCCTCGATGTGAAAGATTCTTTCGGTCGTGGTTGCAGAGATTCGAATCACGAACGTACCCATAAGGATACGGGCGCATCTCTTCACCCTCGCAGGCGAACTCCCACTCACTGCCGAAGCAAAGACGCTTGTCGATGCTCTCGCAGGTGTTCTTCGCCATCGTCCAAGATTGCTCGACGAGCGGGAGGTCCTCGCCGGCCACCGCAAACTCGTCGCGGTCGATACAGAACCGGCGACGCTCGCGAGGACTCTTGCATTCCGGCTCGCCGTACTCTGCGCATCTCTGTCCGGCGAGCACGCCTCCCGGCTCGAGGCCCTTGTTGCAAGTGTGCCGGACCTTCGGGCAGTACATGCCATCCACGAGCATCATGTCGTCCGGGCACGGGCTCTGCGGCGCGGCTCGAGCATCCGAGCCCGCATCCGAACCGATGGCGCCCGCGTCGACGACGACGATCCCACCATCGGCGAGCGGGACGGGCGATGGCGATGGCGGGCGCCACGGCTGGCCGACCGCCGGCGCGAAACACATCTGAAAATCGCCGCCAGGCGCTTCGCCGGCACGGCTAGCGAGATCGAAGTTGCATTCCAATACCGGTGGCGGCGGCTCGAGCGACGGAAACACGGTTGGCGGGGATCGCCGCGGCCTTTCCTTCTCGCAGGCGGGTAGAAACACGACGGACAGCGCGAGGGCAGCGGACACCATGCTGCCACCCACCCAGCTCGCTGCGCCTCGTCCCCTCACCCCGGCTCGCCCCACGGGGTCTTTGACCTCGACTAGAGGTGGTCGCGAAACGCCGCGACGGCGCCATCGACACCGCCGGGAAATGGTTGAAACGCAACGTCCAGATGCTCCGGATCGGTCTCGATGGAACGAATGCCCACGAGCGCGCCGATGAGCCCCGCCAAACGTTGCGCTCGCGCGTTCTTGGCGAGCTTTGGGTGCTTCATGAGATCGATGACGATTCGATCGTCCTCCGCCTCCACGAGCACCGGAGACCGCTTCGGCATGTAGGCCGCCAGATTGCCGGGTTTGCTCAGGTCCAGCGCGCCGGATTTGAGTAGCGCTGCGACCGGGCTGTCGGATTCACCCAACAGCTTCAATGAGACTTCGGCGAGCCGGACCTCGATGCGGGCCTGCGTCATCGAGACGCTCACCCGTTCGATGTAGACCACCGACGAAGCACGAACCTCGGCCCCCATCAAATCGATCGTCGCGCCGACGCGAATACCCGGGGGCACGGCGTCGATGGCGACGTCCTTCGGCGCCTTCTTTCCGCTGACCTGGGAAGCGAGGTAGCGAAGCGCATCGAGCGGCACGCCGAATCTCAGAAACACCGCATTCTTCATCGCGCGCAGCACTTCGGACGGGTGTTGCGCCAGATAGCCTCCGGCCGCGTGGATGAGCGCTTTGCTGTCAGGCATGAGCGGCGAGTATAGTCAGCCCAGCCCGAGGGGGGCGGGAATTTCATCATGTTCACGCGTTCGGAAATCGCCCCAGCGGACGTTCACGAAACGCTTCGCCGGCACCTTCTCGTCGATGGCTACCCCATCGTCATCGACATGGAGAACAGTCGGCGGTCCCGGGTCCGCGACTTGATCACCGGCCGCGAGTACCTCGACTTTTTCAGCTTTTTCGCGTCGAACCCCATCGGCTTCAACCACGAAAGCATGCTCGATGAAGACTGCCAGACTCGTCTGGCACGCGTCGCGACGACCAAGGTTTCGAATTCCGACTACTACACGACGTACATGGCGGAGTTCGTCGATACGCTCGCGAGAAGCGCCGCGCCGAAGGAGCTGCCGCATTTCTTCTTCGTCGACGGTGGAGCACTCGCGGTCGAGAACGCCATGAAAGCGGCGTTCGACTGGAAGGCTCGAAAGAACCTCGCAAAGAGTCGGAAGACCGACCTCAAAATCCTCCATCTCGAAGCCGCGTTCCACGGCCGGTCCGGATACACGCTGAGCGTGACGAATACCGATCCGGTCAAGACCATGCACTTTCCGCAGTTCGACTGGCCTCGAATTTCATCGCCGGCAATCACATTCCCACTCGAGGCCGAGAACCTCCGGCGAGCGATCGCCGCAGAGGAGAAAACCATCTCCGAGGCCGAAGCCGCGTTCGATGCCGACCCAGACGGCATCGCCGCGATCCTCGTCGAGCCGATTCAAGGGGAAGGCGGCGACAATCATTTCCGGCCGGAACTCTTTCGCGCGCTCCGGCGGCTCGCCGACGAACGCGACGCGATGCTCATCTACGACGAAGTGCAGACCGGCCTCGGGCTCACGGGCAAGTGGTGGGCGTATCAGCATCACGGTATCGCTCCCGACATCCTGTGTTTCGCCAAGAAGATGCAGGTGGGCGGCATTTTTGCATCGAAACGCGTCGACGAAGTACCAGAGAACGTCTTCGAAGTTTCCAGCCGAATCAACAGCACCTGGGGTGCGTCGCTGGTGGACATGGTGCGCTGCACCCGCATCCTCGTGATCATCGAGCAGGAAGGTTTGCTGGAGAACGCCAGAGTCCGAGGGGACGAACTCGTGACCGGTCTTCGCGCGATCCAGGACCGCTACGATGGAGTGGTCAGCAACGCGCGCGGCGCGGGTCTGATGTGCGCCATCGACGTACCGGATGGTGAAACCCGGAACCGAATCATCCGTCAGTGCTTCGATGACGGAATGATCGTCCTGTCCGCCGGTCCGAGGACCATCCGGTTCCGACCGACCCTGACCGTTTTGGCCGAGGCAATCGCCGAAGGCGTCGCGGTCCTCGAGCGCGCGATTGGAAAAGTCGTCGCCTAAAACGGGCGGCGTCAGTCTTCTTCGTTCTTGGCCGGGAGTGCCTCGGCCTTCTCTCCGCCGCCGACCGTAGCCACTTCGTCGACCGAACGCGTCTCGAGCTCGTGGGTGACTCGGTTGCCCAGCGCGGCGGCCACTCGACCCATCATGTCGGGCACCTCGCCCAAGAGCTTCGCCCACGCCGTGCCCGAGTCGGCTTCGACCGTGAGAATGTGCGCGTGACCATCCTTGCCGACAGCGATGGCGGCCACCGGGTCGAGCTCGATCGCTCCCCCTGCCCCCTGCGCTCCGTAGTCTCCCCCGGCACGCTGACCGTGGGCGCCTGCGCCCGCCTCTCCAGCGCCAAAAGCCACCTTGAGGCGATGAACGGGGATGACCGTCGCATCCCCGGCCTGCTGGGGCTCGCCGATAATGGTCTCGCTCTTGCTGATTCCGTGGATCCCGTCGAGCAGGTTGTTGACGATTTCCCCAATTTTCTTGTCGCTCATTTCGGCTCCGTCAGTTCAGGGGTGCGCGCCACGCGATCGGGCGGGGTGCGAGGCTTGGGCTTGCGAAGATGAACTCTCGTGATGGCGAACCAAAGGGTGTCCATCACGATTCTTCCCGGCCAAACCTTGATCTCTCCAGTCATGCCCGCTTGCGCCTGGTCGACTCCCTCCCAGGAGGGCTTCTGACGCAGCAGAATAGGTGGCGGCAACAGGCCGCTCAACATGTACACCGCGGCCATCACCTTGCCGGTGAGGGCCACGTCCATGAACGAATATTCGAGATCGATTTCGAGCGTCGTGAGCCGGAGACGGCGCCGCTCGCCAAAGGCGAACCGGGCGACTTCCGACGAATCGAACCAACGCTCGAAATTCTCGTAGCGCTCGAGAAGGTCGGTCGATTCCTTTTCCGCCATGGATTCTCGCCGCCGGAGCTCGGACAAGCGCCGGGTCCAAATTTGGCGCCCGAACAAATGCGCGTGGGCCACCGGCTCTACGCCCGCGGCGCCAACTGCGCTCAGAGCCAAGGGCCCGACCTGAAGACCGCCGGCCATGGCCCAAGCGCCGGTCGGATCCCCCCGCCCTTGGGCGTGCATCTGCGCTCGCACCGGCATGAAAGCCAGCACGACGAGCAAAAGAACGAAGAACGCGGCGCATAGGACCCAGAGCAAAATCCCGACTTCTACTACTTCTTCCCTGAGCCGAGCTTTTTGGCGGCATCGCCCGGCAGTGCCTTGCCCGCGTCGCCCTTGGGGAGAATCTCGATGCCGCGGCGCAAGACCGCGCTCTTACCACCTTTGAGCGCGAGCATGTGAGGCTGCCCGTCCTCTCCGACGACGACGAACGCCCTGGGCTCGACGACCAGCACACCCCCGGCTCCCCCGCCCTCGGCGCCGGCGTCTCCCGCTCCGGCCTTGCCGTCCACGCCACCAACGCCGGTTCCGAATCCGATGCTGACCTTGCTCAGGGGCACGACCTTCGCGGCACCTGCGTCGCGGACCTTGCCGACGATCGCATCGCTCTTCGTCACCTTGTTGAGCTCGGAGAGTAGCCCCTTGACTAGTTTGTTCAGCTCCATCGGAGCGATAGCATCATGATGAGGGGACACCGTCAAAGGGACGGCCCGGCGGGATCGCGCGCGTGGCCCGCGCCCAGCGGCCCGGTGGCCGGCCACCAGCGCATGTTAACGGTGATAACATGGCCGGATTGGCCGCGCGACGAAACAAAAGGACCCCGTCCGTCTCCCCCGGCGCGGACAGCTATCACCACGGAGACCTGCGCACGGCGTTGATAGAAGCCTCCGCGGGTCTCATCGCCGAAAGAGGGCCTCACGGCTTTTCGCTGCGGGAGGTGGCGCGTCGTGCCGGCGTCTCGAACGCCGCACCCTACCGACACTTCGAGAGTCGCGACGATCTCGTCGCCGCGGTCGCGCGAGAGGGTTTCGACGTCTTGCACGCCGTGCTCGAACGACACGGAGACCGCGAACGCGATCCCCTCGCCCGTCTGCGGGCTCGCCTGCGCGCCTACGCGGGTTTCGCGGTGGCCTATCCGGCTTGGCACCGAGTCATGTTCAGCCAGGAGCTGGGGTCGGACGCGCATTCGGTCCGGGATGCAGCGCACCGTCCGGTGAGCTTGTTCACCCGCGACGTGATCGACTGCCAGCGAGCCGGACGCATTCAGGCTGGCGAATCGCGCGACAAGGCACTCGTTCTCTGGTCGATGGCCCAGGGAGTCGCGTCGCTGGCCGCCCAGGAGCACATCGACGAGGCGGAGGCCGCGGCTATCATCGATGCCTCCATCGAATCGCTGCGCACCCGCTGACGCTCACTGGCGACTCGTGATAGGGACCCACGTCGATGGGAGCAAAAAAAAAGCCGCGTCGACTCGCACCGAAAATGCGGACCGCGACGAAGAAGCGCCCCGCCCAGAAGAAGCGCCCCGCAACGAAAAACAAGCCCACAGCGAAGAAGAAGCTCACTAGCCCGAAGATGCGCCGGCCGACGCCCAACGTCCGGAGCAAACAGCGACGAGCACCGAAGGCGGTCCGAGCATCGACTCGACAGATCGCCGAGGCCGCGCGTCGGCTGGGCATAAGAACACTTCGCCGCGAGCAGACCACGGTCATCCAGCACGTCCTCGCCGGCAGAGATGCACTCGTGGTCTTGCCCACTGGCTTCGGCAAATCGGCGTGCTTCCAGGTGCCCTCGATGCTGATGAGCCAACCGGTCGTCGCCGTCTCGCCGCTACTGGCACTTCTGCAGGATCAAACCGACAGCCTCGCGAAGCACGGCGTCCCCGTCGTGAAAATCGACAGCACCGTCACCGGCAAGCGGCGCAAAGACGAACTCGGCCGTATCCTCCGCGGCGGACCCCTCCTCGTGATGACGACTCCCGAAACCCTGGCATCCGAGGAACTCGGTGCCGTGCTCGACAAAACCGGGATAGCCGCCGTAGCCGTGGATGAAGCGCACAGTGCCTCCGAATGGGGACACGACTTCCGCCCGGCCTACATGAGACTCGCCGAGGTCCTGAAGCAGTTCGGCTCGCCACCGGTGATGGGGCTCACGGCGACCGCCACGGCGCGGGTGCGCGAAGATCTCGTGCGCTTTCTGGGACTGCAGCGGCCACTGATCATCGCCGAATCACCCCATCGAGCCAACCTGGTGTTCGACGTCGTTCCTTGTGGAGACAAGGCGCGACTTCGCGCCCTGGCCCGCCTCGTGTTGCGACTCGAGCGTCCCGGGATCGTCTATTGCTCCACCACCAAAGACGTCGACGCCGTGCATGGTGCGCTTCGCCAACTCGATGTGCCGGTGCACCGCTATCACGGTCGGATGACCGCCAAGCAGCGACAGGTCGAACAAGCCGCGTTCATGACGCGAGGCCGCCGAGTCGTGATGGTGGCGACGAGCGCCTTTGGCCTCGGCATCGACAAACCCGACATCCGATACATCGTGCACTACCAGGCGCCAGCCTCGCTCGAGCAATACGTCCAGGAAGCCGGGCGAGCGGGCCGCGACGGGCAACCCGCGAACTGCGTGATGCTCTATTCCGCGGAAGACCGGCGCATCCACGAGTTTCTTTCCTCTCAGAGTAGGATCAATCCGTACCACTTGAGGCGAATGTCGCGGGCCCTCGCTATCTGGAAGGACGAAGCTCGGCACCCGTCCCTCGCCGAGCTGGCATTCTCCGCTGGAGTGGCGCAGCGCGTGGCCGCATCGCTCGTAGCGACCCTCGAACAGGCGGGCCTCGTCACACAACTTCGGAATCGCACGGTGAGCGTGCTCGACGTCGCCGACGTCGGCCATCGTGTCCGCCGACTCGCCGAACAGTTCGAATCTCTTCGCCGCGAGGACACCCGACGCCTCGACTCCCTCGAGCACTACGCGACGACGGCGCAGTGTCGCGCACAACTCCTACGGGACTACTTCGGCGTCGCGACCGGGAGTCGGTGCGGCGTCTGCGACGTTTGCCGCGGCGGAACCGACCGACCGGCCAAATTTTTTGCGCCCCTACGTCGCCGCGGTGCGGACCGACGAAAACAACCTCAGAAAAAACAGCGCAACGGTCGGAGGCGGCGACGAGGCTCACGTCGACGACCCTCCGCACGAGGAACAGAACGATGAGAGAAGTCGAACTCGGCGGACTCAAGGTCCGCATCACCGGTGGGAGCGATCGCCAAGGAGGCGGCGACGGCCCCGTCGTCGTCCTGATGCATGGGTTCGGCGCGCCAGGCACCGACCTCGTTTCGTTGTGGCGCGTGCTCGACGCACCCGAGGGAACTCGCTTCGTCTTTCCCGAAGCACCCATCGAGCTCGACACCGGCATGGGAGTTTCCGGGCGCGCATGGTGGATGATCGACGTCGAGGCGATTCAGCGCGCGATGATGACGGGCCAGGAGCGCGATCTGTCCAAAGGAATGCCCGACGGCCTGCCGCATGCACGCGACTTGGCGACGGCGATGCTGGACGCGCTGCAACACGAGCTCGGAGTTTCCGGCGAGCGCATGATCATCGGCGGTTTCTCGCAAGGAGCCATGCTAGCTTGCGACATCGCTCTCACGACGGACCGTTCGCTCGCCGGGCTGGTTCTCATGAGCGGCACGCTGGTCAGCCAAGACGAGTGGAAGGCCGGCGCACTGGGACGAAAGGGTCTCGAGGTGCTGCAGAGTCACGGTCGTCAGGACCCGCTCTTGCCGTTTGCCGCCGCTGAACGGCTGCGCGATCTGCTGCGCGATGGCGGGCTCGCCGTCGAGTGGGTGCCGTTCAACGGACAGCACACAATCGGAGACGCTGTCGTCGACGGGGTGGGCAAGTTTGCGCACCGCGTGCTCAGCTGAAATCTTACGACGTCAGAGGCTCGAGCAGGTAGGGCGCCAGCACCTCTCGCAGCACGGCTTCACCCCCGCGGTCGACCTCCCGGCCGAGGATGCGCGCGTGAGCCGGCCACAGCAGCAGCCAGGTGACGACGACATCCACTAGCGCCGTCGACGTGCGCGGCGCGATCGGCCTCATCGCCCCGGAACGCGTCAACGACATGAAAGCTCGACGCACCTGCTCGTCGCGTTTCGCTCGTAGCGCATCGACGGCATCGCTGAACGCCGCGTCGCCAATGGCGACGGCTGCTAGCTCTCGACTGAGAAAGGCGTAGGGACCGAGCGCTCTACAGTGTGCATCGAGCACCGCTCGAAGATCCGCAGGCACACGAAAGCTCGCGTTCGCCCAGGTCGCGTCGGTGTCGACCACCATGGTGGAGAAGATCGCTCGTACGATCTCCCCCTTGTTTCGATAGTGGTAGTAGAGGTTGCCGGGGCTGATCCCCATTGCTGCGGCGATGTGGTTGGTCGACACCGGACCGATCCCGCGCTCGTTGAAGAGCACTCGGGCCTTTTCGCAGATGGCTTCTTTGGTTCGTGTCGCCACTGGATCGTGGAGGCGAGCCGACCTCGAACGGGGCCCCGCCAACGATCGTCGTAGCATGGGTCTAGAGCAATCGCTCTAGCATATTCTGATGGTGTTTTTGGCTCGCGCGGGGCGGACCGTTGCAGCCCGGCGCCGCCGGCCTATACGCGAGGGTTTACCGTGAACGAGGAGGCCCAGCTCGAACGTCCCCCGGCAAGCGACGCCGAGGAGATGTTGCGCATCGTGAAGGAGGAGGAGCAGTGCCTCGAGCGTGTGCAACGACACCTCGCCGAGCGAAGCCAAGCGAAGCCCTCCCAGCCACCCGCGCGCTACGATGAAGAGCTCGTCAGCCTGCGTGACCAGATCGCCTCCGCCCGGCTCGAAGATGTTCCGCCGCTCGTGGAGCAGATGGCACGACTTCAAAGCCTCGCGTCCCGACGACGCGACCGCACCACCGGGTACATCGACCCCAACTCGCCGTACTTCGGTCGCTTGCTACTCGAAGAGGGTGACCGTCGCCGCGAGGTGCTCATCGGCCGCTCGACCTACCTGGACACCGAAGCCGGCGTTCGAATCGTCGACTGGCGGGAAGCCCCCGTGAGCCGGCTCTACTATCGGTACAACGAAGGCGACGACTACATCGAAACTTTCGGCGAGCGGGAAGTCGAAGGTGTCATTCGGACTCGGCGCAGTGTCGCCATCGTCGATGGAAAGCTCCGGCGCATCACGAGTCCGTCGGGCACGTTCGTACGAACCCGCGATGGCGAATGGAAGCCGGCGGGCGCGGGCGGGACGCTCCGAGGCGGCCAGGGCACGGCGGCGCGAGCCGAGCAAGTTCACAAGCCCGGGAAACTGGGCGTTGGCATCGACGACACCGGCGAAGACAAACACCTGAAAGAAATCACCGCCCTCATCGACAAACGACAGTTCGATTTGATCACTCGCCCAGATTCTGGACTCGTGGTGATCCAAGGCGGAGCAGGAAGCGGCAAAACCACGATCGGGCTCCACCGTCTGGCCTATCTCGCCTACCAGGACCCGCGGCGCTTCCGCACTGACAAGATGGTCGTCATCGTCTTCAATTCGGCGTTGGCCCGGTACGTGTCTTACGTGCTGCCCGCCCTCGGCGTCAGCGGCGTCGCCGTGCGGACCTACAACGATTGGGCGGCAAAATTGCGCCAGGCCCACCTGGATCGTGTCCCGAAGAAGTACACCGAGGACACGACGACCATCGTCACGCGCTTCAAGAAGCACCCCGTGATGCTCAAAGTCGTCGACGAGCACGTGGCCAAGATGGCTCGCGGCATCGAAACATCACTGGTCGAAGCCCTCGGCGCCGAAACCGAGACGGAAGACGGCCAGCGGCTCCTTCAGAAATGGACGCAAAGCTCCGGCGACCCGCTCGTGCATCGCTGCTTTGGACTCGCCCGATTCGTCGAAAAGCAGGCCGGCACCCTCACGACCCCCGTGAGAAACCGCATCCGGAGCGTCGTTTCGCGCGCTCAAAAATTGGCCGGGGACGTCGTCAGCGCCTGGGCAGACGCGCTCAGCGATCGCGAGGAGCTCGAGCGGATCTTCACAAAAAACGCTCCGGGGGCGTTCACGGCCCTCGAGCTGGAACGAGCCCATGCATGGTGCACCTCGCGCTGCCTTCGTGTCATCGACGAAATCGAGCAGCAAACCGAAGAAGATCACAGCGCCAACGAAATCGAAGCGGTCGACGGAGGCGAGCTCTCCGACGCCGCCGTGCTCGACTACGAAGACGACTCGCTGCTGTTGCGATTCATCCAGCGCCTGCGTGGCCCACTCTACCGAGGCAAAGGCAAGAAAGACCCCTTGGTCTACGAGCACGTGCTGGTGGATGAGGCTCAAGACCTGAGCCCTGTCGAGCTGGCCGTCATCATGGACACCGTCAGCAAAGCCGAGAGCGTCACCATGGCCGGCGACGTCGCCCAGCGACTCAACATGGACAACGGGTTCACCGACTGGCAGACCGTGCTTGGCGATCTCGGCAAGAAGCACGTCGAAATCGAGCCGCTCGAAATCAGCTACCGCTCGACTCACGAGATCATCGAGTTTTCGACCGAGGTGCTCGGGCATCTGGCGAACAAGACGACGCCCAAGGCGACGCGGTCGGGCGCGCCAGTGGAACTCATGCGTTTCACGCACAGCGGCGACGCGGTCGGTTCTTTGGCCGAAGCGCTGCGTGACCTGCTCAAAGACGAACCGCTCGCCTCCGTGGCCATCATCGCGCGATACCCCGAGCAGGCTGACATCTACTACAACGGCATCGTCAAGGCCGAGGTGCCTTACGTGAGGCGAATCCTCGACCAGGACTTCCCTTTCAAGCCGGGCATCGACGTCACCGACGTGCGTCAAGTCAAGGGACTCGAGTTCGACTACGTCGTTCTCGTGGAAGTCTCGACGGCGTCGTATCCCGTCGAGGACGAGCCTCGCCATCTGATGCACATCGGGGCCACGCGGGCGGCGCACCAGCTCTGGATCACCAGCACCGGGCCGCCGAGCGAGCTACTACCCCAGAGCCTGCGTGAACAGGGATATTGAGCTGATGAGGTCGCTCGCTCTGATGTGCAGCGCCTTGTTGCTCGGGTGCGCGACCGCCCCACCACCTCCCCCGGCCCCCGCGGCCGCGCCGCCGAGCCCTGCGGCCGATTCACCGTCATCGAACGTGGAGACCAAAGTGCCCGATGAAAACACGACCGGTCCCGTTTCTTGTGCTCGCGATTATGGCGACGCCTCGCGTCGGATCCTCGAAGCGGCGAGCAAATCGGACCGAGCGTGGCGCCGTTTGACGCATCTCACAGACCGCATCGGCCATCGGCTGAGCGGCTCGAAGTCACTCGAACGCGCGGTGGCGTGGGCAAAGTCCGAGCTCGCCGCCGACGGCCACGAGAATGTACGCACCGAAAAGGTCATGGTGCCGCACTGGGTCCGAGGAGCAGAGTCGGCGTCGATCGTGGCCCCGACTCCTCACGAGATGCGGGTGCTCGGTCTGGGCGGCACTGTCGGAGGCACGGTTACCGGCGAGGTCGTCGTCGTCCGCACCTTCGAAGAGCTCGACGCCCTCGGGGGCGCCGTGAAAGGGAAAATTGTCCTCTTCGACAAGGTGATGCCGCCTTTTGGGCCGAACGGACACCAGTACGGCGAGACGGTGGTCTTTCGCAACACCGGACCAGCCAAAGCGGCCGAGCTCGGCGCGAGCGCCGCGCTCGTTCGCTCGGTGACCGCAACGAGTCTTCGCTCGCCTCACACCGGAGCGACGCGTTCGGGCAAGCGAAAGATCCCCGCCGCCTCCATCACCGTGGAGGACGCCGAGCTCATCAAACGGCTCGTCGCGTCCGGTGAAACCGTCGAAGTGAAACTCTCCCTCGGTGCTCGAACACTCCCGGACGCCGAGAGCGCAAACGTGCTCGCCGAGCTCCGAGGAAAAGAGAAACCCGACGAGATCGTCGTGATCGGCGCGCACCTCGACTCGTGGGACGTTGGCCAAGGTGCCCACGACGACGGGTCCGGATGTGTGACGATGATGGAGGCGCTCGCGCTGCTACGCGAGCTCGGGCTCGGGCCACGTCGCACGATCCGGGTCGTGCTGTTCACCAACGAAGAAAACGGGCTCCGCGGCGCGTTCGAGTACGCCAAAGCTCATGCCGAAGAAAAACACGTCGCCGCGCTCGAATCCGACACGGGCGGCTTCGCGCCGCAGGGGTTCCGAGTCATGGGCAACGAAAAATCCCTCGAGCAGACCCGCATCATCGCGAGCTTGCTCGAACCCCTAGGAGCGACGAAGGTCGAGAAGGGGTTCTCCGGGGCGGACATCATGCCGCTCGCCCGGGCGGGAGTGAACACCCTCGGTCTCCAAGTGGATACTTCGCGATACTTCGATTTCCATCACTCCGAAGCCGACACCCTCGACAAGGTGAACCCCGCCGACATTCGAGCCGATGTGGGCGCCGTGGCGGTCATGGCCTACGTCTTGGCTGACATGCCGGCGACCTTCGGAAAATGAGCGACTCGTGACGGCGTGGGCGAGCGCAATGCCGGTTCTGGCAGCCGCGATCCAAAGGGAAACGACCCTCTTGGACCGGGCGCAGTCGTTCGCGGGGCTCTTCGTCATGGTCGGGATCGCTTGGCTCATCTCGGTGAACCGGAAGGGCGTGAAGTGGCGGCCGGTGCTCTGGGGCATCGGCCTTCAGTTGATGCTCGCGCTCTTGATCCTGAATCCGACCCTCCAGCACTTTTTCTTCGATGTGATCGACGGCGGAGTGAAACGCCTGCTGTCCTTCTCGGAAGCGGGCTCCTCCTTCGTCTTTCAAGCCGTCGAACAGCACCAAATCCTCGACAAAGAAGGCAATGCCGAGACGTTCGTCGGGCGCATCTCGCCCCCGGTGAAGACTTTCGCGTTCTGGATCTTGCCTTCGATCATCTTCTTCTCGAGCCTGATGGCGATCCTCTATCACCTCGGCGTGATGCAAAAGATCGTCTGGGGCATGGCCTGGGTCATGCAGCGCACCATGCGGACCAGCGGCGCCGAAACCCTGTCGAGCGCAGCCAACGTCTTCGTCGGACAAACGGAGGCGCCGCTGTTGGTGAAACCATTCGTCGACAAGATGACCCGTTCGGAGCTCAACGTCGTGATGACGAGCGGCTTCGCCACCGTCGCTGGTGGCGTCATGGCCGCCTACGTTTCCTTCCTCAAGCACATCCCCGGCATCGCGGGGCACCTCGTCACCGCGTCGATCCTCTCGGCGCCAGCCGCCATTGCCATCGCCAAAGTAATCGTTCCCGAGGACGGGGTGCCAGCCACGGCGGGAAAGCTCAACCTCGAAGTCGAGCGACTGGACAGAAATGTCATCGGTGCCGCCGCCCGCGGCGCGTCCGAGGGGATGCAGCTCGTGCTCAACGTCGGAGCCATGTTGATTGCCTTCGTCGGGCTGATTGCGATGGCGGATTTTCTGCTCGGAATGATTCCCTTTGGCGCCCAGCCACTCAGCATGTCACGCATGCTCGGGTGGGTGTTTTCACCGATCGCATTCGCGATGGGCGTTCCTTGGAGCGAGTCGAGCGTGGTCGGCCAGCTCCTAGGCGAAAAAATCGTGCTCACCGAGTTCATCGCGTACATCAACCTCGGCAAGCTCGCGGGCAGCGACCCGGCTGTTCTCTCGGAGAGATCGGCGATCATCGCGAGCTACGGGCTGTGCGGTTTCGCGAACTTCGCTTCGATCGGGATTCAGCTCGGCGGCATCGGAGGCATCGCGCCGGGCCGGATGAACGATCTCGCTGCGCTGGGTATTCGAGCGATGATTGGCGGCTCACTCGCCGCGTTCATGACTGCATCGATCGCCGGCGTTCTCCTCGGTTGAGCTCACTTGGTTTCGGGCTCGAACAGCGCTCGATATTGCATCTTCAGAGTCATCTTCGACGGCATGCCGCGGAGATCCCCCATGCTGTCGGCGACGAGCACCGCCTCGATCGAGCCCTTCGGCACCGTCTTCTTCAGGTCGAAGCTCACGTGCCCGCCACCCTTCGTGCCCATGTTCGCCAGCTTCGAGCGCGCCGCCGCCGCCATTCCCGGCAGCCGGATTTCGCCCCGGGGCTTGTCCTGCACGATCTCCACCTTGAGCTTGCCCCGATCGCCCTTCAGCTCGACTAGCTCGTAGGTCGCCGTCTGCGTCAGCGCGACGCCGAGTTGGTTGACCTCGCTGATGGCCTCCCACTTCGCACCGATACCGATGGGGTCCTTCGGCAGCGGCGCGGCGAGCTGCGCGAACGAGCGCTGCATGGTCTCGAACATGCCCTGGAAACCCTCTTGTTTGAACGTCGAGGTCTCCAGCTCGGGCTCGAGAATGACCCCGCGAGACGTGACACGGTCACGCCCAGTCAGTCCCTCGAGCTGCTGCAGTTGGCGGGCAGCTATTTTTGCATAGTCAGTTCCGCGCTTCTCGGTATCGGCAATTCCGATCGAACCGACCGTGACCTTGCGAGACGCCGTGCCTTCGGAGTCCACCTCGAGGATGTCGAAGGACGTCACCATGTGGAGCGCGGGCATGACCTGTGGCGAGTTGGGGAAGTTGTTTATGGCCATCGTCATGCGTGTGCTCATCGTGAGCTTCATGCGCTCCGAGGTTGATTTCTCGTACTGGTACCGGATCGGTTTGAAAGGTGGCCTGCCCGGGGACAAGAGGCGCACGAGAGCGCCACCCGCGAGACCGCCCTTTTTTTCGGTGGCACGCGGCGCTGGCTTCGCGGAGGCGGGGCTCGGCGCCGTCGGCTTTGTTGCCGCCGAAGACTGCGGTTTCTCGACCCCGTCGCCTGGAGCTTCGAGCTCGGGTGCTGCCCGATCGCAGGCAAGCCCGAGCAAAGCGAGCGCCGCGGCGCAGATGTTTCGAGCGAACGCAATATCCTTCATCGACGCTCTCGGCTTGCTAGCGCATCCCGGACGTATCGCCCAGCTTTTGTGCCAGGCGGCCGTGGGCCGGGACTTGACTTTACGCGCGTTTCCACCAACGTTCGTCGCTCGAGGTCGCGGCGTTTCGCTCCGAGATCCGACACCCAAACCGAGCGTGATTGTGACGCACTCCTGGAGGCAGCGATGAAGGTCTACGACAAACTCTACATCGGCGGCGAATGGGTTCCCTCGACTGGAACAGGCACGTTCGAGGTTTTGAACTCGTCCACCGAGGAAAAAATCGGGACCATCCCCAAGGGCAGCGTCGAAGACGCCGAGAAGGCGGTCAAAGCCGCGAAAACCGCCTTCGAAGCTTGGTCCCAAACCAGCACCGAAGAACGGGCCGGCTACCTCGACAAGATCACGCAAGGTCTCCAAGCCAAGATGAACGAGATCGCCGAAGTGGTTTCATCCGAAGTCGGCATGCCAATCAATCTCGCGACGATGATTCAGGCGGGACTTCCGTCGATGACCTGTGGCGGCTACTCCGGGATTCTCCGCGGCTACAAGTTCGAGGAAGAAGTCGGCAATTCGCTCGTCGTCAAAGAGCCGGTGGGTGTCGTCGGCTGCATCACGCCGTGGAACTATCCCCTGCATCAGGTCATCAACAAGGTGGCCCCTGCCCTCGCGGCCGGTTGCACCGTCGTGCTCAAACCGAGTGAGGTCGCACCGCTCAGCGCGTTCATGCTCGCCGAGATCATCGACGAGGTGAAGCTTCCGCCAGGGGTGTTCAATCTCGTCAGTGGCGACGGCCCGACGGTCGGCGAAGCGCTTGCCAAGCATCCGGACGTCGACATGATCAGCTTCACGGGCTCGACTCTCGCCGGCAAACGCGTGAGCCAGCTCGCAGCCGAAACCGTCAAGCGCGTCGCCCTCGAGCTGGGCGGCAAGAGTGCCAACATCATTCTGGACGACGCCGACCTCGAAACCGCGGTGAAGAAGGGCGTGCAGAACTGCTACCTCAACTCGGGGCAAACTTGTTCTGCGTGGACACGTATGTTGGTGCCCAAGACGAAGCACGACGAAGCAGCCGCAATCGCGAAGAAGGTCGCTGAGAGCTTCAAGCTCGGCAACGCCCCCAAGGGCGAAGGAACTCTCGGTCCGCTCGTTTCCAAACGCCAGCGCGACCGCGTTCGGGGCTACATCAAGAAGGGCACCGAAGAGGGCGCCACCCTCGTCACTGGCGGGGCCGAGGCTCCCGAAGGGTTGGACAAGGGTTTCTTCGTCAAGCCCACGATCTTCGCCAACGTCAAGAACGACATGACGATTGCGCAGGAAGAGATCTTCGGACCAGTCTTGTGCATCATCCCCTACGACACCGAAGACGACGCCGTTCGCATCGCCAACGACTCGGTTTACGGGCTCGGCGGCGGGGTGTGGTCCGGCGACAAGGAGCACGCCAAAAAGGTTGCGCGTCGGATCCGCACCGGGCAGGTCGACATCAACGGCGGACAGTTCAACCCTATGGCGCCGTTCGGCGGCTACAAACAAAGCGGCACCGGCCGTGAGCTGGGCACGCACGGTTTCGAGGAGTTCCTCGAGACCAAGTCACTGCAGCTCTGAGAGAACCGCTGCTCTGAGAGAACCGCTGCTTCGAGCAGCTACCCTACCTCTGATTCCGCGCGGCCAGTTTTCGCGCCACCGGCGTACCGCTCGACGCCCCCGTTGGCCACGAGCTATGCTTGGCGGCATATGCGGCACTTTGACAAATCCTTCACGCTCGCACCTTTCCTTCTGCCGATTGGCGTAGCGGCGCTCTTCGCCGCCTGCGGGGGCAATCCGGAGATCAGCCGCTCGGACGGAGACGCCGATGGCGTCGATTCGGGGACCGGGGGTGCCACCGAGGACGGCGGCGGAGGGACCGGAAACATCATCACTCCCGGGATGGACGGGGGTGGGACCGGCGGTGGTGACGGAGGTCAATCCCCTTGCGAGGGCACGCTTTGCAACCCAGGTCAAAGGTGCGAGGTGGGCGACGGTGGCGCGGTATGCGTCGACAACGAGTGCACCGACCTCATGTGCACGGCCAACCAGCGGTGCGAGCCGCACCCGCTCGGCGGCAACTTCTGCGAGAACATCAGCTGCTCGTCCGACGTCGAATGCGATCCGTCGGAGTTTTGCAACGGGACCATATGCGTCGTCGACGTATGTGACCCTGGCTCGACGGAGTGTAGCGCCCAAGAGGTGCTCGAATGCTCGTCGAACGGCGGCGGCACTACGCCGCTCTTCACCTGCGGCAGCCCGTCATACTTCGCCACGATGTGCGAATCCGATGGCACGGGGACCGCCGGGTGCTCGTGCGAAGACGATTGGGATTGTCCAGCCTTCACCGAGTGCGATGTCGCCAGTTGCGTCGGAACCGGTGTGGCGCCGACGTGCACGCTACCTCCAGTGGACTTCGCCAGCGTGCCCCCCACGGTCGAGATCCACTGGGGCGGCGAGATGCGCGGCGACGACCTCGCTCACGACGGCACGATGGCGCAGAACCCCGCTCCCTGGAACAACTTCAGCCACGGGTTGGTCACCCCCATCGTCGCCAATCTCGACGACGACAACGGTGACGGTCTGATCAACGAGCTCGACTTCCCCGAGATCATTTTCACGACCCACCAGGGGAACAACCCGTGGAGCAACGGTGTGGTGCGGGCGATTCACGGTGGCGGACCGAACAAGGGAGCCGACTACTTCGCGTCTTGCGGCGGGACGAAGCTGTGGACCCGCAGCAATCCATCCACCGACACCTGCGGAGACACCGAGCCCGACGGAGATTCCGGTGCCCCAGTGGCGGTCGGGGACATCGACGGTGACGGCATCCCGGAAATCGTGCACCCGCGCGAGAACGACACTTTTCGGATCCTCGACAACACGGGCGCAGAGCTCTTGACCTCGGCGACGCCGTGGGCGCCGACCGAGGTCGGCGAAACCGTGGCCATCGCGAATCTCGACTTTGCGGGTTTTGCCGAGATCATCGTCGGGCGAGTGGTGTACGTGCTCGGCCGAGACACGATGGGCAACTTCGAGATCACCCACATCCTCACCGGCACCAACGCCATCGGAGAAAACGAGATTTCGATGATGAGTTGCGCGGCGGACATCGTGCCGACCCTGGCGGGTCAGGAAATCGCCGTGGGCGCGACGCTCTATCGCATGCCGGATACGCTGCCGACCTGCGGGACTCCACCCTGCACGGGCTCCCTCGAGGTCGTCTGGAACGCCCCCGACGTTGGTGGCCAAGGTGCGCAGCTGTCCGGCGAAGGTTATTGCGCGGTTGCAGACGTGTGGGGGGCGGACCCGAACAGCAACCCCGGACCGATGAACCCGCCGGACGGAAAACCCGAGGTCATCCTCATCGACAACGGCGACTTGACGATTCTCAACGGCGAGACCGGGGAAATCATCAGCGATCGGAACCTCGGCGGGGGCGCCCGAGGCGGCGCACCCAACGTCGACGACTTCGACGGCGACGGCTTCATGGAGATCGCCTCGGCACTGCAAGACTTCTACATGGTCGTCGATCTGCAAACTTCGACCGGCGCAGCTGGCTCGTGCCCGGACTGGCCCGGCGTCATCC
>JAJDAH010000369.1 GCA_029261965.1 Polyangiaceae bacterium
ACGAGCCCTCGGCGAGCCCACCGAGGCGCCGGCACGCGCTCCGGCTCGCGATCCCCCGTTCTTCAAGAGTCAGATCGTGCGCCGCCGCTTCGGGGAAACCACGCAAGGGGAACTCTTCGACTCGTAGCGTCGATGGCGACGCGGTTTCGTGGCCGCCGGGGCGCCGGTCTGCCTACCGCCCGCCTACGCGCACATTCCTGGCGCGGCCAACACGCGAGCAGGCTCCCTCCAGTCACCGTTTGCAGCCGGACGAGCTCATCTCGCACCGTTCACACGCCGATCCGGGCAACCACGCATCCATCGACGGCTGCTTATACTGCCTACGCGCTCACCTAGCGACTCACGCAACCCGTCGGGTCGCAACACACGCCCAGGTGACACGTAGTCGGTCCCTCGCCGATCGTGGGACCGAGCTCTTCCTCGACGGCGTCGAACAGATCTCGGCACGCTGCCGTCAGCCGCGACCGACTCTCTTCGGTCTCGGTACGAAGCTCGGAGAGACATGAGGGTCCGCCCTCGAACCTGCAAAAGACTGCGCCGCGGAAGGCGGCCCCTAGCCCGTCAACCGTGAGCTCTCGATCCGCACCGCGACACTCGCTACCGGCTGCCTGTCCGCCTCCACCCCCGTCGTCGCTTCCACAGTGTACGCAGGCCGCGAGCGAAACCACCAACGATACCATCTGATTGCGCATGGTGTGAGTGTACTAGCTTCGATCGAAGCCGGAACAAACCGAGTAGACTCCGGCCACATGGCGGTAGCGGTTGGTTCTCGGGTTCCAGAGGGGCTCGCAAGTGCGACGGTTTCTCAACGCTCGCGGCACATCGACCTCGCTCGGAACCCATTTCGGCGAGGAAGCGACACTGCTAATTTTCCTGCGCCACTTGAACCTCCCCCGATTTTGTGGACGCCTCCGAAATGGAGACAATGGAGGCAGTCATGGGAAAAGAACGACGCAAGCGGAGGCGCTTCACGCCTGAGTACAAACGAGAAGTCGTCGAGTTGGTTCGGGGCAGCGGTAAAAGCATCGGACAACTCTGCGGCGAGCTGGGCCTGTAGGCGATCGAAGCAATAAAAAGGCCTTCACCGAATCCACAGCTGCCCCCCTGGAGCATCGCCAAGAGCGGAGCTGAGACAGCAATCCCGTTCCGAGGTAGCGAGGCGTCGACGCTTCGAATCCAGAGTCAACATCTACCGTTCCACCACCGGCGCGCCCAGCTCTCGAACAGCCAGGTTGAATCCGTCCGCGCTTCCCGGAACGACAATTGTCATCCCGGACTCGAGCTCTAGGAACAATGCCGACCCCTCGTAGTGCCTCGGATGGTCCCAATCAGCCGTAGCCTCTTCGGTTGAACGTCCGATGGTCGCCCTGGGCAAGCGTACAAACACGTCATCCACGCGAATGGACACAACCCCTGATTCCACACTGATCTCCCACTTCCCGGGCGGCGTAGGCGGCACTCGGGATCCGCCTTCGGCGCGGCTACTGGCTCGCTTAGCAACCGCTAGTGCACCAACGACAAGTGCCGCGATGCCGACTGCCGCGAACCACCCCAAGGCGCGAGCGACGAAGACAATACCCACTGCAAAGGCGCCGACCAGAATGACCACCGTTGCAGAGTGCTCACGCCAGTGTCTCTGCCGTAGGTGAGAAGCGAAGTCCTCAACGCTTAGCTCTCGCACGGCAATTCTCTGGCCGTCTCAACCAGACCTTCTCCAGCCTAGACGAAAATCCATCTTCGGCTCAAGAATGCCCTCGAGCCCTACGCTGTTGACCTCCGCACCCCGCCAGCGTCTCGTTTCGCAGGGCTTGCTTCGTGGACATGAAGAGCACGGTGAAGGAGCGGATCGCCGAGGCGGGGTTTGCCGGTGATGAAGCGCCGGATTCCGGCACGACGATCGGTGTTGCGGTCAGCGCGGCGACTTGGAGGAAGACTCAGGGGACGCTTGCGAGCCCGATCGGGGACGCGCCCTTCGGGACGTTTCCGCGGATTTCGGTCGACTTGGATAGCACCCTTTCGAAAACGCCGTCGCCCGGGGACGGCGCAGCGCCGGCCGATCGGGATCTCGAAATCGTCGGGGTGGTCGGCGCGTAAGTCACATGAACACCCCATTCTCGTTGGGTGAGACGCTCGACCCCCGTTGCTGTGGCGAGCGGAGCGCGGGTTCAGCGGCGTTGGAGGCGGGAGGCGAAGAGAGCTCGAGCGAACCTGCTGTCTTGTCGTGAGAGAAGCGACCTGCAGCCGAAGTGGCACGCGCACCCTCGCCCTCGGGACCCTCCCCCATGGGGTTCGCTGGCCGAGCTAGTGGAACATCTCGAGCTGCCGGCGGATGACGGGGCTGAGGAAAAACGGGGGGCCGCGGGCGGACGCTCGGCGTGGGGGCTCGGTGGGCTCGCCGAGCTTTCGGAGAATGCGCTCGATGTCGTCGTGGCCGGTGACGAGTTTTAGGAGCTTCATCTTGCCGCCGCATCGGTCGCATTTCTCGACGTCGATCTTGAAGCTGCGCATCATCAGCTCCTTGTACGGGCGGTAGACCGAGCGGTGCGTGGGCGGCTTGGCCGACTCGTCCGTGTCCTCGTCGTCCTCGCCAGCGTCAGGGGCGGATCCGGGCAGCGGGGGGACAATCTGAGAGCGCCATTTGCAATTGGCAGCGAGCACCCCAGCGTAGCGAATCGTATTGAATTTCGGTGCGGGCACCGAAGCGGCGAGACGAACCAGCAAGGAAAGGGGATCGAGCTCGATGGCGGTCGTACCGTCTCGAAACGCGCGGCGGAAGCGAATGCGAACGAGGTTGTCGCTCGCGAGCTCGATGCGCTCGTTGGAAATTGGAGGCCGCAGAATGTATCGGCAAAGCGCTTCTCGGCCCACCGAATCCTCGGCCGTAACCGTCGTGGCCGCGTGCAGCGAGAAGCCCTGGGCGGTGGCAGTGAGCGGGGCGGTGATCTCGATGTCGGAGCCGAAGCCGAAGGGGATGGGCGGCCGGTCGCGACGCTCGGGACCGGCGGGCATGAGTCCTGAGACGCTGGCGGCGGCGAGCTGGGCGAGGGCGGGCTGTCGCTCGGAAAAGTCGTCGGGGAGTAACGAGAGCGCGTCCGGATCTGAGCCCAAGCCGTCGTTCTCGATGACGCCGCGGCGCTCGAGGAAGCGCAGGAGGCGCACGCGCAGCACTTGGAGCAGATCGGCGACGTCGGTGCTGTCGAGCTCGGGCAGCGGACGGAAGACGAGGGCGCCGTCGTCATCAGGAGCGAAGACGCCGTCCAAAGCGACGCAATGCAGGTGTGGGTTGAGTCGCAAATCCTGATTGAGCCGCTGCACGACGGTGACGGCGCCGCTCTTGCCTCGCAGCGTCGGAGCGAGGCCGCGCATGTGACGCGAATAGAACCCGAGCACCGAATCGACGGCGATGCGACAGACGGCGCTCAGCAGCTTGCCATCGTAGGCGAGTCGCGTGCGCAGCTCGAAGGGAAACGAGATGACGAACTGGCGGAGTGAACCTCCCCCGATTTGGTGGACGCCTCCGAAATGGAGACAATGGAGGCAGTCATGGGAAAAGAACGACGCAAGCGGAGGCGCTTCACGCCTGAGTACAAACGAGAAGTCGTCGAGTTGGTTCGGGGCAGCGGCAAAA
>JAJDAH010000370.1 GCA_029261965.1 Polyangiaceae bacterium
CGCGAAGGCGATCAGCGCGACCCCTAGCAACATGACGCCGAGCCCCTGGCGCTCGGCGGTATCGCTACCGCCGACGAACACGAACGCGGCGCCCGCCAAGGTGACGACGAGCCCGATGGCGGCCAGAGCTCCCGCAAGCCCCCCACCACCGCGCATGGCTGCGATTTCTTGCTCGCTCGGGGCGGCGAACGAACTTGGGACGACGGCCGCCGGCGCGACAGATGCGACCGGGTTTGGGGGCGTCGTCGGCTGGCTGGGCGCGGCTTGCTGCGGGGTCGGTTCAGCGTGCGGTTGGCTCGACTGCGGTTGGCCCAGCGCGGCCTCGGGTTGGCTACCTGCGAGGCTCAGTTGGCTGGGCGCTGCCGGGGGTTGGCTAGGCGTTGCCTGCGGCTGGCTTGCCTGCGGTTGGTTTTGCGCAACGGGGCTTGCTTCGACAGGGTGTCGTATCGGAGGCGGTTTGGCTGGAGGCCGCGCCAGTCGCGATTGACTCGGCGAGCTCTGCCTCGAAGGATCGGGAGCCAAGAGCCCACCAATGGCGGGCTGCGAGCGCGCCGGCCGCGAGGGCTCAGGCTCGCGAGGCGGCGCGTCCTTACCGGGAAGCGCCTCACCCCGAGCTTGGGCACGTCGCGAGTCTTCGAGCAGCTGCTGAATTTCTTTCGGCGCGCTCTTGCCGACGAGCGTCGGCGCGCGCCGCGTCGCCTTGGCGAACTCGGGTTCGTCTACCAGCGCGACCCAAGTGGATCCGTTGGCGCGGCAGACCATGCAGTCGCGCTCGACGGTTCCCGTGCGAACCATCGCCAACAGCTCCTTCTTCTGGAACGGTCCGATCATGTCGCCGTTGGGGGTCGAGGCGTACCACTCGCTCATGTTGCCCTTGATTCGTCGGTTTTCGGGCGGTCGTCAACATCGACGAGGTCGCTGTGCTTTACCGAGGGCTTCTGGCGATGCACACTTCGAGTCGTGCCGCTCTCCCGATTGTCGACTATCGCGTTTCTACTGGTTTTGGGGTGCAGCGACTCGAGCCAGAATTCTGCCGGCGCCAGCGGCGGCTCGGCCGGGGCAGTCGGGCAGGGCGGTTCGGGGCAGGGCGGTTCGGGGCAGGGCGGCACGGGCGGGGAAAACCAAGGCGGTTCTTCCCAGGGCGGTTCGACCGCCGGCGGTGCGGCTGGCAGCGGCGGCGTCGAGATGGCGTGCAATGGCCGACCCGAGCTGTGTGATCGCGCGTTCAACGACGTGGCCTATCCGTCGACCCACAATTCGATGTCGAACGGGGATGCAGGCTGGATCGTGCCGAACCAAAGACACGGCATGACGAAGCAGCTCGAGGACGGCATTCGAGGAATGCTGATCGACACCCACGACTGGATGGGAGATCTGTATCTCTGCCACTCGATCTGTGAAATCGGGAGCCAGCTACTCGTCGAGGGCCTAGGCGAGATCAAGGCTTTCATGGACGCGAATCCGAACGAGGTCATCACCCTCATCATCCAGGATGGGATTTCGGCCAGCGAGACCGAGACGGCGTTTCAACAGAGCGGGCTCATCGAGTACGTGCACGTGCATCCCGATGGCGTCCCGTGGCCGACTCTTCGCACGATGATCGAGACAGGTGAACGCTTGGTGGTGACGGCCGAGCGAGAGGGACCACCGCCGGCGTGGTACCACCACGTTTGGGATCTGAGCTGGGATACGCCCTATTCGTTTTCTAGCGCGTCGGAGTTCAGCTGCAGCGAGAACCGCGGCTCGAGCACGCACGATCTCTTCTTGTTGAACCACTGGATCGAAAACCCTTTGGCGACCGAGGACTTGAGCATCATCGCCAACGAGAAGCAGCTCCTTCTCGGACGGGCGCGTCAGTGCATGCAGGAAGCTGGTCAGATCCCGAACTTCGTCGCAGTGAATCACTACTCGATAGGAGCGCTCTTCGAAGTCGTGGACGAGCTGAACGGGTTCACGCCCTGAGAGCTCCCCGTCGACCGACGGCGCTCGGGAAGGATCAGCTCTCTTCGTTGATGCCGTGTTTTTTCATTCGATACATGAGCTTCTGACGAGAAATCTTCAGAAATCGGGCGGCCTTGGAGACGTTGCCGTCGTTCCGCGCCAGGGCGATCTTGATCGCCTCTTTCTCGAGCTCGTCGAGCGAATAACCGTCGGCAGGCAAGACTAGTTTCGGTCGCGACGGACGACTGGTTCGTGGCCGATCCGTTGGCGTCTTGCTTCGAGGGGGCTCCGACGTTCGCTGGCGGGGGTAGTCGCTACGGACGCCGCGGCGGGACATGGGTGCATCCTCCGCGTCGCTTCCGACGAACTGGAAGTGATGGGCCGTGATTTCGTCGTCGTTTTCGAGAAGCAGTATCCGTTCTATCTGATTCTTGAGCTCGCGCACGTTGCCGGGCCACGTGTAGCGCATGATGGCTTCTCGGGCGCTGTCGGTGAGGGTGCGTTCGGGGATGCCGTACTGCCGGCACATGGACCGAATGAAATTCTCTGCGAGTAGCAGCTTGTCCGGGCCGCGGTCACGAAGCGGGGGTAGGCGGATGGTGAGCACGTCCAACCGGTGAAAAAGGTCCTCACGAAACCCGCCGCGGCGAACTTTCGACCGGAGGTCCGGATGGCTCGCCGCGACGACCTGAACGTCGACGGTCGCCGAACGACTGCTGCCGATGCGTCGGATCCGCTTGTCCTCGATGACCGTCAGAAACTTGGCCTGGAGGTCGACGGACATCGAGCCAATTTCGTCCAAGAACAACGTGCCGCCGTTCGCGGTCTCGAAGAGCCCGCTCCGAGCCGAGCGTGCGTCGGTGAACGCGCCCCGTTCGTGCCCGAAGAGCTCGGCTTCCATGAGAGATCCTGGAATCGCTGCGCAGTTGATGTCGACGAAGGGCTGGTTACGGCGAATGCTCCGATAGTGAATGACCTTGGCCAGCATGCCCTTGCCGGTTCCGGTCTCCCCGGTGATGCGAATTGCCGGAGTCGTGCCAGACGCGGTACGGCGACAGATTTGATCCACTAGCCAGCGAACCTTCTGCATCGCTTCGCATTCGCCGATTATCGCGTCGAAGTCGGCTTCGGCGGCGTCCTTGTTGCGCAGATAGCGGAGGTGCTCGTCCTGTTTGCGCGCGCCCACCGCGACGCCGATGGCGCTGAGCAATTGGTTCGGGTTGACGTTCGGATCCGCGTAGTACTCGTAGGCACCGAGGTCGAGGGCGTCCGCCGCGCCCTTCACGTCGCCATCTCTCCCGATGATCACGATGGGGAGGCGCTCGTCGATACCCTGCAATGCTTGCACGAAACCCGCCCCGGTTCCGTCCGCCATGGGGAGCACGAGCACCACCAGGTCGGCACCATCGCTGTTGAGGAGGCCCAGGGCGTGCTCGGGAGTGAAGGCGATCGCCGCGTCGTGACCGCGCTTGATGACACAATCGTTGATCTTGCGGGTGGCGTGCGTGTCTCCGCCCACGACCAGAATGGCAAATCGGTCCGCTTCGGCCATGAGTCGCTCGGCGGGCGCGGCGCCGCTCGGTGAACGGGGTCTGTCGGCGATGCTCATTCCGGGGATCCCGCGGCGGACGAAGCGCGGGTGAGGGCCGCGTCGCCCGAAGGGGGGCCTGATGATAGCAACGTTCTTGCGGAGTTACACCGATGTCGGGTGTGCCTGCGCTTGCTCGGCTATACCGCTGGGCTCGCTTCGACGACTCAGGCCGACGAGTGCCCCGACGCATCAAAGACCCCAACGTTTGGCGCGTCTACCTGGCGACATTTCTGCTGGGCCTCGCCTACGGCCTCGCCATTTCCGTCATCGCCATCTTTCTGGACGAGCGCGGCTACTCCAAGACCACGATTGGCTCGCTCGCCGCCTGGTTTGCGAGCGGCATCGTCGCGCTCTCGATCCCCGCCGGCGCCCTGATTCGTCGATTTTCCGCCAAGACGACTCTCGTCGTCGCGCTCGCCGGCTACGCGATCAGCGTCGGGGTATTTCCGTTGCTCGACAGCTACGCGGCGCTCGCAGCGATCCGATTCGTCGACGGGGCGTGTTCGGTCACCGTGTGGGTCAGCTGCGAGACGATCTTGCTGTCGCGTTCGAGCGCGAGCCAAAAGGCGTTCGTGACGAGCCTGTACGCGGTCGCGCTCGCGCTGGGATACGTCGTCGGTCCCATAACCGCGCGCCTCATAGTCTCGATCTTCCCGTTGGGTGTCGCGTTCTACGTCGCCGCAGGCATTGCCGCGGTGTCCGCGGCGTACGTCTTGATTCGACTCGATGGGAAAGAGCCGGAGGCCGAAGCCGTGGAGACCGTGTCGGCCGACGCGAGCCACGAAACTCCCGGGCCACTGCCGGTCGAAGTTGGGGTCTTGCAACACAACCTCGGCGTGCTCTGGAAGATCAAGACGAGTTGCTTCGCGACCTTCGCGTATGGCTACTTCCAGGCGAGTGTCGTCATCTTTCTCCCGCTCTATCTGATCGCGGAGAAGGGCATCACGACCGAGGATACCGTGCTCGTGCCGGCGTTCTTCGCCGGCGGCATGCTCCTGTTCGCGAATGTGGCTGGTCGGCTCGGGGACCGACTTGGACACCTGCGCATCATGCGCGTGCTCGGAGTCATCGGCCTCGGCATGGTGCTCAGCTTCGCCTTTTTGAATTCCTTCGTTCTGATGGGCGTCGCGGTGTTCGTTGCGGGAGCGACGCTCGCGAGCATCTCCCCCGTGAGTCTGGCGTTGCAGGGTTTGGTCGTCCCAGCGGCGGACTACAGTCGGGCTACCGCCCTTTACAACGCGTTCTACGCGACCGGCATGCTCATGGGCCCGCCGATTTCCAGCGTGCTGTTCGATCGTATCGGCGGCGACGCCATGCTCTTTCACCTGACGGGGCTCTGGGTGGCGTTCGTGATTTTTGCGTTCGTCTTCCACCGAGACGATCCTGCCGTCGATCGCCCGGGAGGCGGTGCTACTCGAGCGCCAGCCAGTCCCGCTCGCGGATCTGTTGACCTGAAGCTTCAGCCGGCTTTGCGAGAAGCTTCGGCGACGAGGTTCGCGAGGCGGTCACACGCCGTCCGGAGAGATTCGAGCGGCGGGCCGAAGGAGAACCGTGCGTAGTCGCGGAATCGCGAGCTCTGGGCGCTGCGTCGTTTGCCCGGGTTCACGTCGAAAAATTCGCCGGGCACGGTGATGACCTTTTCCTCCAGGGCGGCTCGGAATAATCCCATGCCGTCGCTGAGCGGTTGCGGCAGTCCGCTGAGCTTGCCCCACACGTAGAACGTGCCCTCGGGCGCGAGATCCACCGTGACGCCGATTTTCTGCAACCGTTCGAGCAGGTAATCGCGTTTCTGCTTGAAGACGGTGGCAATGGCGCGCGTTTCCTGAGCTGTTCGTTGCTCGTCGAGTAGCGGGATGGCCACACGCTGAAGCGGTGCACTGCCGCCGCCGTCGAGAAAGGACCCCGCGCTCGCCACGGATTCGATGACGCTTTTTGGTCCCACCGTCCAGGCCACTCGCCATCCCGGATATCTCCAGTTCTTCGTGAGGCCGTCGAGGATCACCACCGGGTCCCGGTCGACGTCTTCGACGTAGCGCGCGGCGCTCTCCACTGGCAGGTCGCCGTGCGGAGGGTCCCACACGTAGTGCGAGTAGAACTCGTCGAGGATGAGCGTGCAGTCGAAGTTCCGCGCGACTCGAACCCACTGCTCGAGTTCGTCGCCACGGATGTGCTTGCCGGTGGGATTGCACGGATTGGAAACCAAGAGTGCCGAAAGGCCGCGGCCTTGCACCTCGCGATGCAAGTCATCCGGTGTGAAGGCGTAACCGCGGTTGCTGTCGAGCAGGATCGGGATGGCAGTGAAGGCCCGAAAGATGTCGAGAAGCTCTTCGTAGGCAGTGTAGTCCGGGAGGAAGTGCCCGAGGTTGACGTGATCGATGCTCGCCGCGACCCGCGTCAGCGCCTGCCTGCCGCCGCTCGAAATGCTGACGTTCTCGGCGGAGTACTGCGACTTGAGACCGCGGCGGTAGAGGCGGTTGTAGAGATTCGCGACCGCCTCGCGCAGCTCCCACACGCCGGGCACGGGCGCGTAGTCCTGGTCCGCCGGATTGATGGGAACGTCGAGCACCCGAGGGGGCGCGCCGTCGAGGGCGTCGGTTTCCGGCTGACCCTGGCCGAGGTTGCACCACGAGGCATCGCGGCTCGAGTAGCCACGGCGGGTGGCTTCGGTGGTCACGAAAATCACGCCGGTGCGGGGCACCGCGCGAAATGCGCTGTTGGTCGCTTGCTCGCTCAAGGCGCGCGAGCCTAGCGCGCTTCGCTGAAGATCGCCCGCAAGTTGCAGAAAATCCCGTGCCCGGGTTTCGGAGGCGGCGGACCCTAGCGCTGCCCCATCGCGTAGATTCTCACGTCGGAGTCCGCGTCGTGGAACACGGCGTCGCCGAGCGGCGGCGGGTCGACGACCGACTCCGTCCTGTCCGCCCCGTCCGGGCCCGGCGACCGCACGACGAGGAAGCCGACTCCGCGCGACGCCAACGCCTCGATGCTCGCGGCGCTGGGGAACTCCTTCATGATGCGCTGGAGCTCGATGTAGCGCGGTGGGAAGTAGCTCGAGTAGCCGTTCGGCATGCGTCGACGATGGTGCATTTGGTAGTAGAGCCAGTCCCCGGTTGGAACGAAGTCGCGAATGTGCGTACCGTTGGCGAACGGGGCAAACGCCACCACCGCGTCCTCGGCCGTGTTGTGCCGGAGCCAGTCGATCCAGCCGGGCTCGTCCCGAGGCAGGGGATGGAGGGCGGCTCGTGCTGGTCGGATCTCGAACGCCGCCAGCGCTCCGGTCGCCAAGAGGAGAGTCAGCCGAAGCGCCCGCGCACTTGCCCAGCGCCCACGCACACGATCGACGAAGGTCCGTCCGCGACCGGGACCAAAGGAGCCGCTTCCGAGGCGCTCACCGATGCGGCCGAACAACATCTCGAGGCCCACTGCGGCGAGGAGAGCGACGCTCAGCTGGGCGAAGAAGCTGAACCTCCAGATGTTTCGGATCTGCGAGAGGCCGGGATAGAGCTTCGCGAGCTCTTCGTACGGGTAGAACGAGCCGACGTGCAGGTGGATGCCCATTGACAGCGCCGCGCTCAGCGTGAAGAAGAGCGCGCAGAAGACCGTCCACTTCGCCCGGCGATTGACGAATACGGCGCCGATCGCCACGAGCGTGAGCAGCGCTTTGATCGAGCCGGGCCAGTACGAGAGGCGCTTCGGGAGTTCGGCGGTTTTCGACGGCGGTAGGGTCACCGCCTGGGGCCACGTCGCCAACAGGTAGCTCGAGGGACGCGCAGACAGGTTGAGCATGGTCTGTCGCGTTCGGACGAATCCTTGATCGGTCTTGGCGCGGAGCTGGGCGTCGACGAAGGGGCCGGTCAATGTGACGACGACCGCCGTAGCCACAGCGAGACCGAGCCATGTTTTTCGTTTTCTGATTTTCGTGCCAACGAGCCACGCCCCGCCCGCGAGCAGCATGATGCTCAAAAAGAGAGCGAAGTGGTTGCAGCTCAAATACGTCGCGGAGAAAGCCGCGCCGAGCAGCGCACCTCGGCCGAGCGACGGCCTCACGCCGAATCGATGGGCGGCGTGCAGCGTCCAGACGACGCCGAAGAGTGCCAGGAGCGGAAGCACGCCCAGCTGTTGGTGTACGAGCGGGAGCATCTCCACCATGGCTCCTCCGGCGAGAGAGGTGATCCACCCGAAACGCAGTCCCCGAAGCAGCCGACACGCTGCCCAACCGTTGAGCAAGAGGCCGCCGAGGACGACGAGGTTGTAGGCGAGCGCCGGCGAGCCGCCGAGCCACCACACCGGAGCCGCTGCCCAGCCTTGAAGGAACATCGGCTCCGAGAAGCCGAGGGCGTCGGGGTGCGGGTGGAACATGGGCGCGTCCCAGTAGCCGCTGCCGAGGTCGGCTAGCCGGTCGCTGTGCCACCAGAGAATCCACTGGCTGTACAGAGGCACTACGCCGACGGTCTCGATGCCGAGCGGAATCGATGTCCGAAGATTCGCGCCGAGAGGCCACGTCGACCACGCCGCGATCAGCAGAAAAAAAGCGGCCTCCACGTACCAGCGCGCCCAAAGGGCATGTTTGAGGCGGGCGGCGGTCACAGAGCGCCACGATTCTAACAGGGTCTTGTAGGATGCCCGCCATGTCGCGCCGGAGCGCCATCGGCTGGTCCGCGCGCTGCTTCTTGGCGGCGGCGGTGCTCTTGGTGGTCGCGTGCAAAGCGCCGCCGGAGTGGGAGAGGGGCAAGAAGTACTTCCACTACGGCATGCGCGCGAAGGTCGGCTCGCTCGATCCCGTTCGCGCGTCGAGCCAGTACGCGAACCTCGTGGGCTCGCAAGTCTACGACACGCTCTTTCAATTCAAGTACCTCGTTCGCCCACCGGAGCTCGAGCCGCTCTTGCTCGCCCGGATGCCGGAGATCAGCGAGGACGGCACCACGTACACCTTCGAGCTCGTCAAGGGCGTGCTCTTTCACGACGACGCCTGCTTCGAAGGCGGGCAGGGGAGGGCGCTCGTCGCGCAGGACGTGATTTGGTCCCTCATGCGGATGGCCGACCGCGATCTGACGCCGGCCGGGTGGTGGCTCTACAAGGAGCGCATCGTCGGTTTCGACGACTTTCAGAAGCGCATGAACGAGCGCAAGACCGGCGAGCCGTTCGATTGGGACGCGAAGATCGAGGGCCTCGAGGTCCTGGACCGGCACCGATTTCGAATCAAGCTCGTGCGTCCGTACCCGCAGTTCTTGTTCGTGCTCGCCATGGGATACACGGCGCCCCTGCCGCGCGAGTGCGCCGAGCACTACGGCAAGGAAATCGGCAACCGGGCGATCGGCACGGGGCCGTTCATTTTGAAGGAGTGGAAGCGCGGAACCCATTTCGTTCTCGAGAAGAACCCCAAGTACCGACAGATGGTCTATCCGAGCGAGGCCACCAAGGGCGTAGCGGTGCGCGACGTGCTCGAGCCCGTGGGCCAAAAGGTGCCGTTCCTCGACGGCATAGTTCTGCACGTGTTCGAGCAAGACCAACCGATGTGGCTCAAGTTTCGGGTGGGGGATCTCGACATGGCCCAGGTGCCCGCGGAGTACTTCGACGCGATCTTCGACGGCGAGAGGAAGCTCCGACCGCTGTTCGCCAACGACGGCGTCCGGAACGAAAACGTCAAGCTGCTCGATTTCATCTACCGGGGGTTCAACATGGACCACCCGGTCACCGGCAAAGGCGAGAAGGCCAAGAAGGTCCGCCAAGCCATCGCGCTTGCCCTCGACACCAAGGAAATCAGCGACGCGTTCTACAACAATACCAACGTGCTGTACGACGGCCCGATTCCGCCGGGGCTGAGCGGGTACAAAGAGGGAGTCATCTCGCCCTACCGTGGCCCGAACATCGAGCTTGCGAAGAAGAAGCTCGCCGAAGCCGGTTATCCCGACGGCAAGGGCCTACCGCCGATAGAATTTCACACGAGTCGTAGTGGAAACTCCGCAGAGCAGGCCGAGATGCTGTCTCGGCAGATGAAGAAGATAAACGTCGAGGTGGACGTTCAGATCAGCTCGTTTCCCGAGCTGAGTGAGAAGCTCAAAAAACGAAAGGCGCAGATGTTCGGGCTGGCGTGGGGGGCGGACTATCCGGATGCGGAGAACTTTCTCCAGCTGTTCTTCGGGCCCAATTCGAGCCCCGGGTCGAACGCCTACAACTACGCCAATCCCGAGTTCGACGAGCTCTACAAGAAAATCCGCACGATGCAGCCGTCCCCCGAGCGGACCGCAATCTACGTGAAGATGCGTGACATCATCATCGAGGACGTTCCCGCCATCGGTAGCATGGCGAGGACGCGCTACTACGTGTTCAACCGTCGCCTGAAGTACGCCATGCCGACCGAGATCGACTCGAAGTGGTTCAAGTACCTCGACGTGGAGCCGAGGCAGTGAGCCGGAACGAGCCGCAATGAGAGCGTTCATCATTCGCCGTTTGCTCTGGGGGATCCCGGTGGTCCTGGGCGTCACACTCATCACCTTCGTCTTGTTCAACTTCTTCGCGAAGGACCCGGTGGTCGCTTTTCTCGGGAAATCCGCGACCGAGCAGGATCTGCAGGCGCTCCGAGTGCAGTTCGGCCTCGATCGGCCGCACTACATTCAGTACCTCGACTACCTGCGCCAGATCGTGACGCTCGATTTCGGGCGGTCCTGGGCGACGAGTGAGCCCATCAGTGAAATGATGTCCCGCGGGCTCGGGCCGACGCTCGCGATCACCATACCGGGGCTCGTGGCGACCACGCTTCTCGCCGTGAGCGTCGGGTTGCTCGCGGGGTCGCTCCGCGGCAAAGCCGCCGATCGGTTGCTCATGGCGCTGGCTGTTGCCGGGATGAGCGTGAGCTTTCTCGTCTACATCGTCGTCGGCCAATACCTGCTCGCGTTCCGAGTTCGGTTCTTTCAGATCTACGGCTACGAGTCGGGTTTCGACCGCTGGCAGTATGTGGCTCTGCCCATCATCGTGCTCGTGATCGTCGGCATGGGCTACGACTCGCGATTCTACCGGTCGGTGTTCGTCGAGGAGTTCACCCGCGACCACGTGACGACGGCGGTCGCCAAAGGCGCGGGCAGCGGTCGCGTCATGTTCCGGCACGTGCTCAAGAACGCGCTCATCCCCATCATCACGCGGGTGATGATCTCGGTGCCGTTCCTCGTGACCGGCTCGCTTTTGCTCGAGTCGTTTTTCGGGATCCCAGGGCTCGGCACGATGCTGCTCGAAGCGCTCAACACGGCGGACTTCCCCGTCATCAAGGCCTACACGGTCTGGATTTCCATCGTCTTCATCATCTCGACGATTCTGAACGACGTTCTGTACGCAGTGGTCGATCCGCGGGTGAGGCTCGAATGAAAGATCTCTGGCATTCGCGGCCCGTCCGCAAGCTTCGGCGGGACAAGTGGGCGTTGGTCTGTTTGAGCGTCATCGTGGCGTACGCGCTGGTCGCGCTCTCGGTGAAGTTGGGCATTTTTGCGTCTGGTTACGAAGAGCGCGTCGGCGAGAAGTTCACGACGCCGTCGCTGGAGGACTGGCGGCTCTGGCTCGGAACCGACCGGCAGGGTCGGAGCATTTTCGTGCGCGCGATGTACTCGGCGAAGATCGCTTTCGGCGTCGGATTCGTCTCCGCGCTCATCGGTGTGACGGTGGGCGCGTTGCTCGGCGGTATAGCGGGTTACTACGGCAAGAACGTCGACAACTTCATCGTCTGGCTCTATTCCACCGTCCAGTCGATTCCGAACCTGCTGTTGCTCATCGCGCTCACCTACATCGCCGGCAAGGGGCTGTTCGGGATCTACGTCGCATTCTGCGCGACGTTTTGGGTCGGGCCGTGCCGCGTCGTCCGCGGCGAGGTGATGAAGCTCAAGGAAGCCGAATACATCCAATCGGCGCGCGCCATGGGCTACGGGAACTGGAAGATCCTCATCCAGCACGTCTTGCCGAACACGATGCACGTCGTCCTGGTGTATTTCGCGCTGCTCTTCGTCGGCGCGATCAAGAGCGAGGTCATTCTGAGCTATCTCGGTCTCGGCGTTCAGGGAGAGCCCAGCTGGGGCATCATGATCGACCAGGCCCGCGCGGAGCTCATCAACGGCTTCTACTGGCAAATCGGCGCCGCCACGTTCTCGATGTTCGGCTTGGTGCTGTGCTTCAACGTCTTTGCAGACGCTCTTCAAGACGCGTTGGATCCCAAGAGTGTCTGACCCGATTCTCAGCGTCGAAAACCTGACGACGTCGTTTTTTACCGACGACGGCGAGGTGCGCGCCGTCGACGACGTCAGCTTCGACGTTCATAAGGGCGAGGTGCTCGGCATCGTCGGTGAGAGCGGGTGCGGCAAAACCGTCACGAGCAAGTCGATTCTGCGAATCGTGCCGGACCCCCCTGGAAAGATCACCGGCGGGAGGATCCTGCTCGACGGTCGCGATCTCGTGGCGATGCGCGAAGACGAAATGCGGGACGTGCGCGGCAACCGCATCGCCATGATCTTCCAGGAGCCCATGACCGCGCTCAATCCTGTGTTCACCGTCGGCTGGCAAATAGAAGAAGCGCTCTTGCTGCATCAGGATCTCGACAAGGCCGGACGGCGAAAGCGCGCGCTCGAGATGCTCACCAAGGTCGGGATCCCGTCTCCCGAGAGGCGCATCGACGAATACCCCCATCAGCTGTCCGGTGGCATGCGTCAACGCGTGATGATCGCGATGGCGCTGGCGTGTAACCCCGAGGTGCTCATCGCGGACGAGCCGACGACGGCTCTGGACGTCACGATCCAGGCGCAGGTTCTCAAGCTCATGGTCGAGCTCAAGGACCAACTCGGCACGGCGGTCATCCTCATCACCCACGATCTCGGCGTGATCGCGGAAGTCTGCGACCGAGTCGTCGTCATGTACGCCGCTCGAGTCGTCGAGGAAGGGTCCGTCGACGACATTTTTCACCGTCCGTCGCATCCGTACACTCACGCGCTCTTGAAATCGATTCCCAAGCGGGCACCGAAAGAGCGCGGCAAGAAGCTCGAGGTCATTCCGGGACTAGTGCCGGATCTCAAGCACGTGCCGTCCGGATGCCGTTTTCGGGACCGGTGCTCGAGGGCCGAGGACCAGTGCGCCAATGACGAGCCGAAGCTCGAGAGTCTGGATGATGGTCGGAGTGTTCGCTGTTTTTTCCCACACGAGGACGCGCTGGGCTGATGGCCATCCTGGAGGCGAAAGGGGTCGTCAAGCACTTCCCGATCACCGGGGGCGTGCTCGGCCGCGAGGTGGCGCGGGTGCACGCCGTCAATGGCGTCGACATGGTGGTCGACGAGGGGGAGTGCGTCGGCCTCGTCGGGGAGTCCGGCTGCGGCAAGTCGACGCTCGGCAAAGTGCTCGTGCGCCTGCTCGAGCCCACCGACGGCACGATTTGTTTCGATGGCGTCGACATCAGCAAGATGAGCTATGCGGAGCTTCGCCCGCTGAAGCAGCGGATGCAGATCATTTTTCAGGATCCCTACGGGTCGCTGAACCCGCGAATGACGGTGGAAAGGGTGCTGACGGAGGCCCTCGAGTTTCATCGCGCGGTCCCGCGCGAAAAAGTTTCCGGCCGAATCGACGAGCTCATCGAGATGGTGGGCCTGCGACCCGAGGTCCGGCGGAAGTACCCGCACGAGTTCAGCGGGGGGCAACGTCAGCGCATCGGCATCGCGCGGGCTCTGAGCGTGAACCCGAAGTTCATCCTGGCGGACGAGCCCGTGAGCGCGCTCGACGTCTCGATTCAAGCCCAGCTGCTCAACCTGCTTCAGGACCTACGGCAGAAGCTGTCGCTCACCTACTTGTTCATCAGTCACGACCTCAAGGTGGTGCAGCACTTTTGCGATCGCGTCGAGATCATGTATCTCGGTTTCATCGTCGAGCGCTTGCGCTGCGACGATCTCGACGCGGAGGTAAGGCACCCTTATTCGAAGGCGCTCTTGGGGTCGATACCCATCGACGACCCCCGCGATCGGGCCGACCGGCAGGTGCTCGAGGGCGACGTGCCTTCACCGATCGATCTGCCGAGCGGATGCCCGTTTCACACCCGCTGTCCTCTCGCCGAGGAGCGCTGCGAAAAAGAAAACCCAGCGCTCGTTCAAATCGGCAAGGGGCACCAGGTGGCGTGCCACGCGGTCGAAGAGGGACGAGGTTAGCTACCTAGCTAACTAGTCGGCGACGCGTCAGGGACCGGCGGCTCTTTCAAGGACCGGCTCCGGGCGGCGCTGTCGGCGCGCGGCGAGGCTGGCGCGTTGACCCACGATGTCGAGGGCGGCCACGCGGTAGGCCTCCGCCAGGGTGGGGAAGTTGAAGATGTTTTCCACCAACGCGTCGACGCCCATACCGCCCAGCAAGGCCATCTGCCCGATGTGCACCAGCTCTGCGGCTCCTTCCCCGACGATCTGAACCCCGACGATCTCGCGGCCCGTCGGATCGGCCACGAGCTTGAGCATGCCGTCATCGATGGCGGAGATGTGGCCCCGGGCCGTTTCTTCGAAGCGGGCACGACCGACGAGAGCCGCGCCGTGGTAGCGCTCTCGAGCAGCCGCTTCGTCGAGCCCGACGCTCGACATTTCCGGCACAGTGTACACGCCGACGGGGATGAGTTCTCGCGCGGCGCTGACGGGCAGTCCGAGCGCGTGCCGGGCGGCGCGTCGCCCTTGTTCCATCGCCGAGGCGGCCAGAGCTGGCGGGCCGATCACGTCGCCGACGGCGTAGATGCCTTCGGTGTCGGTTCGGCAATTTTCGTCGACCGCGAGCATGCCGCGGTTGGTCGGCCTGAGACGGGCGGCCGCGAGCTCGAGTCGATCGAGGTTCGGGACTCGGCCGAGGGCGACGAGTAGCTTTTCCGAACGCAGCTCTTCGCCGTCGTCGAGCTCGGTGACGACGGAGGCCAAGCCGTCCCACTCGACCCGGACGACGTCGCGACCCCCGAGGAAACGGCCGCCGTTCCTCTCGAATCCGGCACGGAAACGCGACGTGATCTCGGAGTCGAGAAATGCCACTGGAGCGTCGCGTTTGTCGACCAGATGCACCTCGACACCGAGGGCCGCGAAGATCGAGGCGTACTCGCTGCCGATGATGCCGCCGCCGAGCACGGTGAGTGAACGCGGCAGGTACGGCATGCTCAACAGCGAGTCACTGTCGAAGACGTGCTCGTGGTCGATGTCGATGTTCGGAGGTGTGCGCGGGCGCGAACCCGTGGCGATGACCGTGGCCGGAGCGGATGCTCGGCGAGTGGTCCCGTCGACGGAGCTCACCAAGACGTCCCGAGGAGACTCGAACCGCGCACGGCCGTGCCACACCGTGACGCCGTTTCGAGCGAGTTGCTCTCCCAAGTATCGTTCGTGGGCCTCGATGACCTGATGCATGCGCTTCATCAGGCTTTCGAGCTCGAGATCCTCACGCAACTGGACGTCGATGACGCCGCCGCTCCGCTGTCGGAACCCGGTCAGGGCCACGGCGGTTTCTCGAAGCGTCTTGCTGGGGATGGTCCCGCGCCGCACGCATTCACCCCCGACGGAGTGCCCCTCGTCGATCAAGAGAACTCGAGCGCCGGCTTTGGCGCCTTGCACCGCGGCCTTCTGCCCCGCGGGACCCCCGCCGAGGACCAGCAGGTTGAAAAAGGTGTCGTTCATGCGTAGGCCTGAACAGCTTCGAGCACAGCGTGGCGACGGGCGAGCAACGCGCCGACGTCGTCTGGGTAGAGGTTCAGCGCGGCGACCGTCGGTAGCTGGGCGAGATCGCCGGCATCAGTCTCCGTCAAGAATACGTGGGCGATCGAATCCGCCAACGAGATCGCGCACGCGGCACCGTCGGCCCCTGGATCGTGATGGTCGCGGATGGCTCGCATGGTGCGGGGTGGGAGTTTCCAGCGCTTGGCGAGCTTCGCGCCCAACGCGGCGTGCAGCTCGTCGACCAAGGCGCTCTCGCGGAGGGGGTCCACGGTCGTCTGTAGTGCTTCCTGAATATCCGCGATCTCTTGAAACAACAGCGGCTGGCCGACGTCGTGCAGCAACCCGCCGACGAAGGCCTCTTCCACACTGTCACGTCGGGTTCTGGCAATCTCCTGAGCCACGACGGCTGTCGCCACCGAGTGGCGGAAGATCTCGCGGACCTTGGTGGTCGCCCCCCGAACCTTGAAGACTCGGCTCTTGCAGGAAATTACCAGGGCGATGTCGCGAATCGTCGAGGCGCCGAGGCGACTGACCGCTTGCTGGAGGCTAACGATTCGCACCTTTGGCGAGTACGCCGCACTGTTCGCGATCTCGAGCATGCGCCCCGCCATCGACGGGTCGTTGCGCAGAACGTCGGTCAAGTCTTCGAGGCTGCAGTCCTCGCGTGAGGCGAGGGCCAGCACTCGTGCTGCGACATCCGGCAGGACGGGAAGGGCGATTTCTCCATGACCGAGCCGCTGCTCGAGCTCATCGCGCAGTGCTTTCGACGGAATCGTTGGTGCACAGGGTTCGGCCACCGCCAGCATGTCGCGGGAAGTAGAACGGCGGGGCCGCCTCGATCTTGAGCCCGCTCGAGCGCGCGGCCCGCCTGGTGACTTTTCAGAGCTTCGTCGGAGGCTTCGGCGCGGGACCTGCCGGGCCGACCGGACCCGGAGCCGGCCGGGGTTTGGCCGCGGGTGGTTTTGGCGGCGCCTTGGGGGGGGACGGCTTTTTAGCCGCCGGGGCCTTCCGTGGCGGTGGTGGCTTCTTCGGCGGTGGCGGCTTCTTCGGTGTTTTCGCGGCGGGAGGCTCGGCGGCCGGTGGGGCAGGCGTAGGCGCGCCTTTCGCGCCCGGAGTCACGACCTCTTTGGTGATCTGGTCCTGTTCGAGAATGTGGAACTCGACGCGTCGGTTGTTGGCGCGCCCCTCGTCCGTATCGTTGGTATCGATCGGTTTCTCTTCACCGAGCCCCTCGGCCACCATGCGTTTGCGGTCGATGCCGTTTCGGCGGAGCCAATTGACCACCGAAGCCGCTCGACGCTTGCTGAGCGCCTTGTTGTAGCCGTTGCTGCCCTTGCTGTCGGTGTGACCCTGGATGCTGATCTTCTTGATCTCGGGCGTGTCGGTGAGGACCTTTGCTACCGCTTCGAGAATGAAATCGCTCGCCTTCAGGATTCGTGCGCTGTTGTACGCAAACTGGACTTGCTCTCGGATTCGAATCTGACCCATCTCGATTCGTGCGACCGGGCAGCCGTGCTTCTTCGGGTCGTCGTTGGGCGGACCCGCGGCGTCGGGGCACGCGTCGACGTCGTCCAGGATGGTGTCGCCATCGCGATCCTTGGGCGGCGGACAGCCGTGCTTCGCGGGATCGTCGTTGGCCTCTCCGGCTTCGTCGGGGCAAGCGTCGACGTCGTCGAGGATCCCGTCCCCGTCGCGGTCGGGCAGCGGACAGCCGTGCTTCGCCGGGT
>JAJDAH010000038.1 GCA_029261965.1 Polyangiaceae bacterium
TTGCCTCACTATTCAAGCCCAAGCAGCATAAGAGCATGGGCGGAAGATGCAATTGCCGAAGCGAACTATGAAATCTGGCTTAGCGCACGAAAGAAGAAATCTCTCAATGATATGGGCACCACAATTGTTGTTATCATTTTAGGAGATTATCTTACCCATGTTGCACATGTTGGAGATTCTAGAGCTTACCGTCTAAGAAACGGTGTGCTAACTCAATTGACTAAGGATCATTCAACTGTTCAAGAACTTATTGATCTGGGACTTTTGAGCGAAGCAGAAAGCATCAATCATCCCGACAAAGATGAAATATCTCAGTGCCTTGGAGAAAAGTCCATTATAATTAGCCACAGATGTTTATCGCTTGTAAATGGTGACAAGTATTTGCTAGTTACCGATGGATTATCAAATGTGGTTAGCCGTAAATTTATTTCAGACCAAATGGATTCTGAAGCAAACCCAAAGCAAGTGTGTAATCGACTAGTTGCCGAAGCAAAAAGAAATGGTGGACCAGATAATATAACTACTGTTTTTGCCCTAGTCAATTAGCTCTATCGCCTTTTGCTGCATGACTAAAACAAAGAAGGATTGCTTGGCAGAAAGAGTTCAATGATTGTGCGTATAACGTACAAATTTTGAATTCTTTCTTTTTAATGAAGCTTTTACTATTTTTTATAGTTGTTTTAATCAAAAAATATATGAGTTGCAAGATTCACACTGCCTGATGGCTGGAGCTTATTCAACCAACCATCACCCACATATTTTCGCTAGCGCAATTTCTTGTGCATCGCTTTTACAAAGTCAGAAGCTTCGTCTTTAGCAAGCTCACTATATTCACCATCACGTTCGATAGCAAATTTTCGTATTGCTTTTGCCTTTTTGAACTCGGCTTTTGCTTTGTCTTTGTCACCAGCTTGTAGAGCCGAAAGCGCACTCAAAGAATAAGTGGCAAACAACTGTAACTCAAGAGATTTTGTTGAGCTCTTGATATACATGTTGGTGATTATTGTATGACTCCGGGATTCATAGTCACCGGGTTCTTCTTGAACGCGTCTTAACGCACTCAATAAACTGGATTTGATTTCATTTCCATCCAATCTGCGGAAGAAAATCCTCCTCAAAAATTCAAGTTTCATTTTAGCCTCCAAAAGAAGTTGAGCTGAGAGGTTCAACAATTAGAACCTCTCAACTCAGTTGAAATTAGGGGCCGGTTGAATCAGTGGGAAAAAGCACTCTTGGCACTTTCTCCCACCAAACTTCATTTGCTAAAACAGTATGTCTAGCTCATGTTTTCTCCGGCTTACAAAACTGCATCAAGAGTAGGTCTTCAATGCTAGTTTTGTGAGTTTTCTAAACAATACACTTGCTGTTAACAGTCGGATTCTTGCTAAGCAAGTGCATCGGGTGATGCGGTGGGAAGGAGAAATTCTTAGATTTCTTGCTTCCAAGAACCATCGGTCGCCTCAACAACAACTCGAACGTGAGGGAAGATGGCTTTCATGTAGTGACCAGCCTGAATGAGTTGTTCATCGGTCGGTTGGAAAGTGCCTGAGTTGGGATTCAAGTGAATCACACCGTCTACATCTTTCCAGACTTCGCCGGCAAATCGTTCATCGTACTTATAGCCAGAGACTATAACGTGCTTGCTCAGAAGCCAGTCAATAACTTTCACAGCCACTGATGTCTGGGCAATCGTAGTCTCATCTCTGCTCATGACGATGTTGTATTTGAACGGCAATTCATCCGAGTGAGTGACGAGCATGTCGTAAATCTCTTGCTCGGATTTGGCGCCAACTTTTGCAAATGATGGTGCCAATATCTGACGAATTAGCCAGACAACAAAAGGCGACATCAACACCTTCTTTTTCAAACGTGTGACGAAGCTTGGATTCTTTTGCGGAAATGGTGGCAATACTTCGGGCAGGTAATCGTTGATATCTACCCTGCTTTGGCTTGCCTGGAAAAGCGTGTGTGCTCCCCACAGCATCCGCAAAATCACTCCTGCTGAAGATGCTTTGGATAGACCAATCACAATATCGTCTTTGTAATTGGGGTTGTCCGGCAAAGCTGGAGCTTCCACATAGGCGGGAGCTTCAGTGCGTCTTCGACCCAGAACTTCTTCGGCAAACCCCCGCTTGAAACTGGTAAACGAATCACTCAGCCAAGCAAGTGCTTTAGACTTTCTCTGGGCATGACGACACATGGTCATGTATTCGGCAAATTTGATCTGGATGCCGAACTTTTCCACATTAGCTGAAGTGGTACGAATCACCTCCATTTCGACAGGCTTGCCGTCATAGGTAAACCCGTCTCGAATTAATGCACCAAGCTGGTTGAAAGGCATATACCTCTTGGTCAAGGACTTGGTACCAGATGCAAAACCAGCATCATTCATGATGCAAAGAATTGCATTGACACAGGTCCAAAACTTCTTACCATGGTGCTTGACCATGGCAGCCTGAATACGAGGGATTGCATCCGACGGAAGATTCTTGAATCGAATCAAAATTCCAGACTGTACAATGCCCTTTGTATGTTGAATAATCGAAGGTGCTCGCCGAAGCGATTTGCCGTAGAATTTCTGGTAGCCTCCTTTTGGGGAAGGGCAGACCAGATAAGCATTGGGCTTGCCAAAGCCGATGAATACTTCATTGTCTCCAGTAAACACATCAGCTATCTCGATTACTTTGAGATCTTTAACCGGCCGTTGTTTGATGCCAGAGGCATTGATAACACAGTCGATTAGATTTCCAAACAAGAATTCGGGTCGTCTTTCAAAACGATGTGCATATCCTTGCGGATTGCATTTTCCTGGTTTGGTATCAGTAGAAGAATCTGTCATTGGCTCCTCACTGTGTTTCTTCAAGATGGCGTCTGGCAAACTTTCGAACACCAGAAGCAATTGTCACCAATCCACAGATGGCTAGCACCATCATCAGG
>JAJDAH010000371.1 GCA_029261965.1 Polyangiaceae bacterium
GACCCGCCTTCTATTTGGCCTCCCTCCTTTTTTTTCTGCCCGCCTGGCCGTCCCCCCAACACACTGGGAGTTTGCGGCACGTAACCAAGGCCCTCGCGTGCCCGCGCCCACAGCGGCGCCCGACTGACGTCGGTAGCACCCAGCCAGACGCGGCCGGAGCTCAAGGGCAGCTCTCCGGTCAAGCCTCGAAACAGCGTCGTTTTCCCCGCCCCGCTCGGACCGAGCACGCCGAGGACCCGACCGGGCGTCAATGCGAAGCTCGCACCCCGCACGATTTCGCTCTGACCGAGTCGTATCTTCACGCCCTCCGCGCGAAGTGGCGCGGGCGATTCCGCGAGCTCGGCGCTCACCGCTTCGGGGGCTTGACCGGGATCGAGCCTTCGACGCCGTGCAAGGTGACCTTGTGCGTGCCGAGATCGATAGAAGCACGCTCTGCTTTGACCCAGCCCTTGCCGCGGCTCAGACGCACCCCACCAGAAAGATCGACACGCCGCTCGGCCAAATTGACCTCGACCTGCGCGGCGTTGGCACGGATGCCCTTGACGGTGGCTTGTACCCCTCCGTACGCGCGCGCCCACTTGACCCGTGGCGCCTCATCGTAGCGAATCTGCACCTTGGGTGCGGTCACCGTCAGCTCGCCGAGAACTGCCTTGACGTCGCCTTCGAGCAACGCGGTTCCTCGTTCGACGTCGACTTGGAGTTTCTTGGCAGCGATGTCCAGCACCTCGCCCGCGATTTCACCCAGCGGGTCGGCGTGGGCAGGGGTGACGACCGGTGCTGACGCGACGAGAGCCAACGCGGCAGCGCTGGCGGCAATCAGGGCTCGTCGGAACGACATCGAATTCATTCTAGCACCGTTACACGATGGATGCCCGTTGGACGCGGGCCGCTAGAGCTTCATTCATGCGCCCGGGCTCGTGTTCGGAGAACCGAGGGCGCGGGCCAACGACGTGATACGCACGCCAAGAACGAACTCTTCCTCCGATCGAACCGGCGCCGCGCTCGAGCTTTCCGCAACTGCCACCGCCTCGTCGACGACCAACATGGCGAAACGGCGGCGGCCGCGTTCGGATTCTTCTCGACTTGTTTGACGCAGACTGAAAATCGCACCGGCGACCAGAGCCGAAAGGCGTTCTTCGAGCGTCAGCAGTTCGTCGAGCTCGAGCCAATCGAGTATCGCCCGGTAGAGCGCCGGGCCCGCGACCGAACGCGCTCGTGTTGCAATGAAACGAGCTTCGCTCGCATCCTTTTCTGCACCCTGAACCGGCGCCAAATCGCGGTCGAGATCGCCGAGACAGCGGTCGAGTCGTTGCTCGATGAAGGTCTCGGCGTCCTCGCGTTTTTCCACCGCCCGGCCGACGGCTGCCAGCAGGGCTTCACTTCGCCGTCGCTCGGTTTCTCGACGTTGTTCCACGCGTGCTCGGGCCCGCTCGGTGATCTCATGGAGGGAATCGACGACTTCCTTGGCGCGCCTCCTGAGCACGCGTTCGCGCAGTCTTTCGCTCTGGTCCACGATCTTGGTTTCGAACATTTTTTCGACGTCGGCCCATCGAGACTGTTCGAGCACCGCTTCGTTTCCCGCTCGCCCCTCGAGCGCCTGTTTCGCAGAAAAGCCGAACGGCTCGACCTCCACCGGGATGCCGGCCTCCGCGAGCCCCGTTTCGACGTGAGCGAGGGCTTCCTGCACCTGCGCCGGTTCGAGTCGATCCACCTTGTTTAGCAGCACGATGAGCGGAACGTCGAGGCGGCGAATTTCGCTGAGCACCTCGCGCTCGCTCTCTTTGAGCGGTTGGCTCGCATCGAGCAGCCAGAGCGCGACGTGCGCCTCGCGAAATGCCTCTCGAGCGCCGCTGGCGTGGGCCGAGTCCGGAGCGTTGAAACCCGGGGTGTCGATGAGCTCGACGCGACGCAACGGCTCGAGCGGCGCGTAGATCAGCACCCGCCTGACCCGCGACGAGTCGAGCTCATCGAGTGCCGCGCGAAGCGCCGTGTGAGTCACGATGCGGTCTTCACCATCTGCAATCTCTATACGAACGAATCGATCGGGCGCCCAGACCACACGGTTGATGCTCGCGGTGGTCGGAAGAACTCCCATGGGGGCGACGGCTTCGCCCAAGAGCGCGTTGATGAAGCTGGACTTGCCCGCGTTGAACTCGCCGACGATCGCTACCTTGACCGGCCGTTCGAGATCGACAGCGATGGTCTCGGCGCCTCGGAGCGCTTTGAACGCGCCGAGGTCCCGTGCGAGGCGCGAAATTTCGGCCAGTAACGCCGGCCAATTCGAGGGGGGCGTGCACCACGAGCGATAGATCTCGTCCCGTTGCTCGGCGGCCCATCCGGCAACCCGCCCCGTTGCGCCGTCGAGCAGCGCCAACGCATGACTGGGGGTCTTCGAACGGAGAGCCCGTTCGAGCGCTCGAACGGCGTCGTTCACATCGAGCCGATTCTCGTCGGCGATCGCCAGTGCTTGGGAGAGCGCCGCCGTGTTTCGCAACTCGATCGCGAGATCCACGTAGGCGCGAAACCCCTCGGCGTCCTTTCGCGCACGCGCCGCCTCGGCCAGCGCCGACAATGCATCGTCCTGCCGACCCTCCGCCGTGGCGAACGCGGCCTTCCACGTCGGTTCGTGAGCGCGCCCGCCGAGAATCTCTCGATATCGTGACAGCGCGACAGCGTCGTTGGTGCGCGCCACCACGGCAGTGATCACCCGTTCGGCGTCCGGGGCGTCGAGCAACAGGGCACGCTGAAAGGCGTGAGCCGCGGCGGGTTCCCCTGCCGCGAACCACAATCGCCCTCGGAGCAACCAACCGCGGGCGTCGAGGACGGCCGGATCCCCGACCTCCGCACCTAGCTTGAGGGCACGCTCGACCTCCCCTTGCTCCAGGTGGACGGCAACTCTACGCGCGAGAAGCTCCGGCGATCGCTGGGTCGCCAGGCTGGCCTGCCTGAGCCAACGATCCGCACGCGCCGGATCGCCGCAGGCGAGGTCACGGTCAGCCAAGAGGAGTCTTGCTTCGTCCGCGGCCTCGACGGGCTCCCTCGCCTGCACCGCTCGTTCGAGCGCGACGCTGCTGTCGTCGCCGAGCTCTTCGCGCACCCGAGCGAGTCGCAACCACACGTCCGAACGAAAAGGGACTTGTTCGGCGAGGCGACACAGAGCGTCGGACTGCTCTCGGTCGAGCATCATCGCTTCGGCGGCGTCCGCCCAAATCGCGAGCGCCACGGATGAATTGGGTACCTCTACGAGCAGCTCGTGGGCCAAACTCCGCGCCTCCCAAGGTCGCTGCTCGGTGAGCGCCCGGCTGGCGTCGGAACGCAGCCGCTCGGCTCCCCTTGCGAGGATCTCGGCCCGTGCGAGCCAATCACGAAGCTGCTCGGAGAGACGAGCCACGGCCGAGAACGTAGCACCTCGGCTCCCCCATCTCGTCGCCGGGTGCTACGCTCGCCGCCACGGTGACCCGGCGCAAGACGACCGGCAACACGACGGCTTCGCGAGTGAAGTCGCTCTTGCTCCACATAGAACGAACGCACGGTCGCGCTGAAGCGGACGCCTTTTCGCTGAAGACCAAGCTCGACCGGGAATACCTCGCCGACGAGACGCGCTCGCTGCCCGTCGACCGCTGGCATGTCGCGCTCGTCGAGTTCGCTTCGCGTTGGGGACGCGACCAGATCCATCAAACCGTCGACTTCGTGGTGGACCAGGAAAACCTCGGTGTTTGGACCCGAGTCCTACGAGGCGCCCGAGACATCGGAGATGCGTTCCGCCAGCTCGATCAACTCGGCGGCGACGACGTGCGGACCGATCGATGGCGCACCATCGAGCTGTCAAAAGGACGGTGGGAAGGTGCGGTGCCGCTTCGCGCCGTTGCGAGCATCGAGGGGGATGGCCTACTTGGCCTCGCTCGAGCGACCGAGCTTCGAGCGGTGCCGGTGCTCTTCGGGCTCCGACCCGCGAAGGTAGAGATGACTCGGGTGGAGTCCGACGATGGTGGAGCAGAGCTGCGATTCGTGGCGACATGGAGTGAGCCAGCGAACGGTTCGGTCGTCTGGGGCGCCCTGGTCGGCGCCGCAGCGCCCGCCGTCGGAATCGCCGCCGGCGGGCTGTCGACAGCGACGGGCATCGTCGGCGCGCTGGTCGGGGGAGCGATTGGTGCAGGCGCCGGGTTCGCCTGGACCCACGAGCAACGACGACGACTTCAATCGCACTCCCAACTGATGCGAATCCAGGCGCTCGAACGGGCGGCAACTCTGCGTGAAACCCAGGAGAGGAAAAACACGCCCTTCGGCGAGGGCATGGTGGTCGCCGGCGAATACCGGCTCGGCGTGCGCTTGGGGGCGGGAGCGAGCGGAGCGATCTACGAAGCGACTCGTCTCAGCGACAACTCGAACGTCGCCATCAAACTGTTGAGAACTGCCGTCGCGCATGACCATCTCGCGGCGGACCGCCTTCGCCGCGAAGCGGCCGCCCTCGGCCTGGCCTGGCACCCGAACGTCGTCGAGGTCTACGACGAGGGCCACCTGCCCGACGGGACCAGCTACCTCGTCATCGAGCGGTTGTACGGAGAGTCTCTCGCCGATCGCATCAAGGCGCAGAAGGTACTGAGCCCGCAGCAGCTACTGCCCATTGCCATGCAGGTTTGCGACGCTCTCGGCGCCGTGCACGCCGCCGGCGTGATCCACCGCGACGTCAAACCCAGCAACATCTTCCTCGCCCGGGCCCCAGACGACGCCGAAGCGCCGCTCGTCGACCACGTACCTTCGAGCCCACGCCTGCCGGATGGAGAACGGGTCAAGCTGCTCGATTTCGGCGTGGCTCGGGTCGAATGGGCTGAGACCCGGTTGACCAACATGGGAGCGCCGCTTGGCACCCCCGGATACATGTCCCCGGAGCAGGAACAGGGACTCGAGGTCGATGTCAGCTCCGACCTGTTCAGCCTGGCTGCGGTTCTATACGAGTGCCTGACCGGCCAGGCCCCGCCCGCTCGCTCGAGCGATCTCTGGAGCCGTGCCGAACGAAGCGTCGAGCCGCCGAGCGGAGTCCAGCGTGCGTTCGACGCCATCCCGGAGCCTTGGCAAAAGGTGATCGATCGTGGTCTGGCAGCGCTCCCGCGAGACCGCTACCCGGATGCCCGCGCCATGAAAGACGCGATCCGCGGGCTGGGCGCAGCGAACGCAGAGCCGCCTCCTCGTAGCGAAAAGCGCGCTTGAATCAATGGGTTGAAGACCCTTCTCTCAAACGAAAGATGAGGTAGCTCTTCTCGGTCGCCCCAAGGGGGATCTCCGCCACTTTCCCCCAGCGGCTCTCGGGATCGCCGACCTTCTCGAACCGCGCAAGGCGCTGCTCGACGACCCGGTCAAAGCCCCACTCGCCGGCCTGGGCGACACCCGAATGCAACAGAACGAGTGCATCGATCTTGCGCGACTCCACGAAGCGCTCCGGTAGGCGCTTCGATGTGTGTCCTCCCGGCAAGGCCGCCACACGAATGTCGGTCACGCCGGCAAGCTCGACCACTTCGGCCGGAGTCGCCGCGCCCACCCACCCCGCGTCGAGGGTAGCGACGTGCTCAGCGCCGGCGAGGGGTGCCCTCGCCGCTTCGATGAGCGCGCGACGATGCCCGCCGACTCGTGGGTCCGGATTCAAAAGCGGCACGGACACCGCCAACGCGATGGCGGCCACGACCCTAAGATGCGTGGCCCACGCTGGTGCGTGCTCCGCAAGCTGACACCCCACGAGAACGAGGCCCGGCAAAATGGGAGCCGCGAGTCGGCTGTAGGGCATCCAGTCGCCGCCAGCCGCGACCATGGCGACGAAGTGCACCGCTCCGGCGACGAGAATGGCTTTGCCGTGAGTGTCGAGCAGGCGAAGAGTACGCGGCGCCAGGACGAGAATCGGGGGGCCGGCAAACGCGAAGGCCGCGAGCGAATAGCGAAATCCATGCTCGAGATCCGAAGGTTTCGCCAGCGCAGCCAACGGCATCGGGGTTCCGAACACGAGCGTCCTCAAAAGGGCGACCCCGACCGCCGGCAGTAGCGCCAGCCCCAGGGCGCGCGCGACCGTGCGTGCTGCCGTGCCCCCGGCCCCGCTCGAAACGCCGTGAGCGCCGCCAAGGGACGCGAAGGAAGTACCCAGGGCGAGCGCGGCGGCCCAGGGGATGAGCTCGGGTCGCCACGCAGCTGCGAGCCCCGCCGCCAGGGGAGCCAGCCGCCGACGGACCAGCGCCAGCGTGGCGAGGCCAGCCACGAGCCCGGTTTCCATTCCGGCCACGGCCCACAGAGCGAGCGGCACCGAGAACGTCAGCGACGCGAGCGGAAGGAAGCGGATCCACCGTGTCCCGAGCGTAGCGACTCGGGCGCCGAGCCATACCGCAGCGCCGAGCCAAGCGAGAGTGCCCATTGCTTTCGCGGCAACCACCGCTGACGCGGCGCCGCCCGAAGCGAAAGGCGCCAGCACGTAGGCCCAACCGAGTGGCGTAACCGCATCAGTAACGGGGCCACCGGCGTTGAATCGATAACCGCTGCCGTTGGCAATGTGGTGGGCGACTCGGCCGGTAATCAGGGCGTCGTCGACGGTGAAGTCGTACAGAAGCACGCACGGCACGGCCGCCAGCGCCACCGAAACCGCCGCGGATGGCGCCCTAGCGTCCAAGTGTCGCCGTGTCCAATCCTACGCAATCTACCCTGAAAAGTTCGGTCCGCGCGCGAAGCTACATACGCTTTGCTCACTCATGTCGGCCCTTCAAGTCGTGGTGCGTTCCGTTCGAGCTCGCGAGCCCAATCCCGCGCTCGCCCCATTGTACGGTCTTTTCGACGTCGTCGTTGACGGCGTCAACATCACCGCACGCATTGGCGACGCGCAAGCTGTCGCCCTTCTCGGCGAGCTCGCGTTGGTCGTTGCGGAGTTGGCACAGGCCACCCGCGAGCGGGCGACGCTCCAGCTCTACACCGATGGGGAGGCTTGGGAGCTCGGCCTCGAAGAGGACGATGGTGACGTGCTCATCAGCGTTTTTCGCTCGGGCCCGACGCCAGAAGTCGCGGTGCACGAGCGGCGTGTCACCTTGTCCGCTCTACGGGACGGCACGATCGGCGCCATCCACGACGCGCTCGCCGGTAAGCTACCCAAGCGCACCGCGGCGCCACTCGGCGAAGCGCTCGCCGCGCTCGAAGCGGCTTGGCCACGAACGCCTCGACGGCAGGGCACGCGCCGCACCGTTCGGCTCTCGCCCGACGCCATCGACGGGATCGCTTTCGAAGCCACGGGTGACTTCCGCCAAACCGACGGCGGCACCAGCCCCGCTGGCGACTCGCAGGTGGAGCGCGCCGACCTGCACGCGCTCTTGGTGCGAGGGCAAATCGTAGTGCACGGACGGGGTCGCGCGGCGAAGATCGGCACGGCTCCGATCTTCTTGTTCGCCGAAAGGCTCTTGATGTTGGCTGACGATGCGCTCGACGCGTGGCGACTCGAGCGCCCGATCTTTCGACGGTTCGACGTCGGCTCCGCTCGAATCGGGATCCGCCGCGGCGTCGGTGACAAGCCGCTGGTGCTCTCGGTGGAGCGTGGCGAGGCCGGCGAGAATCGCGACCGACTTTCTTTCCCGGAAATCGACGCTTCGTCTCTGGTTCGCGCGGCGGTCGCGTTCGCCCGCGACCTAGCCCGGACGTTCATCGAGCTCGAGCCCGGCCAAGAGAACAACCTCCGACTCGTCGCAATGCGCGACGCGGCGGACGTTCTCGACATCCAACTTCGCGACTCGGTCGAAGACGATTCCTGCACCAACCCGATTCCGGACAGCTATCGTCACTTCCCGCTCGTTCACGCCGCCAAGCAAATGCGCGGCCCCTGGTCCCACGGCGCAAAAATGCGCTTCCTCCCGAAGTGGGTCGCCACGGTGCCCGGTATCGACCTCCGTTCGACGTTCCTGTGCGGGGAACGACTCGTCGTCGGGTCGAACCGCGAGATGGCGTGTCTCGAGCGAACCACGGGTGAGGTGCTCTGGCGCCTGCAGACGACGCGCGCCGCTTCCGTCGTCACCCCCGCAGCTCTGGTTCGTCTCCACCCAGACGGCACCGTCGCGCTCCACGACTTGGAGACCGGCGAGACCCGCCGGACCACACGCACGACCCCGCGGCACGCCGGAGGCGCCACGGGCGCCGTGGTGCACGCGCCGGGGCTACCCAAGCTCCTGATTTTGCAGGAAGGCGATCGCCAAATCACCGCGATCGATCTCGTGAGCGGCGACGTCCGATGGCGCCACACCGTGAAGCGTCCCGGCGGCTACCGAATGCGAAGGGCCGGCAAGCTGGTGCTCATCGCCGGCGGTGACAACGCGCTCGTCGCGCTGGATGTCGCCAGTGGCGAGGTGGTGTGGCGCGCCCGAACCCGCCTCCCCTTCTCCGGCGACATCACCGTGGACCACGACGCCCTGTTCGTACTGAGCGGCGCGCCGACGAGCCGCTGGCAGCTTCATCGCTTCGATCCTTGGACCGGGGCAGAGATCTGGTCATCGTCGGTCGACGATCGGCCCGCTCCGGCCCGATCCCCCCTCGTGACGTCGGATGTCGTCGTCGCCGCCACGCGAGACTCGAGCGGTTCTGGCGCTCAAGGTTTCGACCGCGCGACGGGTGAACAACTCTGGGAGCAGGCGCCAGGCCTGGCTTCACCGACCACGGCTTGGCTCGCGGTGGACGACGGCCTGGTCGCCAATAGCGATGCGGGAACCTTGATTTGCCTCGAAGCAGCCACCGGCAGGCTCCGCTATAACCACGTGTTCGCCCGACACGTCGACGCAGACCAACCCCGCCGACTCGAACCGGTTCTCCGTAGCGGCGCGCTGTTCGTGCCGCAGCACCAAGTCCACGTCGTTCGACCTGGAGACGGCGAGGTCATCGGCAGCGTGCCGACGGATCTGATCCCCGATCTGATTCGTGTCGACGAACGCTGCAACGTCTATGTCGCCGAAGAAAGCGGCCACTTGGCAGCATTCGGCGTCGCCCCACGGCTCGTCGCCGTCAAGTAGCGGCGTCGCCGTCGAGTAGCGGCGTCGCCGTCGAGTAGCGGCGTCGAGTAGCGGCGTCGCCGTCGAGTAGCGGCGTCGCCGTCGAGTAGCGGCGTCGCCGTCGAGTAGCGGCGTCGCCGTCGAGTAGCG
>JAJDAH010000372.1 GCA_029261965.1 Polyangiaceae bacterium
GTGCGCGCCGAGCCTCTGCGCGGACCCGCTCTGCGCGAACGGTTCGACCTGCAACCCGAAGACCGGGGCTTGCGGCAACGACCCCTGCACGGCAGTGGTCTGCCCGGGCGGCCAGGCCTGCCAGGCCGGCCAATGCGTCACGGCAGCGGTGCCGGACGCCGGTCCGCCGGACAGCGGCGTCGGCGGTTCCGGCGGCATGACCGGAACCGGTGGCTCGAGCGCCGCCACCGGCACCGGCGGCGGCGCGACGGTCGACGGTGGCCCGACCAACCGTCCGAACGCGGAAGGCGCGTTCGGACTTGCCACGGGAGGCGGCGGTTGCGCGTGTCGCGCCGCGGGCTCGACCCAGAGCGTGCCGACCACCTCTGGTCTGGCGCTGCTCGGTGTCGGTCTGGTCTTCGCCGCGGCGAGACGCCGCCGGAGAGCCTTGGTTTCAGCCGGGAGCGGCCGATGAAATCGCTGTCTTGGATCGCGAGCGCGCTGGCTGGCGCGCTCGCGCTAGCGACCGCCACCGGATGCACGACGAACGCGTTTTGCTTCTCGCAGTGCGATGACGGCACCGGGCTGAACGACGGGGGCACGCCGGAAGGCGGCGGCGGGACGGACGGGCCGATGTTCGTCGACTCGGGCGACGCCTGCACGAGCCTCTTTGGCTGCAACACACCCGACGCCACCGACACCGACGGCTGCGTACCGAGCGGACCGGAACAGTGCGACTTCACCGACAACGATTGCGACGGTTTCATCGACAACGTGCAGAACTCGACGGAGCTCGACGCATGCGGCAACTGCGCAACGAACTGCATCACCCAGCTCGGCAACGTGAGCGATCCGGTGTGCACACCGCCGGCGGTGGCCAACGGAAGCGAGCCCGGAACTTGCTCCTTCTCGACCTGCGCCACGGATTTCTACGACGTGGACGGCGATCCCTCGAACGGCTGTGAGTACTTCTGTCAGCACAACCCCGACGGCACGAACACCACCGATCCCGGTGGTGCCGACGGCTGCGGGAAAGACGACGACTGCGACGGCGAAATCGACGAGGACGTCAACACCTGCGACGACGTCTCCAACTGCGGTCGCTGCGGCAAGCGCTGCGTGATTCTCAACGGCACGGGGACCTGCTCGACGACCGCCGACGTCGCCGGGGGCGAGGCCTGCACGGAAATGAACACCTCCTGCCAGGTGGACCAGTGCGATCCGGGTTTTGCCGACGTGGACGGCTCGGCGGACAACGGTTGTGAATACGCCTGCCCGGTGTTCCCGACGACTGCGGAAATCTGCGACGGACAGGACAACGACTGCAACGGCCGCATCGACAATCAGGACCCGAATCTCGAAGCCGACGACCCCGACGTCGGCAACACCTGCTTCGGCGGCACCCAAGGTGAGTGCATCGACCCGAGCCACGAAGGCGTGAACAAGTGCGTCGGTGCGTCGATTCGCTGCTGCGACAAGGACTCCGGCGATACCGGCGCCGATCTTCGTAACGGCGTGTGCGACGGCACGGTCCCGCCCTTCGTCCTTCGGCCGGGGGACGTTCCCGAAGTGTGCAACGGCCTCGACGACGACTGCGACGGACTTCCGGACGACAACCCGACCGACGCTGGCGGGACCTGCGGAACCTCCGTCGGCAACTGCGACGTCGGCACCCTCCAGTGCAACATGGCTGGAATGCTCACCTGCCAAGGCCAGACCGGCCCGCTGCCCGAGCTTTGCAACGGTCAGGACAACGATTGCGACGGCGTCATCGACGGTGAAATCCCGACTGGCGGCCCTCCAACCAGTTGCACGACGAGCAGCAACTGCAATGCGGGCGAGGTGTGCCTGCCGCGCACCGGGCCAACCGACCTCGTGTGCGTGATTCCTCCCATGGATGCGATGGGCCCGTGCGACGTCCCCCCGGCGCCACCGCCGGGCGCGACCAGCCCCTGCCAGGCCGGCACCTTCGCGTGCACCGGCGGTGTGCAGTCGTGTGTAGGCTCGATCACGGCCATGGCGACGATCGATACCTGCGGAGAAGACAGCAACTGCGACGGCTCACTCGACAACCAGCCGGATCTTCAGACCGACATCCGCAACTGCGGCACCTGCGGCAACGACTGCAACGCCATCAACCCCGGCGGGCGAGTCATTTGGGCCTGCGTCAGCGGCACGTGTCAGCAGCAGAGTTGCCAGGGCGGCTTCATCGACTGCGACAGCGGCGGCGGCAATCCGACCATCCCCGGCGACAACGACTGCGAGGTTGCCTGCACGCCGACCGGCGGCGAGCTCTGCAACGGAGTCGACGACGACTGCAACTGCGCCGCCGACGACAACGTGGGAGCCCCCCCATCGCCAGTCCAGGTTTGTGGAGTGTCTCCGGCCGCGACCGAGGCCGGATGCACCTCCGCCGTGGGCGTCGCCTGCACCTCCGGCAGCTGGGTCTGCACGTTCCCTGCCAACTACTGTAGCGGGGCCGCGCCGGACTACTGCACCACCGAGCCCGACGTCTGCGACATGCGCGACAACAACTGCAACGGCATCCAGGACGACAACTTCCGGCCCCCGGTCCTGACCGTCGGGTCGCTCGACTCGCCCTGTGCGAGCGACGACGGCTTGCCGCCCCCGGGCCACGGTCAGTGCCGAACGACTGGCACGTTCCAATGCAACGGGACAATGGCCACCCAGTGCACCGCGATGATCAACCCTGGCGCGGCAACCGCCGAGGTCTGCGACGACGTGGACAACGACTGCGACAGCCTCGTCGACGAGACCAAGTTCACCAACGTCACGGGCACGTTCGTCCAGCCAGAAGTCGTCCGTGTTGCGCCTTCGCTTTGGATGTACGCCTACGAGGCCAGCCGCCCGGATGCGAACACGACCCAGCCGGGCAGCGGCAACGGCTACCAGTCGAGCGCTCCGGCCGGTTTCACCCTCGACAGCACACAGTCGTGCTCCGTGCCGAACAAGGTTCCCTGGTTCAACGTCGCCGGACCGGAAGCCGCTCAGGTTTGCCAGGCTCGCGGTGGACGCTTGTGCCTGAACACCGAGTTCGAGAACACCTGCGAGATTGGCAGCCCGACGACCTGCACGAGGGGATACAACCCGCGCAATGCCGGCGTCTGTACGACAAACGCCACGGGCTCGAAGTTCTGCAACGTCTCGTCCTTCGACTTCATCCCGGACTCGCCCTGCTGCTTGCCGGCAAATTGTGCCCCGGGCTCGACCGAGGAAGCGTCCTGCGGCATCAACGACGGTCTACTCCCGACGGCGTCAGCTCAGCTGCAGAATTGCTGGGCGGACTGGAGCGGGCTGCAGGGTAACCCCTCAACCGATGACGAAGTGCGCGACTTGCTCGGCAACTTGAAGGAGCTCACCTTCAACGACGCCGCGAGCCCCGGCGCCTGCGACCCGCTCGACGGCGCCGACCAGAGCGGCGGTGGCGACGACTGCATCTACGCGGTCATGGGTGGCGGCTTCACCTCGGACTCAGAAGAGGCCGGCGCGTGCGACAACGACTTCCAGTCCGTCGACGCCCGCTTCCGCTTCTTCAACGTCGGTTTCCGCTGCTGCTTCGACACCGATCCTCGTTAGGCCGACGGAATCGCCAGGCTCACGGGAACCGCTAGGGTCACAGAACCGCGACAGTCGAGGTGACGACCGTCGATTTCATCCGCCGCAAGCGCGACGGCGGGCGGCATGACGCCGCGGAGATTCGCGGTTTCATCGACGACTTCATCGCCGGCCTGGTGCCCGACTACCAGATGAGCGCGTGGCTCATGGCCGCGCTACTCCAAGGCCTCGACGACAGTGAAACCGTCGCGCTCACCGAAGCGATGCTGCATTCGGGTCGCGTGCTCGAAATGAAGTCGGTCAAGGCACCGAAGATCGACAAGCACTCGACCGGCGGCGTCGGCGACAAGGTGAGTCTGTGTTTGGCCCCCCTCGTCGCCGCTTGCGGCGTCGCGGTACCGATGATCTCGGGTCGCGGTCTCGGGCACACGGGCGGAACGCTCGACAAGCTCGAGGCCATCGCGGGCTACGACGTGTCCCTGGACAGCAAGAGCTTCGAGCGTGTCGTCCGGCAGGTCGGCGCCTCGATGATCGGACAGACACCAGACCTGGCCCCGGCGGACCGGCGCATCTACGCGCTCCGCGACGTCACAGCCACCGTGGAGGCGATCCCGCTCATCGTGGCGAGCATTCTGAGCAAGAAGCTCGCGGAGGGCATCGACGGTCTCGTGCTCGACGTCAAAGTCGGCCGCGGTGCCTTCATGAGAGACGTCGCATCGGCGCGAAAGCTCGCCCGAGCTCTGGTCAAAGTAGGCACAGGGGCAAAAAAGAAAGTGCGCGCGGTCATCACCGATATGTCCGCTCCGCTCGGGCGCACGATCGGCAATGCGCTCGAGACCCGCGAGGCCATCGATGTGCTGCGCGGCGCCGGGCCTGCCGACACCGTCGAGATCACGCTCGCCTTGGGCTCCGAGATGCTCGTCCTCGGCGGCGTTCACGAGACGGGTCGGCGCGCGCGCCTAGCTCTCGAGCAGGCCATCGAAACCGGTCGTGGCCTCGAACGGTTCGAGCGGATGGTCGAAGCCCACGGCGGCGACGCAGGAGTCGTGCGCGATCCGTCGAAATTGCCCCGGGCGCCGATCACGCTCGACGTGCGCTCCCCGGCATCAGGCTTCGTGCAAGAGTGCGATGCCCTCGAGCTCGGCCTGCTCGGAGTGGCGATCGGCGCCGGTCGAACCCGGGCCGACCAGGACATCGATCCCGCCGTGGGCATCGAGCTCTTGCGAGTCCGCGGTGAACGCGCGAAAAAAGGCGAGCCCTTGGCTCGACTGCACCTCGGGTCCCGCAAGGGCGCCCAGGCGTTTGCCGCGCGCGCCCGAGCGGCGTTCAAGATCGGCCAACGGGCTCGAAAGCCACCGCCGCTGATCCTCGAGCGCATCACGCGGTGAGTTCGTAAGATGGGACCACGACGGAGTTGACGCGCGGCCTGGGCGAGTGTGTGCTACCGCGAATGTTGCTTCGTAAAGCGTTGATTATCTCGATGGCCGCCTCCTTGGCGATCGGGCTCGGGGCGGGCTGCAGTGGCGATACCGACGTCAGCTGCGGCCAGGCGGTCAAGCGGCTCGAAGAATGCTCGCTCGACGTCGCCGACGTCATCGAGCGGTTGGGCTCGTGCGACAAGTCGAAACGTTGCGCCGCCGAATGCATCGTGGGTACGCGGTGCGAGGCACTGCGCGATCGCACCGTCGTCGACGCTTGCCTCGCGTTCGGCGAGACAGCAGCATGCGAATCCTCCACGTGAGGAGCCGCCAGGGCGGCACCTCCGAAAACGCGCACCAGTGAGTCGGCTGCTCGAAGGCAAGGTTGCGGTCGTCACCGGCGCCGGCACGGGGATCGGCAGGGCTACCGCCCTTTTGTTCGCCGCGCATGGTGCAAAGGTCGTCGTCAACGACACGGGCGTCGCACGAGACGGCACCGGCGGCGACCCGGACGTGGCGCGCCGCGTGGTACAAGAAATCTCCGACGCTGGTGGCACGGCGGTGGCGAACACCGACACCGTAGCGTCACAAGAAGGAGCCACGGCGATCGTCGAGACCGCCGTCAACTCGTTCGGCTCACTCGACGCGCTCGTCAACAACGCGGGAATCGTCCGGGACCGGACGATCGGCAAGCTCGACCTCGATGCGTTCGAATCCGTCGTGCGCGTGCAGCTCGAAGGCACATTCTTGTGCTCGCAGGCTGCTGCTCGTCAGATGCGGTCCCAGGGCGGTGGCCGGATCGTGAACACGACGAGTGTGGCGGGCTTGCTCGGCAACTTCGGTCAGGCGAACTCGAGCGCAGCGAACGCCGCGGTGTACGGGCTCACCCGCACGCTTTCGATCGAGCTTCAGAAAGACCGAATCACGGTCAACGCCGTGGCTCCCGTGGCCAAGACCCGCATGACGGAGGACCTGCCGATGTTCGAGCAGGTCGAGACCATGACGCCGGCGCACGTGGCGTCCGGCCACCTGTTTTTCGCGAGCGACTTGTCGGGCGAGCTGAGTGGCAACGTGTTGTCGATCGCTGGCGGAAAGCTGGGTGTTTACAAGGTCGTGGAAAGCGCCGGGAAGTTCAAAGAGTCGAACGATGGCGTCTGGGAGGCCGAGGAGATCGCTGAATACTGGGAAATCATCTCCAAAGTCTGACGCCCCGAGTGGGGGCGCGCGCCCCGGGCGCGTTGCTGGCCTACCAGCGCAATGTTAACGTTCTAAGCGAGCTCCGGGTCACTCAGAGCCCCGCTCCCCATCGATGGGACGCGAACAAAACATCCCTATTTTCCTGTGGGTAACCACAGCGATATTGGCTCACCTCGCGTGGGCCGGGGGCGCCGACCGCGTTTCGGAAAAACTCGAAGAGACGCTCTTCATCAAGCGCTACACCGAGTCGGTTCGCTTCCAGGCGAAGTCCTCGATGGCGCCGGTCGAGGTGGCGATGCTCGACGAAGCCGCCCTCGAAGAGCTCGACCGGGACGAAGCGAGCTCGAGTGGAGACGAAGCAAGCGAACCCGAGGAAGCCGACGACCAGAAAGATTTCGAGGAGGCAAAAGCCCAGGAAGACGAAGGCGAAGAGGGCGAGCTCAACCCTGAAGAAGAGAAGAAACTCGAGGACGAAAAGAAGCTCGAGCCGAAACCCGATCCTGAGAAAACGCCGCCGCCCGAGCCCGAGCCCCCGAAACCAGAGCCGAAACCGGAGCCAAAAGCGCCGCCCAAAACCGAAGCCCCGAAGAACATCCCGGAACTTCGAGTCCAGAAACGCGTCGCCGTCCGGCAACACGTCCAAGACAAGAAGCAAGAAGACAACCCCGACGCCAAGCACATCGCCGACGATGCCAACCGCGTCGAAGAGGAATCCCAAGCTCGCATCACGTCGACGAACCAGAACGACGCCAAACCGACCCCCGGGAGCAGCCACACCGGACCCACGGAAAACCCAGGCAACGCGCCCGAGACGAAGATCGCGCAGGAGGAGGACCGCCCCGGCGAGATCGATCGGGCCCCGGCAGAGAATCCCGGCGCACCCAAGGTCGCCGAGACAGACCATCCGCCGTCTGGGGGAAACCCCAACACCAATCTCGCGCCACGCGTCGCCGTGAGGGCCGTGCCCGCCAAACCGGCCGCGCAGAAAGGTCAGAAGCCGCAGGACGCTCTGGCTGCGCAAGAGGCGGCCCCCGACACCATCGGCTCGAAGCATGGGTCGTGGAAAATCGACAGACCGCGCCAGGAACAAAAGGCGCAGAAGAAGCGAGTCGCTCGGCGCAAGAGGCTACCGCCGCGAAAACCGCGCAAGGGCCTCGACCAAATCATGGGATTCGGGTCGCGCATGACGTCAGCCAACGGCTACAGCCTCAACCTCGATCCGGCGACAGCGCGAAAAGCCATCGGCGAGGACGAGTTCGCGCGGATCCGACGGGCGGACGGAGAGCGACGCCGGAGCGTTCACCGCGGGTCCTGGAAGTCGAACGGCCTCGAGAAGTGGCGCTCGGCGATCGAGAACTACGTCGCTGCGGTCAAACCCGGCAACCAAACGAAGCTGAATACGGCGCGAGTACCGTTCGCGAGTTACCTGAATCAGCTGCACAACCGACTGCATCCGATCTTCGCCGACTCGTTTCTCGGGTCGCTCTCGTCGCTTCCCGGCAGTCACCCGATGAATAAGCGCGGGATCAAGACGAACCTCGAAATCGTCGTCAGCCAGGTCGACGGGAGCCTCGTCAAGATGGGCGTCACTCGTACGAGCGGCGTCACGGCGTTCGACATCGCCGCGCTCGAATCGGTGGAACGCGCCCAGCCGTTCGGAGCACCACCCAAAGCGATCGTTTCGCCTGACGGAAACGTCTACTTGCACTGGGAATTTCACCGGAACCCGTACTACGCCTGCTCGACGTACTTCGCGCGGCCGTACATCCTGAAGGTCAAACCCAAGACCGCGCCGCCCAAGCTGCCGCCCCGAAAGAAACCCTTCGGGCCCAGCGAGGAACGACACGGCAAGAAGCCAGCCCCGAAGGGCGACCGTCCCGGCTGAGCGGCGAGCGGCGCGGCGGTGAATCATTCGCTCGAACTCTCCCCTTGCGACGGATGGGTATGCACCACCCCGAGAACAACCTCCTCAGTCGGCGGACGAGTAGACTCCCCCACCACCGACCGTGAGCCACGCCCTCGACCCGCCCCCCCCCTCGCCCCCCGGGGCGTCCTCGACCGAGGAACCCAGCGCGCCCGCTGGCGCTCCGAGCGAGTCGGCCGAGTCACGGGAGGGAGACATCGACACCGACGTTGCGCTCGTTCGAGCAGTCACGGGTCTCGCCATCGTCGCGACGATATTGGGCAGAGCACTCGGCCCGGCGGTGCCCGGTTCCGCCGCAGGGATCGAGCGACTGATTTGGGTCAGCGACAATCTCACGGGCCTGTTCACACAAGCGTTCGTGTTCGCTGGCACCGCTCTCGCGGTTTGGCTACTCATTGCAACACTGCGCCAGCGCGAGTTGCCACTCGCCTATCGATTCACCGTCGTGCCCGTCGGTGCGGCGGTCGTGACGTTGATCATGATGTCGGCTCGCGAGGCACTTTCGTACAGCCCCACCGTGTTCATGGCGGTGCTCACGAACCTCATCGTCATGGCCTCGACGTTCCCGGTTCTGCGGATCCGAGCGACCCGCGCCGTCGGGCTCGCGCTCACGCTGGCGTCGCTTTCATCACTGGCCTACGTCGCGTCTCGGGTGCTCGCGCTACGCGCGAGCCAAGACGCCATCCCGTCGATGTTCGCCGCAGCCCGTTGGGTGGCGACCGGCGGGCTTGGAATGGATGTCGTGAGCCTGTTGATCGTGGGGGCGTGGCTCATGCTGCGAGACTGGAAACGTGGTTTGGTGATCGCCACGATCCTCGCACTCGCCGCGGCAACGATTTCATGGGCAGCCGCCCACGGGTCGATGGACGGGGCCCCCCTCTGGCAGGTGATCGCCGCCCGTTCCCTCGGGGAAATCGTACGGAACCCTGCACCATTCGTTGTCACCGAGCTCAGATACTTCGTGCACGTGATGGGACTTCTGGTGGCCGTAGCGGCATTTGTCGCCAAACCTGCGCGATCGGTCATTCCGTGCGCCGCCGCCTTCGTCGTCCTGGCGCGCGCGAGCGCGGATGTCCCGCTCGGCGCCCTCTCGCTGACGCTCGCCACTCTGCTCTTGGCCATGGTGGCAGGCAGCTTGGCCAAAATTCAGGAGGAGGCGGCGCGGACAGCGGAAGAAGTCTCGGTGACTCCGGCAAAAATCTGACCCGGCGCCTAGCAACCCAAGGGGTGGACAAGCTGCTAAGCTCTTCCTCCGGGGCGTCGAAGAGTCGTTGTCATCCATCAATCAGCTCCGTCTCTTGGTCGTGGAAGACGATGGTCCGCTTGCGCGCGCCATCTCGCGCGTGCTCGTGGGGAAAGGTCACTCGGTCGAGACCGTTCCTTCGTGCGGTGCCGCTCGCCAAAAGCTCGGCTGCTTCGACCTCGGAGTGTTCGACATCGATCTGCCCGACGGAACGGGGATCGATCTGGCCCGAGAGCTGATCGCGAAGAACGCGGTCCTGCTGACGGTTTTTTTCAGCGCGACCGGCGATATCGACCTCCAGGAACAAGCTCGGGAGCTCGGCACCTTCGTTCACAAGTCGGCCGGCGTCGCCGAGCTCTCCGAGGCTGTCGCGGAAACGGTCGATTCGAGTATCGAAGCGGCCATAGCGGCGGGAGCGGAGGGGTTCGATCCCAGCTCGAGTCAGCGCCACAAGAAGGGCGAGGACTCGCAGGTCCGAAAGAAATCACGCTAGGTCCGAAAGAAGTCGCGCGCGGTCCGAAAGAAGTCGCGCGCGGTCACGGTTTCTTCTCGAGCGTCCTCACGTACCTGACGAGTGAGTCGATCGTCGACGCGTCGAGCAGCATGCCGAAGCCAGGCATTTGACCCTTCCCATGGCGGACCGTCGTCGCGATCTGCTCATCGGTCAACGAGGCTTGGAGCGCGGGATCGGTGAGATCTCGAGGCTGCACCCGAAAACCAATTCGAGTGACACCTCGACCGGTCGGACCATGACACCCCGCACACGAACGCATGAACACGCTTCCGCCGCGGTCCGCCGGCGCCTTCTGGCGCTTTTTGCACCCGCCGACAGCCGGAAGCGCCAGTAGAGCCAGCACCATCAAGCGAAGCGCCGGCCGGAGGCGTCGGACAGAGCTAGAATGCGGCGAAAACCAGAGCACCGTAGACGACGACGAGATACGGCATGGACGCGAAGAAAACCCGCCGAGCCCAGTGCACACCCGCCGACGAGCTCAACCCGCGGAGAGTGAGCGCGACGAACGCGACCCCGAAGCTCAAAACGGCCGCGAGGTACCAGAGCCCGGCCAGCCCCACGAACACCGGCAGCGCCGTGGTCGCCACCGTGAGCACCGCCGTCACGATGATCACGTGCTTCGTTCGCTCCGCGCCGACGACGACGGGTAGCACCTGGAGTCCCGCCCGGCGGTACTCGTCCACGCGGGATAGAGCGATGGCGCCGAAGTGCGGGAGCTGCCACGCGAAGAGAATGGCAAAGACGACAGCAGCCTGGAGGTTGAGCTCCCCGGTCACCGCGGCCCAACCGATGAGCGGTGGCATCGCCCCTGGCACGGCCCCGACGTAAAGCGCCGCCGAGGTCGACCGCTTCAGCGGCGTGTAGACCAACACGTAGCTCCCGAGCGCCACCGCCGCCAACAGCATGCTGGCGGTGTTCACTAGCGTCCCCAAGAGCACGAGCCCCACGATTCCGAGCCCGACGCCGAAACCGAGCGCCACCCGCGGCGCCATTCGACCGGCGGGAAGCGGCCGATGCCGCGTGCGCTGCATCTTGCCATCGACATCACGCTCGAGGAACATGTTGAGCGCGTTGGCCGAGCCGACCACGAGCGTCGTGGCCAGAACCGCAATGACGAAAGCACCTGGGACGAACGCGCCTGGAGCAATGAGAGCGCCCGCTGCCATGGTAACCGCCACGAGCGCGGTCACCCGGGGTTTGGTCAGCGCCAACAGATCTTGCGCGAAGCCCACGGCATCACGAGTTTCATTGGCCAATCCAACGCGGGCGTTCATCGCTCCCTTCGATCTTCCGACTGGGGGGTAGAGGAACTAGCACGAACCGGGCGGGGCGGGGGGTGCCTCGAAAAACCCGGTGCTCTCGGCAACTTGGCCGTTACCGGGGCCTCGAGCTCACGGGGCCATCGAAGGATGGCGGTCGGCTTTCAGGACCGCCTCTTTGAGCTGCGCGAGCGCCTCATCGATGACTTCTTCGCTCGTGGCGTAGGTGAAGCGAACGTGGCCCGGCGCACCGAACGGCTCCCCTGGCACCGCCGCGATGCCGCAGACATCGAGCTGCCAGAGCGCCACGTCGTTGGCCGAGTCGAGCGCGGAGCCCCCGTGGTGGATCCCATAGAGGCCAGCAACGGACGGAAACGCATAAAATGCGCCTCGGGGCGTGTCGCACTCGATGCCGGGAACGTCTCGCAGCCCGGCGAGCATGCGATCCCGCCGCTTCGAGAAGATGTCCCGCATGCGCCGGACCTCGTCGCGAGGGCCTTCGAGAGCTGCGATGGCCGCGGCCTGAGCGACCGCGGTCGGGTTGGTCGTGGATTGCCCCTGGACCTTGCTCAACGCCTTGACGATTCGTTTCGGTGCGATGGCCCACCCGATTCGCCATCCGGTCATCGCGTAGGTCTTGCTGACCCCGTCGACGATGACGAGGCGGTCTTCGAGCTCCGGGGCGATTTTCGCGAACGAGACGTGCTCGAACCCGTCGTAGACCAGCTCACCGTAGATCTCGTCGACGATGAGCACCGCGTCGGTGTTGGCGAGCACTTTGGCCAGCGCGCGCAGCTCATCGGCGCTGTAGGCGGCGCCCGTGGGGTTGGACGGGGAACACAGGATCACCGCCTTGGTCTTCGGACCGAGGGCGGCCTCGAGAGCGGACGGCGTCATCCGCCAACCGTCCTCGGCTTTCGTTTCGACCACTCGCGGTTTGCCGCCGAAGAGCTGCCATTGGGCCGGGTAGCTCACCCAATATGGCGCCGGGATCACGACTTCGTCACCGGGATCACAAAGCACCATGGCCAAGTTGAAAAGAGCGTGTTTCGCGCCGACGCTCACGGTGACGGAGTCCGGCGACGGGCACCAGCCGCGATCACGTTCGGTCGCACGGCAAATCGCTTCCTTGAGCTCGATCGTGCCGGTCGCCGCCGTGTAGTGCGACGAAGTGGCGAGAGCCTTTTGTGCCGCCTCGCGGATGAACTCGGGAGTTTCGAAGTCGGGCTCCCCAACGCCGAAGGTGTAGACCTTGCGTCCGGAGGCCCGAAGCTCCGCGGCTCGGGCGGTCATGGCGAGGGTGGCGCTCGGGGCGACCTCGTCGAGGCGCCTTGCTAGCGAAACGGGCACGGCTCAGGCCCCTTCTCCGTCGCCGGCCTTGCCTTTCGGGGGAAGCTGCTTTGGCTCTTCCTCGTCCTCGTCCTCACCCTCGGCGAGCTTCTCGGGGGTG
>JAJDAH010000373.1 GCA_029261965.1 Polyangiaceae bacterium
CGCTCGAGTCGACGTCGTATGCTTCGCTTCATCTGAAAAGCCCTTCATGGTGTTTTTGGTTGGTGTTGGAACCCCAAGAACACCGGGCTTTTCAGATAAATTCCCCCCGCGCATCACGCACTCGCTTGATTAGGGCCTAGATCTGTGATTGCTTGCAAAACTCGGCGGCGCCTCCGAGGCGAGGCCGCCGAGTTTTGACGGCAAAGGCACAGATCTGATCCGTGTCCCGGTTCTTTCCAGAGTGTGGCGGACTCCTGGTCCAGCACACTACTTGCGGTAGGGATTGGTCTTGGAGATGCCGTCGGAAGGCGACGTCGTGGCGGGGGCGGGGGCCACGGCGGGCGGCGATTCGCCGCCGGCTCTGGGTTTGGCAGGCGAGTCTGGGGGCGTGTCCGGGGCGCTCTTTTCGGGGGAGGGCGACGGAGTTTTCTTGCTCGTGGGGCGCGAGGTTTTTCGGGTTTTTGCGGTCACGTGGCGCGGCGTCGCCGCCGGTCCGGTGGTGACGTCGCCATTGTGGGGGCCGGCTTCGGTTCGAGCGAACCCTGCGTCGTTCGGCGCCGCCGAAGGCGAACTCGGGGCGGCGGGGGGCGACGACGACGCCGCGGCTGGTTCCTCGATGGGCTCTGGACCGGTTCGACCGAGCCACACGATCGTGCCGGCCACGGCAGTGCCTACCGCGACCAGGCCGATCGCCGCGGTGGCGACCGGGCTTCGTCTGTTCATGGGCAGCTCGACGGCGGCTGCCGTCGTGTCGCGACCGCTCGCGGCGGCGCTCGCGCGTGGTGCGGACGCCGCTTCGAGGGCCGTGTAGGTCGGTCGATCGTCGTCCTGACCTCCCAGGAGCGCGGCGACCCGCTCGCGCCGTCGACCGAGATCCACGCCGATGAGCTCGTCCAGGTAGCTTGCGACCTCCGCGTGGCTCGCGATCCAACCCGTGTTCCGACCGACCGCCTCGATGGCGTCCGCCATTTCGCGGGCGGTCTGAAAACGGTTCGCAGGATCGAGCGCGCAGGCTCGTTCGACGACGGCGGAGACCTGCGGCGCGATCTGCACGCCCTGACTCGTCAATGGCGGCACACCCTGGAACGCATGGGTGATCAGCTGCGCTTCGGTAGCGTCTGGCCACGGATCAGTGCCCGCCAGCGCGATCCACATCGTCATCCCGAGCGCGTAGACATCGAGCGTTGGCCCGACGGGTTCGCGCTTGAGGTACTCCGGCGGAAGATACAGGAGCTTTCCGACGATGTACTTCTGATCCGTCGATACGGATCCCACCGCGCTCTTGGCGATGCCGAAATCGGCGATCCGGGCCACTCCGTCTCGCCCGACCAGCACGTTTTGCAGACTGACGTCGCGGTGCAGAATGTCGAGGCGTCGGCCGGTCGTGTCATGCGCCTCGTGGACCGCGTGAAGCCCGCTCAAGGCATCGAGTGCGATGCGCAGCACGAGCTCGGGAGCGAGCGTGCGGCCCTTGAGCGCCGATCGATCCACCAGGTCGTCGAGCGAGCCCCCTTCGACGTAGTCGAGGACGAGGAAAAACCCCTCGTCGTCTCGGCCAACCTGGTGGATGCCGACCACGTTGGCGTGGTGGATCGAAGCGGCGAGCTTCGCTTCGTCCATGAAACGACGGACCGCGCTCTTTTCCTCGAGCAAGTGTGCGTGGAGCCGTTTGACGACGACGAGGCGCTCGAACCCGCCGGCACCGACCGCTTTGGCCAGATGCACCGCTCCCATGCCGCCGCGGCCGAGCTCGAGCAGCGGCTCGTAGGCTCCGACCGGGTTTCCGCCTTCTGCGACCGTACGAAAGTCCGGCACACGCTCCCCGTCAAAACCTGCCGACAGCGGAGACGAACGCCCCACCGCGGGTGGGCGTCACCGCCGCCGCCCGTTTGCCACCGCTCCAGTCGACGAGCGCAAAAGCAGCGTAGCCCGTCACGATCCCCACCACCGCGGTGGCGCCCAAGAGAATGTCGGTGCGTCTCGCCTTGTCGAGCGCGTCACGGCGATCGGCTCTCGGTGCCGGGTCGGGAAGGTCGTCGCTTGCGCTCAACGCATCGAGGCCGGACCAAGTCGCGGCGCCGCCGAGCCCAGCGGTGAGACCCACACCGACCCAAAAGACTACCGGCGAGAGCGGTTTGCCCTTCGCGTCGGCGCTGGGACCGTCGCCACCACGAGAAGGCGGAGTCTTGGCGCGGGATACCTTGGCGGACTTGCGCGTCTCGCCCTTTTTTACCGCCTGCAAGACGACTCGGTAGGTGGCGCCCGCTTCCAAGTCGAGTCGTTCGGTGGTCACGTGGCCATCGGACGCGGTGGTGCTCAGCTGCCTTTTGCCGGGCAGCACGTAGCGCGCACCGGGGGTGACCGACTCCGAGTCGAGGGTGAGTGTGCAGGGTTTCGGCGCGCAGTCGAGCTCGACGCGGGCGAGCTTCGGAGCCACCTCGGCCAGAGCCCGACGCGCTTGCGTCGCTAGTTCTTCGTCGTCGCGGGTCGCCGCGCGCTCGGCGGCGCGCGCCACGAGCAGGTGGTCGTTCGCTTTGCGCGCTGCCACGATGGCGTTCCGGAGCGCTTCGCCGTTCGGAACCAAGGCGTCCGCTTCCAAGAACACTTGCGCCGCCTTCTGAAAATCCGCTCGTTCGAACAGGTGCACCCCCTCGTCGAACGCTGCCGCGGCGCGATCCGTAGCTGGCGTCTCGTCTCCCCACGCCGGCGCGGCCGACAGGATCAACCCGAGCGCAACCGCTGCGTAGAGCGCGCGACCGCCCGGGTGTCGCCCACCCGTAAGCAGCGACGTCGTGGAGCTCGAGTTCCGCCTTCGCACGAGGTTCGATTGACGATGACTCTATCGCGAGCCCCGGTCAATCCGGGGCCTCCCCGCGGTAGCCATTCGTCCGTGTGACGCGTAGGATTGGGGTAATGCGATTCGAGTCACCCCTCGTGCTCGTGCTTGCGATTTCGAGTGTTGCTGGCTGCACCCTCGTGATCGACGTTCCGCCGGCGGCCGAGTCGGACGCTGGCGCGGGCAACCGAGGCGGGAGCGGCGGGTCGGTGGGCACCGGAGGAGCATCGACCGGAGGAGCATCGACCGGAGGCGCATCGACCGGAGGAGCATCGACCGGAGGAGCATCGACCGGAGGAGCCGGCGGCTTGCCGCCGGGTTGCAGCGCCGATTGCGATTGCGATGGCGACGGTGTGCAAGCCGAGACGTGCGGGGGCGGCGACTGCGACGACGACGATCCCAACGTGTTCGCCGGACAGGACACCTACTTCCCGACGCCGTCGCTACGGCGCCAGTTCGACTACGACTGCAACGGCACGAGTGATCCCGACCCAGCCCTCGACCGGCGAGTCGACTGCACTCTCGGGCTCGTCAACTGCGACGAGGCACAGCAAGGCTACTTCGCCAACGCTCCTGCTTGTGGGGTGGCCGCCCCGTGGGGACGCTGCAAGCGTGGGACGCTGCTTTGTGAGCAGAACGTTCTCGATAACCGCGTGATGCAATGCAAGTAGCCCGTCGGGCGTTGGCCACCGCCTCTGGCTAGCGATAGCTACGGTAGAAGGCCGAAGCGAAGCTTCAAATCGCACGAGGCGAACGCCAGCTGACCGCGAGCCGTCGTCGATCGACGACGGCAACCGATGCTTCGTCGCGTCGGCTCTGACCTGACGGGGGTCTCGGCCCCCTGCGCGTCGCCGGATTTCACCTCGTCTTCGTTCGAGCTCTTTCGCGTGGATTTCGGAACGGACCTTGCAATGCAGAAAGCGAACACACGAAGGACACGTTTTGATCTTCTCTCGAAAAATCGTCGTGGCCCTGACGCCGGTAGCGGCGATGGGCCTCTCCAGTTGTGCCGATCCCGCTGGGGCTTTCGACGACTTTACGGCCAGATCCTCGGTGGACTCGGGCTCGACCGGTGCTGGCGGAAGCGGAGCGTCGCCTGGTGACGCCGGCGGCTGTTTGCTTCCCGATCCCACCGAGCTCGAAGGCGAGCTGTTGTTTTCGATTTCGGCGGTCATCAGTCCCGAGACTCCGGTGCTACTCGTCATGTCCACGACGGCGGTGGCGAACGACGATGGCATCGTCGTTACCTTCGTGATGCAGGCCATAAGCGCCACCGATCGGATGACTCCGGTCGGTCCCGCGCTCCCGCCAGAAACACTCACCGTCGCCGCGGACGGGACGTTCAGTGCCAACGTTCAGGAGGTTACGATCGACGGGCGCGCCAATCCGATCACCGGAACGGAAATCTTCGGCACGATCGCCTTTGGCGGCCGGTTTTGCTCGTCGCGCCCGCCGGACGAAAACCTCGTCGAATTCGCGTGCGGTGACGTGACTGGCATGCTCGAACGGCCGCTCGCGATTCCACTCGAGGGTTCGACCTTCGCGCTTCAGCGAGTTCCGCCCGGCGGCCAGTTGCCGTCGCCGGTCATCAATTGTGCCATGGACCCGGCGGCAACGCTGTGAGGCGTTCGGTCATGATTCGTAGCGCCCGTCGAGCGCGCGTCTTCGGATGCACGGCTGGAGCGGCCGTGATTCTCCTTGCCGGTACGGCGAGCGCTGCCGGGTTCGCCACCGCGCGGTTCGGTGGTGAGCACGGCCACCCGACGACCACCAACCCGACCGCCATCTACTACAACCCCGCTGGGCTTGGTTTCAGCGAGGGGGTGCACTTGTTCCTCGACGGGAGCTTGGCCCTGCGTAAAGCGAGCTTCGAGCGGCCCGGAGCCGCCTCCGACACGCCCGAGCCCGCCGGCGCGACCGGAGCGAACACCGGCGCGGCGAACCTCTTCAACGTGCTGGTGGCCCCGATGGCGGGCGCGTCGATTCGCCTGGGCAACCTGGCGCTCGGTGCGGGGTTTTACGTGCCCTTTGGGGGGAGCAGCGTTTGGGACGGCAATTCGGATTTCCAAGACAACGCGGCGTTCCCTGGCGCACAAGACGGCGTCGCGCGCTGGTACAACATCGAAGGTTCGCTTCGGTTCCTCTACGGAACCCTCGGAGCGGCGTACTACATTCCGGTCGCGCGACTCAGCATCGGGGCGTCGGTGAGCCTCGTCCGAGCGGAGATCGAAACGGTGCGGGCTCGCACACCACTCGGGGGAAACAGCGTGAGCAACGAGGGGCGCTCGTTGTTTCAAGTCGATGGGGTGAAACCGGCTTTTGGCGTGGGCGTCATGCTCGAGCCGATCCCAGACACGCTTTGGCTTGGAGCTTCATACCAGTCGGCGCCAACCGTCGTCGGCGAGATGACGCTCGAGGGTACCCTGACGAACAACTTCGCTCGCAGCGTTTCCGAGACCGACATCGACTTCGAGCTCGGCATGCCGGACATCGTGCGAGTTGGCGGCCGCGTGCGTCCGGTGGAGAAAATCGAGCTCCGACTGTTCGGCGACTACACGCGATGGAGTCGCCTCGAGCGCATGTGTTTGTCGCCCCGCGGCGCCAACTGCGACATTGCCCCCGATGGCTCGCCAGCCGCCGGTAGCCAGGCCATCCAAAACCTTCCTCGGGAGTGGGACGATTCGTTTGCGGTTCGAGTGGGAGTGAGCTTTTTCTCGAGTGAGGCGGTCGAGCTGTTCGGCGGCGTAGGTTACGACTCGAACGCCGTGCCGGATGGCACTCTCGAGCCGGCCCTTCTGGATGCCCACGACGTGTCGTTGACTGCCGGCACACGCCTCCGAATCATCGACAGTCTTCACCTCGCGCTTTCCTACACCCACATTCACTATTTCGAACGAAACACCGTGGGAGAGAGCCGACTCGCCGACTTTGCCCAACCGTCGCGCGGACCGGATGCCGGCGGCACCTACAAGCAGTGGATCGGCGTGCTCAACGCCAATCTGGAAGTTTCGTTCTGAGCTGCTCCCGCCGCGTGATCGAAGAGCGGGCTCTCAAGCGGCAGTTGAGCGTTCGGCCTCCGCCGCGGTGAGCGCTGCGCCCTCGACGGGTTGTTTCGACAGCCCAAGCCCCATCGCCAGCCCCAACACGAGCGCGCCGGCGGAACCGCAGAGGATGGCGGCTTTTGCCGCACCGAGCAAGACCGGGTCTTGGAAGGCGAGCCCGCCGATGAACAGCGACATCGTGAACCCGATTCCGCCGACGAAACCGACCGTCAAGACGCCACGGTTCGTCACACCGCTCGGCAAGGTGCACCAACCGAGACGGACGCCGAGCGCCGTGAAAGCAAAGATACCCAGCGGTTTGCCGACCATGAGGCCCACGACGATGCCCACGGCGAGCGACATGCCTCCACTCGAAGACAGATCCAACCCGTCGATGCGCACGCCAGCGTTTGCCAGCGCGAATATCGGCATGATCAGAAACGCCACCCACGGGTGCAACAGCGAGTGCAGCCGGAGCGCCGGCGAAACGGCTTCGCGCTGCGCCTGATTGAGCTCCTGAACCTGCTCGAGGAGCTCCTCCTCGTCATCCGGGCCGTCGGGCTCACGGATCTGTTCGAGCGCGCGTTCGGTACTGTCGACGAAGCCGCCTTGGCCGAGCCAGGCTCGCGCCGGGGTCAGGAGCCCCATGAGCACACCCGCCAGTGTTGGATGAACACCAGCATGTAGAGCTCCGTACCAGGCAAGCAGCCCCGACGGGACGTAGCCGAGCGGGTGACGGACACCGACGCGCTGCAAGACGAGCACCGAGCCGACCGCGCCTGCCATGATGACGAGGCCATCGACCGAAACGCCGGAAGAGTAAAAAATGGCGATGACGAGAATCGCGCCGATGTCGTCGATGACGGCAACCGCGAGGAGCAGCACCCTCAGCGCTGGGGGAACCCGGGAGCCGAGCAGCGCGAGCGCGCCGACGGCGAACGCGATGTCCGTCGCCATCGGGATCCCCCAGCCGTCTTGGCCAGCCTCACCGCGGTTGAGCACCAAGAAGGCGACCGCAGGCACGAGCATCCCGCCGAGGGCCCCGAGAAACGGCAACAGCGCCCGATCCCACCGGCTCAGCTCGCCCTGCACCATCTCGCGGCGCATCTCGAGGCCGACCACGAAGAAGAACAAGACCATGAGGCCATCGTTCACCCAGAAGTGAAGGTCGTGCTCGATGGTCGTTTCGCCCAAGCGCAGCCCCACGGGCATGTGCCAAAGCGCCTGGTAGGACGCGTGCCACGAGGAATTCGCCCACACGAGCGCGATGGCGGCTGCCGCGGCGAGCACGATGCCGCTCGACGCTTCGACGTGCAGAAACCGCTCGATGGGGTCGAGAACCCGTCGAGCGGCCTTTCTGGCGGGAGGCCAGACTTCTTCCGGCGAGGAGTCCGGAGTCGTTGGTTTCGACAGCGACATCGCCTCTCCGAAGTCAGTTGCTCGTGCTCAGCCCCGTCGCCTTTCGGCTGGTGCTGCCGTTTTGCGCGGCCTGGGGAAGGACCTCTTCGAGGCCCTTGCCGCCCACGATGCCGAAGTCGAGCGTGCGAATCGGGAACGGAATCGTGATGCCCGCTTCATCGAAGCTCTTCTTGACCCGCATGACGGCGTCCGAACGCGCAGCGAGGTACTCGGCCTGCGAGTCCTCGTTGATCCAGAAGCGACCCACCATGTCGACCGAGCTTCCGCCGAACCCGGTGAAGAACACTTCGGTTGGTCGCTCGTCGGTGCGAGCGTCTACCCCTTCGAGAGCTTGGCACATGGTCTTCTGCGCTTTTTCGAGGTCGTCGCCGTAGGAAACGCCCACTTCGACGTCGACCCGGCGGCCCTGACACTCGAAAAAATTCTCGATCGGGTTTTGCAGCACCTGCTTGTTCGGGATGATGACGAGCTCGCCGGTCAAACGCCGGAGTGCCGTCGCGCGAAGGTCGATTCTCTCGATCGTGCCGAAAAAATCGTTCGTACGAATGAGGTCGCCGACGCCGAAAGGGCGCCGAATCGCCATGATGATTCCCGACATGAAGTTCGCAGCGATGTCTTGGAACGCGAAGCCCAGAGCGAGTCCGATGACGCCGACGCCCGCGAGAAGCGAGGTGACCGTCTTGTCGAGGTTGAGAACGCCGAGGGCGACAAAGAGGCCAGCGACGACGATCGCGACGCGCAGCGTCTTGGAAAGCACCTGCACGATCGGTTTGTTGTCCGACACACGAGAGAGGCCTTTGCCAAACAGGCTGCTGATTCCCCGCGCGCCGAGCACGAAGAGCGCGATGACGATGACCGCAACCACGATGTTGGGGAGCAACGTGACGAAGTGCTCTACCCAGGTATCCAGCTTGCCGACGAGCTTGGACGTGAGGTCTTGATAGTCCATGCATCCACCCGATGCACGCGCCGTGCCGCAGGAGAACCGCTCTTCGAGGCGCTTGCCGCCGGGGCAATTTGTCACATGGCGCTACTGGCGCTTCGCCACACCGAGACAAAACGCCACGTGGCGACCCCCCCCCGGGCGCCTGATTAGTCGTTGGACTCTTGCCGCTCGTAGCGCTCGTAGCGCTCGAGCTTGCGGTACAAAGTTCGTCTATCGACGTCGAGGATCCTCGCAGCCTCGGTTTTGTTTCCGTCGACCGCGGCGAGCACTCGCATGATGTAGCGCTGCTCCACCTCTTCGAGCGGGAGTAGCTCGTCAGGATTGGCTCCCGCGACCACGACGTGCGTGCTCTGATGGTCACGAATCTTCTCGGGTAGATCGTCGGCCGTGATCTCTTCGAACCGCGCGAGCGCCATGCCGCGCTCGATGGTGTTCTCGAGCTCACGCACGTTGCCCGGCCAGTCGTAGTTCACGAGCATTTGCGCTGCCGGCGCCGCGATGCCGCGGACATTCTTCCCGCTCCGCGCGGCGATTCGATCGATGAAGTGTTGCGCGAGTAGCAAGACGTCGTTCCCGCGCGCTCGGAGCGGCGGCACCCTCAGACGGACCACGTTGATTCGGTAGTAGAGATCTTCTCGGAAGCGCCCCTCTTCCACGTCGGATTCGATGTCACGATTCGTCGCCGCGACGATACGGGTATCGAAAGCAATCTCCTCGGTACCGCCTACCGGGCGCACCTTTCGCTCCTGAAGGGCGCGGAGCAGCTTCACCTGCATCTCCGGGGCGGTCTCGGCAATCTCGTCGAGGAACAGAGTGCCGCCGCCCGCGCGGCGGAAGAGCCCATCCTTCGCGGTGCGCGCGTCGGTGAACGCGCCTTTCACATGGCCGAAGAGCTCGCTCTCGAGGAGGTTCTCCGGGAGGGCGGCGCAGTTGACCGGAACGAACGCGCCGTCCTTTCTCGTCGAGCGGTCGTGAAGTGCGCGCGCCACCAGCTCCTTTCCGGTGCCGCTCTGGCCGGTGATCAGCACGGAGGCGTCGCTGTCGCCGATTCGGTCGATGAGATCGGCGAGCTTTTTCATGGCCGAGCTCTTACCGATGATGCCGGCGGGCATTCCCGCTCGGGCCACGGTGGCGCGCAGCCGCTCGACCTCCGCCGTCAGACGGCGCCTTTGAATCGCGCGCTCGACGATGTGGTCGAGTAGCTCGAGATCGACCGGTTTGGTGACGAAGTCGTCGGCCCCGGCGCGAATCGCGCCGACGGCCGTTTCCATGCTTCCGAACGCCGTGATCACGATGACGGGCGTGCCCGGTCGATTCGTCGATACCCATTCGCTGATGGCGAGACCGCTATCGGTACCGATTTGTAGATCGGTAATGACCAAGTCGAAGTCTTGCCTCCGTAGGCATTCGAGCGCCGCGTCCACCGTCGATTCGGTCGTCACCGCATGCTCGCGCTTCTTCAGACGTGCCTCGACGAGATCGAGGATGCTTGGGTCGTCGTCGACGACGAGGATGGAGCTTTTCATACGTGTGTTGACTCACCTCGCGAGGCGGCGCGTGTTCGCGGTCTTCTGCTTGCGATGGTAGACGACTTGCGGGGGAAATGGGATCGCCCGCATCCAGACCGGTCGCATCACGGATGTTCTCGACCGGCACGTCTCGTGCTTCGTCAGGACCCTGAAAGAAGGGAGGCTCGGCCTTGATCGATCGCCTGAGGAAAGGAGCGCCGTTTTCATCGATCCGAGACAACTCGGATACCGAGGCGTTTTGTCACGGCGTGGCAAGATGCCACGGTCGGTACCCAGGCGACTCATGACGCACCCCAAGGACGGAGAGCGACAGACCGCGCAAGATCTTTCCGAGGTCTTGCACCTCGAGCGGTCGACTATGCTCAGGATTGTGGCGTCGAGTTTTGCTCACGCCGTGGGCACGCCAATACAGGTAATCAGCGGCCGCGCTACGATGGCGAACGACGCGGCGAGCCCGGAAGAGTTGCGGCAGCAGACCGACATCATCCGCCGCAAGTGCGACGAGCTGGCTCGAACGGTCCAATCGCTCGTCGGGTACGCGCGCGAGCAGGTGCCGACTGCCGAGCCGAGCGAGCTCGGGGACGTGCTGCTCGGCGTCGTCCGGGACATCGAACCCACCGCAGACGCGGCGTCCGTCGAAATCCGTCTCGGCGACCCGCCCCCAGTCCCTGCCGAAATCGTGAAGGCGTCGTTTGCGCAAGCCGTGCGCTGTCTGGTGCTCGGGGGCATCGACATGTGTCGCGAAGTGGTCGGCGTCGCGCTCACTGAAGAGCAATGCTCGCCGCCCCCCACCGCTGCCGGGTTGGCGCAGCCAGGTCGTTTTGCCCACGTCGAGATCGTTTGGCGCGGCGTCGGTCTCGAAGCCAAGACGCACGCGGAGCTCCGCGAGCCCTGGCTGCACGAGCCGTTCGCTTCCCGCTCCGCGGCGCTCTCGTTGGCTGTGGCGAGTGGACTCGTTCGGGAGAATGGCGGTTGGTTGAGCGCGGCGCCGAGCGCGGGCGGGGCCACCTTCGACATGTTCTGGCCACTCACCCGCTAGCCGGCTGGGCGCTGACTCAGGGCGAGACCCTCGACGCGGTCGTCGACGCTGCGGTCAACACGATTCAACTGGTCGTGGAGTGGGGAGCGAGTGCGGTGCGCTCGAGAGCGACAACGCCCTCCGCTCGAGGCGATTTGGGGCATTTTGCACCGCTCACGCAAGAACGCCTCACCCCGATCGCCCGATTCGCGGGGCAAACCCGGCGCGTCGATTTCGGGCATGGCACTTGCAAATCCAGGGCGCGACCCGTTGACCCCGAACCGACCCGAGAGCTTCGTGACTCTGACCCCAACGCCGTTCGAAAGCTGCGCTGATCCTCGGCAGCGTTTGGCGTTGCTGGCTGAAGACGACGATGACCTTCGGAGCATGCTCGCCGCGGTCTTGCGGGCTGCGGCGTTCGAGGTCCTGGAGGCGCGCAACGGGCGTGACCTCCTGGTCCGATTTCGCCAAGCGATGCAAGGTAAGACGCGACCGGCGATCATCGTCACCGACATCGACATGCCGGGCATGGATGGCGTCTCGGCGCTCAGGGCGATCCACCATTCGACGGTGCGCACGCCAGCCATCGTCATTTCCGCATTGGCTGGCTACGAGCCGCTCCGGCGTGCCGCCATCACGGCCGGAGCCACCCGAGTGCTCGAAAAGCCTTTCGACATCATTTCCTTTCGCAGGGCCGTCGAAGAGGTCGCGTCGGCGGACCCCAAGTTGCCTGACTCGTTGCGTATTCGCTCTGACCGCTAGGCACCATGGGCGAACATTCCGAAACACCCGAGGAGGGCGACGCGGCTGCGTCCCGAGGGCACGGATTCGGAACGGCGCCGGTCTTTCTGGCCGGTATCAGCACCATCCTCGGCGCGGTCATGTTCTTGCGTTTCGGTTACGCCGTCGGTCACGCCGGACCCCTCGGTGCCGTGGCGATCATCGTCATCGGACACCTCGTGACCATCCCGACCGCGCTGGCGCTGAGCGAGATAGCGACCAATCGCCGCGTCGAGGGCGGCGGCGAGTACTTCATCATCTCGCGCTCCTTTGGCCTCCGCATCGGCGGAGCGATCGGAGTCGCGCTCTATCTTTCTCAGGCGATCAGCGTCGCGTTCTACTGCATCGCGTTTGCGGAAGCGGTGCGACCGCTTGCCCCCTACTTGTTGGCGGCGACGGGTGTCGCTTTCGACGCGCGCATGGTTTCGGTGCCCCTGGCGGTCGGGCTCGTGGCGTTGATGCTCACCAAGGGGGCGGCAATGGGCGTGCGCGCCTTGTACGTCGTTTTTGCCATCCTCGCTCTGTCCGTGGTGCTCTTCTTTGCCGGGTCACCCATGGAGAGAGCCGATGGGGAGCTCGACTGGTTCGCGCGTGTGCAGAGCCCGGATGGATTTTTTCTGACTTTCGCGATCGTGTTTCCAGCGTTCACCGGGATGACTCAGGGAGTGGGTCTCTCCGGAGACCTCGCCAAGCCGCGAGTGTCGATTCCACTCGGCACGATCGCGGCGACGGTCATCGGCATGCTCGTCTACCTCGCCCTCGTGTGGAAGTTCGCCACCTCGGCACCGGTGGAGGTGCTCGCCAACGACCAACTCGTGATGAGCCGCATCGCCGTCTGGGGCCCCATCATTCCGATTGGCCTGGCGTGCGCCACGCTCTCTTCGGCCATCGGCTCGCTGCTCGTCGCTCCGCGAACCCTGCAAGCGCTGGCCCGCGATAGGCTCTTTTATCCCGGTGCGGCGAATCGCGCGCTTGGCACCGGCGTCGGCGAGGAAGACGAGCCGCGGGTCGCGACAGTCGCCACGGCGGTCGTGGTCATCGCAGTCGTCGGCCTCGGCGACGTCGATTTCGTGGCTCGGATCATCTCGATGTTTTTCATGGTGACCTATGGGGCCCTGTGCACCATCAGTTTCCTCGAGCACTTCGGTGGCAACCCGAGCTATCGCCCGACGTTCCGCACGAAGTGGTGGCTGAGCGCCATCGGCGCCGGCATGTGTCTGTTCCTGATGTTTCAGATGGACCCCGTGTACGCCATCGCGTCGCTCTGCGCGATGGGGGCGTTCTACTGGCTCACTCGTTTCACGCCGGGCGGGGATACCGATCAGAACCTGATTTCGCTGTTCCGCGCGGTGATGGCCCAGCTCACTCGACGACTTCACATTCAACTGCAGCGCGGCCAAGCGCAGAACCGCGAGCCGTCGGATTGGCGCCCTAGCATCGTCACGTTGCGCCCAGACACGTTCACCGGCAGCCACGATCCGATTCGGTTGATGGGTTGGCTGTGCTCGAGACACGGTTTCGGAACGTACCTGCACTACATCGAGGGCCGGCTGGACGCCGAAACCCATCAGCAGAGCGCCAAGATCCGCCCGCGGCTCGTCGAGCTTTGCGGGCAGGAGTCGCCTGGAGTTTTCGTCGAGACCATGGTCAGCCCGTCACGTCGCACCGCGATGGCGCAGGCGATGCAGGTCCCCGGGGTCACCGGGACGGATACGAACACCGTGCTCTTCGACTTCGCTCGCGACGCGGATGATGCCACCATCGTGGCCACGCTCTCCGAAGTGGAGTTCGCGATGGTGACCGGCAAGAGCGTGCTCGTCCTCCGGCACACCGACCGTGGTTTCGCCGAACGGGAGAGCATTCACGTGTGGGTGACGGATCACGCGGGCCCGAACGTGGCTCTCATGATGCTGATCGCTTTCATTCTCGTCGGACACAGAGACTGGCGTCACGCTGATGTCGTGCTCTTCGTGACCGTGCGCCCCGATTCGACTCCCGAAGCGAACGCCGAAATCGTCGACGAGCTCACGGAGGGGCGCATGCCCGTACGCCGGCAGAACATCCGCTTCATCGGGGTCGAAGAGGGCGCCCTCGAGGCCCGCGTCGAAGCCAAGTCGGCGTCCGCCGATCTCGTCATCCTGGCGATGTCGCCGGGTGCGCTCGAGGACGCCGAACCGAGCGCTTTACGCAGTCATCCGGGTCTAGGCAACGTGCTCTTCGTTCAGGCAACTCAACGGATCGACCTCGCGTGAGCGGCGCTCGAGCCGAAGTGAGGTTGCGTGCGGTAGCCGAAGTGGGGTTGCGTGCGGTCACCTCGGGACTTACTACTTCTCGGCGCATGGGACGCCTACTCATCGTCGACGACGACCAAGACACTCGTGCCCTCGTGGCCATGGCCCTCGGGCAACACGGCGTCGCTGGCACCGGTGGGTTCGATGTCGTGGAAGCTGGCACCCTCGCCGACGGCTTCGCCGCGGCGCTCGGGGTGAACGTGCTCGTCGTCGACGCGCACTTGCCGGATGGTAGCGGGCTGAGCTTGGCCGAGCACCTTCGCGGTGTGTCACCCGATGCGAGGATTGTAGTGCTGTCGGGTGCAGTCGACGTGGCCGAGGCGGCGAAAAAGATCGGCGCGGACGAGTTCTTGCTCAAACCGGTGTCGATTGGTCGACTGAAGAGTGCCGTCGGTTCGTCGACTCCGGCCGGATAGCCTTTTCTTTCTGGGCGCTCTCGCCGGCGGGCGCTTGCGATCGGGAGAAGGATCGCCGAGCGGCGTGTCCCGTCTGCCAGGGGCCTCGCGGTCGGGCACCTTTCGCGGCACGCTGACGGGCACCTCCCGTTTCGAAGGTGCCCGCCGCTTTGCCGCTGGCATCACGACCCCTTGATCGCGTCTTTGAGGGAGTCGGCCCACTTCTCGACACGGTTTTTCGCGTCGTCCTTCTCGATGCCGTAGCGACGTTGCACGGCGCCGACGATCTCGTCGCGCTTGCCACTCAGTCGCTGAAAGTCGTCGTCCGTGAGTTTGCCGAAGTCCGACTTCAACTTGCCTCGAAATTCCTTCCAGCCGCCTTCGATTTGATCCCAGTTCATGGGTGTTCCTTTCTGTTGTGGATTCGCCACCCGTAAGAGCAGCATCCGTGCCAGAACCTCGGGCAGCCTTCACCGCTGAGATTTTCGCTGTTTCAAGCGTCGCTAGCAGACGACACGAGCGTGGCATTTTGCACCACTGATGCAGATCGCCTCGGCCGCACGCGGGACATCGAGTCTCTCTTCGGGCTCGAGCTTCGGCACGGGCTTTGCGTTGTCTTGGGCACCAACAACGCACGAAACGAGACAATTTCGAAGCCGATGACGAAATTTTTCCCTGTAGCTTGCGTGAGTGTCGCGGGGCTCGCGGCCAGCGATCCTACCGAGCCCACGCAGACTGGTGGACACCACCCACTCTTCCCCCGCATGACACGGTGACGAATGCGCGACCTCGGCCTCGACGCGGGCGGGCAAGCTCGGGAGGCCGGGCGCTTGGCGACGTGTTTCGTCCTCGCTCTTGCGGTTGTCGTCGTGTCCTGCGCCTCCACGGAGCCGGGTCGCTACGGCGTTCAGTCGCTCGAGATCCGTGGAGCAGAAGAGATGGATGAGGAGTCGCTGTCGACGTGCCTCGTCACGAGAGAGCGAGCGCGAGCGTCTGTTCGGTTAGGCGTTTCTTCCCCCGAGTGTGGCGAGCCCCCATTTGATCGCTCCTCTCCGGAAATTCGACTCTGGCGGTGGCCCTGGACGGAATGGCCGGCGTTCAACCAAGCCGTGTTCGACCAGGATCTCGAGCGCGTGCTCAGGTGGTACCGCGCACGGGGGTTTTACGACGCGAAGATCTCGAAGGTAGAGCTCGACCCCGCGGAGGCGGCCGAGCCGGGTGCCGTCGGTGACTGCGATCCCGAAACGGAAAAGTGCAAAGTAGCGATAGTCGTCACCGTCGAAGAGGGCCTGCCAGTTTTGGTCACTCGTGTCGAGATGTTGGGGCTCGACGCGCTGCCCGAACCGGTTAGAAGATCCGCCGCACGGAGCACGGTTCTCGAGTCGAAGCGTCGCTTCGACGAGGCGGAGTACGACCGCGGGAAGCGCCGCATCGAGGACGCTCTCCGGGACGCTGGATACGCCGCCGCGAAGGTCGACGGAGTCGTGGAGATCGATACGACGGCCCGCACGGCCACGGTCGAGTATCGTGTGACTCCAGGCCCGACGTACCGCTTCGGCCGGCTCACGGTCGAGGGTGCCGACGGCCTGCCGCTCGAGAAGATCGCGCGCGCCGCGGCGCTACCGACGGGCCGTGATTTCGACCCCGAGGTGCTTCGAGAGATCCAGGCGGAGGTGTTCGCCCTCGGGGCATTCTCGGCGGTAGAAGTAGTCGAGAAGCTCGACGAGGCGTCTCACGAGGTGGACGTCGTCGTCAAGGTGACGCCGCTCGCGCCCCAGCAGCTACGCGTCGGTCTCGGAGTGCTCAGCGGCGCGAGTCGGCGCACCGATACCGGCGAGCTCGAGAGCATTCCTCAGTGGGATCTCCATTTGTTCGGGACCTACGAGCGGCGCCATCTCGCCGGCTCGCTCGCGAGGCTGCGCGTCGAAGAACGCCCTCGCATGATTTTCAATCGCCAGTTCCCGAGTGCGTCGCCGCCCCAGTTCGGCAACGTGCTCAGCGCGAACCTTCACTTGCCAGCGCTCGTCGAGCCGCGCACGAACAACTTCACCAGCACCCAGTGGGACTTCGGTCCCGACGCATTTCTCGGATTTCGGCGTTCGGACGTGCTGTTCCGTGTGGGCGCGCGTCGCGGTTTCTGGCGGCGGCGAGTCGTCGCCACGCTGGCTTTGCAACAAGATCTCTTCGTCGTTCCCACCGCGAGGAATTCGACGTCGGACGGAAGTCCGTTGCCGGTTTCGTACCGCTACGCGTTCGTCGAACAGGACGTACGCCTCGATCTGCGTGACGACCGGGTGCGGGCGTCCAAGGGTGCGTACTTCGCGGTCAACGCCACCCAGGGCGGGCGCTGGCAGGCGTCGGACTTCACGGCCTTTCGCGTCGGGCCGGAGGCCCGGGCCTACATCCCATTGCCGTTCGACATGGTGATCGCTTCTCGGTTCGCTGTGGCCGCGTTTTTCGTGACGGACGCGTCCGCGCGCATCGACGCCCTCTCCCAACAGTTGGGTCCGTCGAGCTATCGCCTCCGCGGCGGCGGGGCGAACGGAAATCGCGGTTTTTTCCCGGGTGAGCTCGGTGCTGGTCCGCAGGGCGGGGTGCGGCGTTGGCTCTCCACGCTCGAGCTCCGGGTGCCGTTCGGGTCGAGTCTCGCCATGGTCGGTTTCCTCGACGCCGGCGACGTCAACGACGCCCGCCGCTTTCGATTCAATCACCTCAATACGAGCGTCGGATTTGGGTTCTGGTACTACACCATCGTCGGCGCCATCCGCCTGGATGCTGGATTTCGTATTCCCGCTTGGCAACGTGCCGACGGATCCGACGGTATCGACCCCGATGCTTCGACCTTTCCATTCACCGAAGCGCCGGGTGCGCTCCACTTGACGATCGGCGAGTCGTTTTGACCCGTCGATCGCGCGGCCGGATCTACCTCGCTCGCGCCGGAAAAATCGCCGCCGGTTTCGCGGCGTTCGTGGTGCTCCTCATCGCGTTCGGTCTCTTCACCAACACGGGACGAAGCTGGATTCTCGAAACGGCGCTCGAGCAAATCAACGCGCAAATCCCCGGGACCCTTTCGGCGCAGAGACTCGTGGAGATACAGCCCTGGGCGGTCGAGCTCGGCGGCGTCGAAGCGCGTGATCCCACTGGTGAAAAAGTCCTCGAGGTGCGTCGCGTCCGTCTCGAGCTGAACGCTCGCGCGCTCTTGTCGGGTCGCTTCGTCGGGCACAGGTTGGTGCTCGCGGGCGGCTCCGTGGACCTTCGAAAAGTCGACGCCAGCCGGGAGGGTTTGCTTTCCGCGTTCGTCGACCCCGACGCTCCGGAGGAAGTCTCCGCCGCCGAGGCGCCCACGCCGTACGTGCGCGTCTCGGTGATCGAGCTCGATGCCATCGAGGTTCTCCTTCCGCCGACGCCCCTCGGGGAGCTCGTGGCCAAGGTCGGCCGGGCGCGCGGCAGCTTCGAGCTCGACGGCGAGCCGAGCGCCCGCCTGGACGAGTTCGCCCTCGAGGTCGTTCGAGAGGACACCATCCTGGCTGAGCTCGACGTCGCTGCGCTCATGGCTCCGGGCAAGTCGCCATCACGGATCGAGCTCACGCTGCTCGCCGGCGAGGCTCGCGTAGTCTCCACGGCTTCGGCCGTCCTGCCCTGGCAAGAGGGGTGGCGTGCCGAGCCGGCGGCGCTCGACTTGCGCGTCGAAGGGCTGCGAGCCGAGGGTCTCGCGCGAGTGCTTCGTGACGACGCGATGGCCGACGCGTTCGTGGGTCCCATCACCGCCCGAGTTTCAGCCAGCGGCACGCCTGACGATCTGGATGTTACTTTCGATTTCGAAACGCCCGGCGGCCCGGTGAAGATGCAGGTGCGACTGCAAGATCTCGAACACGCCACATGGCGGGCTCACGCCGAGGATCTCGCGCTGGCACGGGTTCATCGCGCGGCGCCGAAGTACGTGGTGGGCGCAACCGTGACCGGCGAGGCCCGCTTCGCCGATCTCACGTCGATCGGGGTCGTCGCCCGACTCGACGACGCCACGATCGACGGCACGCCGCTGCCCCTCGTCGAGATCGAGGGCACCCTCGGAGAAAACGGGATCGACGCGTTGCTCGTTCGAGCTCGCGATGCGAGAAGTCGCCTCGATCTGAGCGGCGACGTCACGTTCGACGGTTCGGGCCGGGTGAAGCTGGATGCCAAGCTCGATGCGGCTCTGCTCCGCAAGATCCAGAAAATCACCGGCGCAGAAGTCCCGAAGGGCAGGGGGAGGCTGGACGCGCGGCTCGAAATCGAGACTCGCCGATTCGAGCGCATCGAGGTCGACGGGCAGCTCAGCGCTCGGGCGGTCGCCGTCGGTGACGTTTCGGTCGACGCCATCGATGCGACCGTTCACGTCGAAGGCGACTGGCCCCGGCTCATGGGCGCGGTGCGCGCCGAGGCTCGTGGCCTGAATGTCGGTGAAACTCGCCTCCGCCGAGGAACCGTCCGCATCGCCGGGGGGCCACAGAGCTACGACGTTCTCGTGCGCGCGGACTCGAACCGCGGACGAGGCCGACTCGCCGCGAAGGTGGCGGTCTCGGACGAGTTCGTGGTCGTGCGAGCGACCGGCAGCGGCTCTGCGGCGGGTGCGCCGGTGTCACTCGTGCTCGAGCCGACGCGCATCGACCGCCGAGGCCGCGTCGTCACCGAAGGGGTGAAGGTGCGCGTCGCCGAGCAAGAAGTGTTCGCCGAGGGCCGGCTCGCGCCCGACGCCCTGAGCTTCGAGTTTCGCTCGGAGCGGGTGGATCTCCTGAAGATCTCCCGGCTGCTCGAGCTCGAACCGCCCGTGCGCGGCGTGCTCACCTTGGATGGGCGTCTACGCGGATCTGGGGCTCGCCCGATAGCGAGCTTGAGCTTTCGGGGGCGGGATATTGGCCTCGGAAAACGCCCGGGCGTCGATGCGGAGGGCCAAGTCGACCTCGACGCGCAGGTGGGCGAGCTGCGCGTCCGTCTCGACGCCACGTCGCCGAAGGCAATCGACGGTAAATCCGCGCTCGACGTCGGGGTCATCGCTTCGAGTGACTTCACCCCCGGCCCGAACCTCACCCAATCGTTGGCGGAGAGCCCGTTCACGATCGATCTCGTGCTCACCCGGCTTCACAGCGATTTCCTGCGCGAGTGGATCGGCGTGGAATCGCTGCCGGTGTCGGGTGCCGTCGCGGGCAAAGCCAAGCTCCAAGGGCCGCTCAGCTCGCCTTCGCTGAAGCTCAGCTCGACGTCGGAGCTGTTGGCTTTCGGTCGTTCCGAGCTCGTGCTCGACGTCGGCGGCGAGTACACGCGCGGCAAGCTCGAGACATCCGCCAGTCTGCGCGACGAGTTGGGTGGTTGGGTGACCATGACGGCATCAGGCAGCTTTGCCGACGCGCCGACGGATCTCGACTTCGACGCGCTCCTCGCCCGGCTTCCGACGGCGGCGGACCAGGCCAAGTGGTCCGTCGACGTCGCGGCGGCGGAACGGGAGGTCGCCAAGTTGCCGCTCCCGGCAGATCTGGGCTCGATGCCTCCGGCCCGTGTAGCGGTGTCGGCGAACGTGACCCACGAGCCAAGCGCGGAGCCCGAGGGAGCCTTGCGGATCGCGCTTCGACAAAGCGGAGCCTACGGACCGCTCGGCGATTGCCGGAGCGAAGGCTTCAAAATCGATGCCCGCGCGAAGCTCAGGGGAGGGAAGCTCCACGCGACGCTGGCGGGCCGCGGCCCAAAGCAAGAGCTCCTGAGCGGCAAGGCGGACGCCGTCGCGAAGCTTGCCCCTTGGCTGCGGGGCGAAGCCCCGGAGCTTCGCGCTCTCGACGCGGAGCTCGAGACTCGCGTGCTGCGACTTTCGTCGTTGCCGTTTCTCTGTCAACAGCTCCGAGGCACCCTGACCGCCAAGTTGGCGGGTACCGATCTTCTCGGTGGCTCGAGGCGCGCCGAGGGCAAGATACGTGCTGCGTCGCTCAGCTTCGGCTCGTCGGAGCGCGTCGATGTCGAGCTCGATCTATCCGCCACCAACACCGTGGCCAAGGTGGACGGATCGGTCGTGTCGCGCGACCGAACGTCTCGGATCCACGCGCGGCTTCCGATCCAAGTCAAAGAAGGCGAGCCCATCGTGCCACCGCGCACTCGGGTTTTCGCCGACGTCGAGCTCGACCGTCTCCACATCGCGCCGTTTCTCGATCCCAAGGGCAGTATTTCCTACGCGTCTGGCTCGGTGAGCGGCGCCCTTCGGCTCCGTGGCACCGTCGCCGAGCCGAAGCCGTCGGGCCACGTCGATCTGAACGACGTGGCGTTCACCGCGACCGAGTTCGCCCAGCCAGTTCGTCGTGTTGCCGGACGCATTCGCTTGCAGGATCAGAAGGTCCACCTCGAAAACATCAGCGCGAAGGACCGAGACGGGACGCTTCGCCTCGATGGCGAGGTCGGTTTGAGCGATCTACCTAACGTCGAGGCGAAGCTCGACCTGAGCGCGAGGGATTTCCCCGTCCGACAACAAGGGCAGGTCGTGGCGACTCTGAAGCTCGACGCCGCTGTGCGCGCGCGCTCGACGCCGACCGAAACCGTCGTGCACCTCGACTTGACGAACGTGGACACCTGGCTCGAAGGCGGCGACCTACGGCGAGGACTCTCCTTGAAGGACCATCCCGACATCGTCGTAGACGGCGAGTCAGCTCTTCCCGGCGCTCGAGCGAAAAACGAGCCCGCGAAGGCCAAGGCGGCGGGCCAGAATAAGGAAAGCCCGGAGTCCGCCGCACCGACCACCACGCGCCTCGTAGTCGACGCGAGCGAATCGTTCTGGGTGAAGCGCTCCGACTTCGCGGTCAAGCTCCGGACGAAGCTCGTAGCCGAGATCGACCGGGACGCCGCCCGTGTGACCGGCAAAGTCGACCTCGAACGCGGTTATCTGCAGCTGATGGGCAAGGTGTTCGACATCGATCGATCCAGCGAGCTTCGGTTCATCGGCTCGGACACGCCGGATCCGGTGCTGGACATCGTCGCCAAGCACGACAACCGACGAACCGGCGACGACGTCACCGTGCGCATCTCCGGCCGAGGTTCGAAGCCCGAGCTCGAGTTCCTGGTCAATTCCCAATCGACGACGGCTGGCGAGGCGTTCCTCGCCATCTACGGCTCGCAACAATCCAACGAGCGGCCCGAGGAGGCCGAGGGTCAAGCTCAGCAGTTCGTGGGCGGGCTCACCGCCGGACTACTCGCCACGACCGCGCGCCGCGAGCTCGGCGCCGCCGCACCGATCCTGATGGTCGAACCCGGAGAAAAGGCGGGCGCAGGGCGAGTGCGCGCCGGGTTCGAGCTCGACTCGCTCATCCCCCCGTTTTTGCGTCGCGCCATCACTGGGCTCTACGTCGAAGGAATCGTTGCCAACGAAGAGCAACAGGACGCCAACGTTCAAGGAGGCGCCCTGCTCGAGCTCTACTTTCCGCGGAGCATCTTCACGACTGGTCAATACGGTCCCGGCTCCACCTGGTCGGTGGATGTCGGAATTCAAGTCTGGTGAGCTCGTCGCGGCCGCGATCCGTCAGTAGCGAACTGGCGCGGCGTCGGTGCGACGTCCACGTGCCAACTCTCGTCCGCGTAGGAAACGTAGCCACCGGCTTCGAGTTGATCGACGAGCTTCACGGCTTCTTCGGGGCTGCACTCGAAGCGCTCGGCCAAGAGCTTCGAGATGGCTTCTCGGCCAGCTTCGTAGTCTCCGAGGTCGCTCTTCAACATGCGAAACCTGACCATTTCGGCGAGCGCCGCCATGTGAACGCTCCGGCGGGGAGTCTGCATTTCTAAAAATGTCCTTTCGGGTTCGAGATCATTGGGTGGTCCGGCCGGTGGCACGGGCGAGCTTCTTGGTGGATACCCAGAAACCCTTGCCGATCGGTGGGGCGACGTGCGTGTCTGCGGGCAGAACGCGAGTCCAGCCCTTCACCTTCGACACGACGACCGTCTTGGTGTTCACCTCGATGCGCCCGATCACCGGCGAGCGAGTGCTCGGCGCGTTGCGGAGCGGTACCTCCTTTTTGACCATGACCGACGGCAGGCCCGGCTTTTCGACGATGCGGGTTCTAGGTTCGGTTCGCGCCTTGCTCAGGCCGGTCTGGTCGAAGATCTCGCCGCGGGGCAATGCTTGCAGATCCGTTCGTCGCACCCACCCTTCGACGATGACGTCGCTCACGTGCTGGACCTTCACGAAGTCGGTGCGCTTCTCTTGGCTCCAAAAGAGGATGCCCAGGCCCCCGCGCTTCAATTGGATGACGGGTTTCTGGCCCGCTCCGGCTCGAGCAAAAACGTCCACCTGTTTCCCTTTGGCCACGTAGCCGAGGGCGTTGGGGACGACGTGGGGTAGCTTGCTCGGTTTGCCACTCAGCGCCAAAGCATCGCAAGGAGCTGTCGTGGTGAAGGTCTGGTCGATCGGCGCGGTCGTGCGCTTCTGGATCCGCAACCCGAGGCCGCCGCGGCCGAGAACTCGCACGCGGCGATCTTGGTTGATCCAAACGTGGCGGGACACGACTGTAGTCGCTTCGTCGACGAAGACCGGGAGCGCGTCCACGTCGATGTAGCCGGCGATGCGGAAGCTTCCCTTGCCGCGACCGGTGCGAACGCTTGCTCGCGCGTCGGCGTCTTTGGGGAAACTGAACGCCGCAACAGCGCTCTTCGCGCCGGTGAAACGAGCGACGGATTTGCCGTCTTTCCTCGCGCTGTAGATCGGCGTGCCGGCGGTCATCGTCGCGATGCCGCGGAGCACGCAGGGGGCGTGTGCCCCGGCGAGTTGCTTCTTCCCGGCCGTTTGTGCGTGTGCTGTCGGGGTGGCGGCGATCAACGTCGCGAGAGCGGCGCCCGCCGAGACGAGGCCGAGCGTCGCTCGTCTCGTGATGGTTCGGGGGGAGGGCGTGTGGGAATGGTTCATCCCCACCTCTTTTGCATTCGTCGTGCCCGAGTCGTTTCGTCGAACCAGCAGCAGAACGGCGCCAAATCGCCCCAGCCGTGGCGTGGCAAGTTGCCACGCGTGGCAAAAATGTCGCCCCGAAGCTGGTCAGCGCGTGACGTGTCGTCGGATACTCCTGACCATGTACGGATGCGTCCAAAAACAGCTCGCGTGGAAGCTGGCCACACCTGCATTCGCGGCCGCTTTCGGGTGTGCGGCCCCCCCTACAGCTAGCGGTCCGGTCGCCCCGGAGGCGCCCGTTTCTGAGGGGACCGCCGCCCCTGCCAGCCCGCCTTCCGCAGAAGCGGCGACGTCGCCGGCCAGCGAGGATCCGGAGGAGGATACGTCGGACGGCGATCCTCTGGTGGGGTTCGACGGCCTCGCCATCGACGATGCGGTGAGCCCCCTTCAACCGCAGAAGCTCGAAGGACCGTTCGAAAGCATCGACGTGTTCATCGCGGGGCGCGATCCCGACGTGGACGAGGGGTGTACGGCGCCGACTGGCAAGCCGAGCGTGGCTGCCAAGACGTTGTCGGCAAAAGATGGCGCCTTCGAGGTGAGACTGTTTCGACTGAAGACGGGGGATTCCTGCGAGCCGACCGAACATTGCTTCATTTCGCTGCGAAACGATGCTGGTTGGTGGGTCGGGGAGCGACTCTGCGCAGGCCGCCTCGACGCCGAGCGGCAGCTTTCTACCTCGGACACCGCGCTCCGGTGGGTGAAGCTCCGGGGCAGTGACGCAGCCGCGGTCGAGTACACGGTGTCCCTGCGGACGGCGAAGCCGGCCACGAAACTCGAGCTCCGGTGGCTCCGGCTCTGCGGCGTGGGCTCCGCGGGCGCCAGCTGCACCCGCCCGACGCTTTTGGCCTGCCTGGACGAGGACGGAACGAAGGAGTCGGCCAACGCGGACTTCAAGAACGGTCAGCTGGTCTTGACGAGCTCCGCACCAAAAGACGCCTGCGATGACAACGAAGCGTTTCTCGTCGGAACCTTCGACGTCAGCTTCCCGTGAGCGAGAGGCTCTTGCTCTTGCTCTTGCCCGAGCTTGGCCGATCCAGACAATCCCGTGGCGCTTCCGGCGGAGTTGGGGCAGGCAGGGGCAGCGCAGCCGAAAACCACGAGGGCCCCGAGCGTGGAGGCAAACGAGTGGGTCGTGAGATAGCGCATATTTTTCCGATTCATCACGATTGAAGATTCATCACGATGGAAGAGAGGGTGAGTCGTTCTGTTCAAGCCTGCGCCTGAGTCGTGGTGACCCAACCCGATTCGAAGTTGTCTTCGCCGCTCCACAGTAGCGGACGACGCTCTTCATGCGGGATCGGAACGACCAGTACGGGAACGGTCGAGCGCCGCACGACTCGCTCCGTACACGAGCCGATGAGCACGTCGGCCAAGCCGCTCCGCCCGTGGCTCGCCATCACGATGAGGTCGTAGTCACCACTGGCGGTGAGGTCGAGGATCACTCGGGACGGAAGTCCCGCTTCGATTCGCCCGCGCACCGGTTCGACGTCGTGCGCCTCGACCTGGGCAATCGTGGCCACGAGCTTCGGGCCGCCGCGAGTTTTCATGAACTCGGCCATGAGCTTTTCTCGCATGTGCTCGGTTTCCTTCGCCGCCACCGTGGCGATGATCGAGTCGAGCTCGAGCGGTGGCGACCAGACGTGGATCACGTCGACAGCGCTCTCGAAGCGGGCGGCAATGCTCGCGGCGTGGTCCGCGGCCATGTCGGAGCCGTTCGAAAAGTCGGTGGGAAACAAGATTCGGTCGATTCGAGTCATGGATATCGGGGTCTGGCGAGTGCACGCGGTGTGCCAGGGCCGCGTTGCCCGCGCGATCCCATGGCGGTGTGCACCGCTTGCACACCACGACCCCCGCTCGTGCGCATGGCTTGCACGAACAGACGGCCTGTGTAATCTCGGCCTCCTCACTAGGAGGAGGATCCCAAAAATGAAGACTGGTTTTGCATATTTGTTGGCTGGTGTCGTGTTGATCGGCTGCTCGAAAAAGAACGCGCCGGTGCCCACCGCGCCCTCCGGGGGAGCCGATTCACCCGCGGCGACCGCCGAGGCGGCGGAGTTCCCGAACAAGGATCCAAAAAAGGCGAGCATTCGTATCTCGGACCGCATCAAAGAAGCCTGCGGCTTGACCGACACTGACGCCTACTTCGAGTTCGACTCGGCGAAGATTTCCCCGGCGGCCGACGCGGTCCTGACCAAGCTCGCCGAGTGTTTCACCACCGGCCCCTTGAAGGAAGAAAACATGAAGCTGGTTGGCCACGCCGATCCGCGCGGCAGCGAAGAGTACAACCTCGCGCTCGGCGGTGACCGAGCAGAGAATGTGAAGTCCGTGCTGGGATCGAAGGGTCTCGCCGGCGACCGTGCAACGACGACGTCGCGCGGCGAGCTCGAGGCGACCGGCACCGACGAAGCGACCTGGGCTCAAGACCGCCGCGTCGACGTCAAGATCGACGAGTAACGCCCCGCTTGAGCGAACCTAGCGGAAGCGACGACATCGAGACCGCGCGGCAGCAGCAAGCCGGGCGCGGTCGCGAAGCCGACGAGCCGCATCAGATCCCACTTCGCGGGTGGGGGGACGTGCTGTGGCGCGTGGGCCATGAGCTCATGGACCATCACGCGCCGCTCATGTCCGCGGGCATCGCTTTCTACGCGCTGCTCACCGTGGTCCCGACCCTCGTCGTCGTGGTGTCGGTCTACGGATTGCTCGCGGATCCTTCGGACGTCGCCAAGCTGATCGGGTCCCTGTCGCCGATCCTTCCGAGGTCGGCGCGCCCCATCGTTTCCGAACAGCTCCGGATGATCGTGGACGCGGCGCCGTCCCAGCTCAGCGCGGGCCTCGTCGTCAGCTTTCTCCTTTCGATGTTCAGCGCGTCGAGCGGCGCCCACGCTCTGCTCGATGGCATCAACCTCGCCTACAACGAAAAGGACCCTCCGTATCTGCGCGTCCGGGCGAGAGCATTTCTCTACACGCTCTCCCTGGTGGTTGCGGTGCCGCTCGGGCTCGCGGCCATCGCCGGTTTCGACGCAGCGCTACGACTCTTGAATGTCGACCCGAACACCCGCGAGTTTTGGGTGACTCTGCGCTGGCTCAGTCTCGCGGCGTTTGGCGTTCTCGGCATGACGGTGCTCTACGGCAGGGCGCCGACCCGGCGCCGCTCCCGACTGACATGGCGGATCTGGGGCGCGGTGGCGGCGACGGCGCTGTGGCTGGGGGTTTCGGTCGTGTTCTCGGCGCTGGTCGAGAGCGTGGGCACGTTCAACCGCACCTATGGAACGCTCGCCGGCGTCATCGTGCTGATGCTCTGGTTCTACTTCACGACTTTTTCCGTGTTGTTCGGGGCTGAGCTGAACTCGGAGCTCGAGCAACAAACGACTCGCGACACGACCGTGGGTCCCCCGCTCCCGCTCGGGGAACGCGGCGCCTACTCTGCCGATCACGTGGGACCATCCTGGACCGAGGGCTGGCATACTCACGGCGACGAAGAGCGAAGGTGACCGAGCCACACTCCGAGGCTGTACCAACACCCAGCGCGCCCGATCCGAGCGCCGCGGCCACCGCGCGGACGCCGGGATTCGACGTCGCGCGCGCCATCGCCATCCTCGGCATGGTCCTCGTCAACTACCGGCTCAAGGCCGAGCCCGCGGACGAATCGTCCTGGCTCAGTTGGAGTGGCGATCAGATCGAAGGCCGCGCCGCGGCCCTGTTCGTCGTGCTCGCCGGGGTCGGTGTTTCTCTCCGATCTCGGCGCGCCCGCGAAGATCCCGGCGGCCACCTCGCCACCGAACGCCGGGCGCTCCTGTCGCGTGCGGGGATCTTGTTCGGTATAGGCCTGGCGAACTTGCACATGTGGGAGTGGGACATCCTGCACTTCTATGGCGTCTATTTGGTGGCCGCGGCGCTATTTCTTCGCGCGCGCGGTTGGATCTTGTGGGCGGGGGTAGGGGTCTTCATTGCAGCCGCGTCGTTTCTTCAAGCGAGGTACGACTACGCGACCGACATCGACGTCTGGTCGCTGAAAGGCTTCTTCGTCGATTTGGTTTTCAGCGGAGTGCACCCGGCGCTTCCGTGGACGGCGTTTTTGCTCGTGGGCATGTGGCTCGGGCGGTTGGACCTCAAGGACCCCAAGATCCGTCGACGGCTGCTCTTTTGGTCGATCGCGGTCGCTAGCTTGGGCGAGCTGGCCGACACCGTGGGCCAGCACGTTCCTTCGCTGGTCGGGCTCGACGACGAGTCGGGGATGTGGCTCTACAGTTTTCCCCGTCCACCTGGGCCGGGGTTCGTCGCTACGGCCACGGCGATTTCGATCGCGGTCATTTGCATCGCGGTGGGCGCGACGGAGAAACGCCCCTCGGCGCGCTGGGTGCTGGCGCTGACCGTGACCGGCCAGCTGGCGTTCACCCTGTACATTCTGCACGCCGTCGCCATCTTGATTCCTCTCCAGCACGAGCTCTTGTATGGCGCGTCGCTTAGAATCGTCTACGCGTACGCGTTGGCGTTTTACGTAGTCGGCATCGCGCTGTCGATTTGGTGGCGTAATCGATGGGAGTACGGGCCGCTCGAAGGACTCATCCGGCAGGTCGCCGGGCGTTCCGCTCGCACACCTTGGGGCGGCGAGCGTTTGGGCAACATCAAGCCGCCGGAGTAGAGGTCAAGGCCGCGGGGGGATGGACACCACCAGCGAGGTGGGATCGAGCGTGCGGTCCACGGCGAGCGCGTTGCCAAGGGGATCGAAGATGCCGCTTCCTACGCCTTCACCATCGCTCGCGTTCGACGCGACGACATAGACCCCCCAGTCGCGCGCAAACGCCGCCTGCCATCGCGTGGCGCCCGCCGCTGTCCAAAACGACGAGACCGCCACGACGCGCGCTCCCTGGGCGAGCTTCTGGTGGAGATCGGTGTCTCCGTAGAGGTCGGCGCAAATCAACAGGCCCACATCGCCGACCGGCGTGTCGAAGGTCGTCACCGAGCTGCCGGCGGTCAGGGCGTTTTTCTCTCCCTGGAACAGCTCGAACTTGTGGTGCTTGCCGACTACGCCACCGTTCGGGCCGAAGGCGACTTGTGTATTGAACTGTTGCTCGCCGTCGGTCGTCTGCAGGTCGATGACGAGGTGGATGTCGAGCTCGTCGGCGAGTTTGCCGAAGTGCGTCTGGAGCGGCGCGACTCGGTCGTCGCTCACCGTCGCGCCGACGTCGGGATCCGGCTCCGAGCCCACCTGGTCGAAGGCGTACTCCGGCGTGACGACGAGCGACGCTCCCTCCGCCCGCGCGCGACGGACGAGCGCCTCGACGGCGCAAGCCGACGTCGTGCACGAGCTGTCCACGGCCCGCGGCGTGCCCAGGTAATGGATCGCGGCGACTCGAAGATCGGTGGGTTCGAGTGGATCGTTTTCGGTTTTGCTGCACGCCCCGAGAACGAGCAAGGCGCAAATCGACGCCCCTGTCCGGTTGGGCGGACGATCAGTTCGTACGGACGCAGCGAAAGCCCACATAGCTCAGTCGTTTGTTCGGCGGCAGCGGGTTACGCATGGCCGACCGGAGGTGATGGGCATTATGATACCAGGAGCCGCCCCGAGCGACTCGATCCGTGCGCTTCGGTGAGAACCAGGTGTCCGTCCACTCGTAGACGTTTCCGGCCATGTCGTGCAGGCCCCAGTCGTTTTTCTCCGTCCTGCCGACGGGATGGCTACGGCCCGCCGAGCTCGCTTTGTACCAACCTATGCGATCGCCGGTGGCGTCTCGGCCCATGCACGACTCGATTGCGCCGACGTAGGTCGCGCCCTCGGTACCGGCGCGGGCGGCGTACTCCCACTCGATTTCGGTCGGAAGCCGGTAGCCCTTGCAGGCCGCCTGCGTCTCCTTCCGAGGCTCGCAGCGGGTCGCTGCTTCGGAGCTGGTGCATTGGTAGCAGGGTTCGCGCTCGTTCTTACGCGACAAGGCGTTGCAGTACGCGGCCGCCTCGTGGTGGGTCACGCTGTCCACCGGGCAGCGAGCGCAGGCGCGTCGAAAAGACGGGTTGTAGCCGAGTAGGCTTTCAAAAGAGGCTTGGGTCACCTCGTGCGCCGAGATTTCGAACGCCCGCTCCACGCTGATTTCTGCTTGTTTCTCGTGGTCGTCCCGACACTTCTCGGTGGCGGGTGACCCCATGCGGAAGCTACCGGGTTCAATCGAGATCCACGTCTCCACGGCCGTGGCCGGATCGGCGGATCTGGTCGTGCTCGGCGTTGGCCCGCTCGGCTCGTCATCGCAGGCGAGCAGAAGCGTCATGGCCGCGACGGCTGCGCCCCGGGTGGCGACGGGCATTCAGGCTTGCTCGACTTGGGAGCCGCGAACGATGAGCACGGGGATCGGTGCGGCTCGAGCGACCTTTTCCGCCACGCTCCCGAGCAGGAACCGTTGAAATCCACTCCGGCCATGCGTGCCGATGACGATGAGGTCGATTCCCTGCTCTGCTCGCTGGGTGAGGTTCTGAACGACCGGACCAGACAGCACCGAGCTCGTCAGCTCTACTCCCCCGAGGTCCACACGCGCCAAGTACTCCGCCATGCTGCGGAGTGCCTCCTGGTGTACGACCTCCTGCAACGACTGGAGCTTGCCGTCCTTGTTGGCGATCTGCGCATCGGCGGGCACGTGCGGTTCCGTCTCCCAGACGTGCACCACGTCGAGCGACGCCCCGAGCTGCTTGGCGAGGTTGGCGGCGTAGATGAGGGCGGCGGCCGACGCTGGGGAGTAGTCCACCGGCACCATGATTTTCTCGATGACTTTCATGTCGACTCCTTGGGATCCCCCTGCGTTCGCAGGAGCGAAGCGACGACCGCGATCGTCATGACCGCCGCAATGACCCCGAGAGAGAGGGCGATCGGGATCTTGTACAGGTCGATGAGCAACATCTTGACGCCGACGAAGGCCAAGACGACGGCCAATCCGGGTTTCAGATACTGGAACCGGTGCATCGCGCCCGCCAGCAAGAAGTACAGCGAACGCAGTCCGAGGATGGCAAAAATGTTCGAGGTGAACACGATGAAAGGATCTTGAGTCACCGCAAAAATTGCCGGAATCGAGTCGACCGCGAACAACACGTCGCTCAGCTCGACGAGCACGAGCACGGCGAGCAGAGGCGTGGCCATTCGGCGTCCGTTTTGCACCACCCAGAACTTGGCCCCGTGGTAGTCGGGCACCGACGGCACGATGCGACGAAACCAGACCAGTACGCGGTTCGACTTCGGATCGCTCGGCTCGTCGTCGTGCATCAGTAGCTTGAACGCCGTCCACAACAGCAACACGCCGAAGCCGTACATGAGCCAGTGAAACCGCTGGAGCAGACTCGCGCCCAGCAGAATGAAGATGCCGCGCAACACGAGCGCTCCGAGCACTCCCCAAAAAAGCACGCGGTGCTGAAACGGTGGGGGCACCGCAAACGACGCGAAGATCACGACGAAGACGAAGATGTTGTCGACACTCAACGCCTTCTCGAGGATGAAGCCCGCGGCGAACTCCATCGCCTTCGGCCCACCGAACATGAAGTAGACGCCGACACCAAATACGCCAGCGAGGCTGATCCAGACGATCGTCCACACGAGCGCCTCGCGTAGCGACACCTCGTGGGGGTTCTTGTGAAAGACCCCCAAGTCGAGGGTCAACATCACGAGAATGAAGGCGACGAACGCCAGCCAGAGTAGGGGGGAGCCGATGGTCGTCACGATGACGTCGGGAACGCGAGGTTCCCGTAGGGTGACACTAGCGTCGGAGAAAGCCGGCGCGGGAGTGATTTATCGAAGAGTGGCGTATCTACCCGATCTCCGGGGCGTCGCGGCCCTCCCCGGGAGCTCGGTCGGCCCACTCACCATCAGCTCCTTGGCCAGCCGCTGGACGTCTTCCCGTCGCCGCATTTCCCGGCGCAGTGCGGCGCTCGCACGTTCGGCGGCATTGTCGATGGCGCCGATGGCGCTCGAGTCGGCCCCCTCGACGTCGACGGGGGAACCGCCGTTTGCTCGAACGTGGATACTGCACCGCACCGCGTGCGGGTGGCTGCGGGCGGTCTGGCGTTCGACGCGCACGTGCACCGATTGAAGGCCGCGCCACAACCGGCCAAGCGCAAACTGAATGCGGCGAGCCGCATGCGCTCTGATCGCCACGTGGTCGTCCAAACCACCACCACGCACATCGACTCGGATCGCGGGGGACGAACCGGTCGGAGGAATCGAGTCTTCCATGATGAGCCTCCTAGCGTGAGCTCAGTGACTCGATCTCGAAAAGCAAACGCCGTGCCCGAGCGACAAAAAGGCGACAGCCCCCGCCAGGGACGCGCGGGGGCTGTCTAGCTTCATACCTCGTCGGTGACTATTCGAATTCGGCCTCGAGCTCGGGATCGTCGGCTTGCTCGTCGGGCTCGTCGGCTTCGTCGTCCGCCTCTTCCGCCTCTTCCGCCTCTTCCGGCTCATCGGCACCGGACTTGTCGTCGGGAGTCGCGGGGGCGGCGGGTTTTGCCGCGGGCTCCGCGGGCATCGATGGTTTGTTTTCGGCAGAGGCCGGGGCGTCGCTGCTGACGTTTTGTTTGCTGCAAGCCGTCAGGAGCAGAAAGGAGCCGGCCAGGATGCTCGTGGCCCAGAGCTTGTATGACATTTGTCGATTCCTCCGAGGCATCGTGCCTCATCTACCGGAGCGAATGCCCGGTTCGGTATTCAGTCCAAAGCATGGGTCGTGCCATGGGCTCGCCGGACTCAGATGTCGTCGTCGGTGACCGCTTCTAGGACTCCGTCGAGCAACAAGAAGTGCTTCTCGAGTCCAAGCCGCAGGCGCCGGACGTCGGAGGCGGTTCGTGGCTCGAGCGGACCGGACCTTTCGTCGAGCTGTCGCGCGATCTCCATGAGGCGGCGACCATCGGCCCGGAGCTTGCTCGTCACGACTTGGGAAACCTCGACCATGAACCGTCATCAGCAAGCGCGGTGCCAAACGCGGACAGCGGCAGGGAGCCATGCTCTGGGTCGGCGAACGTGCAGCTTCTGCACGGCGAGCGTGCAGCCCCTGCACAATGCGAGGTCGAGCTGGGCTCTACGCCACACCGCCGGCGTTTCGCCCGCGGTTGGCACGGCTTGTGCTCTCGCCGGGGCATGTACATCCAGGAAATCGCCAAGGGTAGGCGGGGCGTGACTCGGCGGGCTCGCCGAGACTCGAAGGACATTCGGCTCGGCCTCAAGCGAATTCGCGGTGCCGTGGACAGCGCGGACGTGACGGACCTCTTCGAGCCATGGGTGCGACAGTTGGACAGGGCCGGCGTCGAGAAGGTGCGCGAGCAGCTCGAGCAGGTACTCGACGACGCGTGCCAACCCGACCTCTGGGGAGCGCTTCAGGTGCTCTGTCCCGATGAGCCGCAAACGCAGTTCAATGGATTTCGGATCTGGCTCGCGGCCCAGGGCCGGATGACCTTCGACTCCGTGCTCGGCGAGCCAGAGCTCTTGTCGGAGGTGCTCGACGATTCGGACGTCCCGGACTTCCAGGCGTTCGACGAGGTCTTGACGATTCTCGACGAGGCGTTCGAGGAGAAAACCGGAAGCGCCCCGCCACCCTTCTATTTTTCGACCATCGAGGATTTCAGCGACGAAACGGGCTGGGAGACGATGGACGACGAAGAAGCTCAGGAGAAATTTCCGTCGTTGTGGGAGAGTCGACGCTAGGGGCGCGCGACCACCGCGCCCGATGGCTCGCTCGAAAGGCGGCGACCGATGACCACCAAACCCAGCATCATCGTCCTCGGAATCGACTACTCGGACTCGAGCGGCCTGGCGTTCGAGGAAGCGCTTTCTCTCGCTACGGCTCGGACGAGCCTTCACGCGGTGCACGTGTTCGACCACGCCGATCCGATGGGGCTCACCCAGGTCGCGTGGCAAATAGACCCTGCCAAGCACGAGGAGGAAACCAAGAAACTCCGCGAGCACGTGCTCGACCTAGCTCGATTGCACGCGCGCAAGGTCGGCGCGATCCCGAATCTCGACAGCATCTACGCCCACGTGCGAATCGGCAACGCCGACGAGCACATCGTTCAGCTCGCCAACGATCTCGGCGCCACGATGATCATCATCGGCAGCCACGGCCGCCGCGGGCTCAGGCGCTTGCTCGTCGGATCCATCGCCGAGCGCGTCGTTCGCCTCGCGCTTTGCCCCGTTCTGGTCGTGAAAACCCGCGAGGTGCAGGGCCGAGCACCGGTGCCTCGGCTCGAGACGCCTTGCGACGACTGCAGCAAGATCCGAGAAAGCTCCGCCGGCGAGCAATTGTTCTGTGCGGAGCACACGGCGCGGACGGACCGAGCTCACCTATCCATCGCCGTCGGCGATCTCGAAGAGCCAGGGTCGACAGACCGCAGCGGATGATCCGAAGCCGCCCGTGTCAGCCCCCCAACAATCCCCAGGCGCTCTAGGCGCCTTCTCGCAGGCCTCACTCGCTCACGAGTCTCGGCAGACACCGGCGGGCGCTTGGTCCGTCGGAGCTTTCGCCAGCGAGGCGCGGCCGCTCCCCGTCTGGATGGCGGCGTTCATCTGGGCAAGCTGTCTCGGAGCAATCAGCGCGGGGGCGACGATGCTGCCGACGGCCGACGCCGGTCGACCCGTTGGCGCGCTGCACTATCTCTATGACGGTGGCTACCACCTAGCGCTCGGCGTGGCGTGCGCTGGCCTCGCCTGGGGGTGGCGTCGGACCCTCGGATCTCGAAAGTGGTCGGCCTACGTCGGCATCGCCGCCGTCGTTGCTCTCGCGGCCCCGTTCACTCTGAGCTTCGAGCTGTCGAGCACGGCGTTTCGCCTCGCGCCCCAGGCCGCCGAGCTCGTGCTCGGGTTGCTCGTTGGGGCCGTCGCGGTGGTTTTCGCGGCGTCGGCGTGGGTCTCCGTCGTCTTCGCGCGCCGCGGGCTTCGGGCCGTTCCTTTTCTGGGCGCTCTCGGGGTGGCTGCGGCCAACCACTACGTGCTCGCCAACGACTACCCCGCGGTGCACCTGTACCTCGGCGCGGCGTCTCTCGTCGTCGGCACCGCCGCGCTCGGCGGGATCCGCGTCCGCTTCGAACCGAGCAAGAAGCTGCTCCTCGCCGTTGCCGCCGCCGGGGCGCTGGCCGTGGCCATCCCGCCGAGCAACGCGACACTGCTCGGTTTACTTCGGGTGCAGGGGGCGTTCGTGACGCCATACGTTGCGCGCGTTTCGTTTCCGGGCGGCGCTGAGAACGCGACGATTCCGCCCTCGTCGATGCCTTGGTTCGCCGATCGCAAAAACGCCCCGGCGGTCGCCGCGTCGCTCCCCGGCCTGCTGCCGACCGACGGCGTCGTCGTCGTCTTCGTGACGGTGGATTCGCTTCGCGCCGACGTGCTCCACGGTCGCGAGTACGACACGGTCCTGCCGAATCTCGCGCGCCTTCGCGACGAATCCGTCACGTTCACGAACGCCAGAACCCCGGGCTCTCAGACCGTGGTCACCCTCGCGGAGGTGTTTGCCGGTCGCTACTACTCGCAGCTCCGGTGGGCATCCCATCCCGACATGCCGCCCCACGATTTCTGGCCGCACCGCGACCCGAGCCCGCGCTTCCCCGAGCTTCTGCGCGACCGGGGAGTTCGCACTACCGCCCACGTCGGCGCCACCTGGCTGCTCTCGGCGCAAGGCATCACCCGCGGCTTCGATGAAGAAACCTTCCCGAAGCCCGAGCGCCGTCGCTACGCCACCACCGCGGAGCTGTTTTCCTCGATGGAGAAAAGCCTCGACCGAGGCGGTCCCGCATTTCTTTTTGCGCACCTGCTAGATGCCCACGCCACCGTCCGGCTCCGTTCGAAAGACGCCGGTCATCACGAGCGCTACATCGACAACCTCGCCGTCGTCGACGAGCAGCTCGGCGCGCTCCGAAAAAAGGTCGAGTCGCTCGGGCTCGCCCAAAAATGCGTGTGGATCATCAGCTCCGACCATGGCGAAGCGTTCGGCGAGCACAAAGCTTTTGGCCACGGCGTGACTCTGTACGACGAGCTCTTGCGAGTGCCGCTCCTCCTCCACGTTCCCGGCCGAGCTCCCCGTGTCGTCCACGAGCCCGTCTCCATCATCGACGTCGGTCCGACGGTGCTCGACCTCTTCGGTCTCCCGACGCCGGGCACCATGATGGGCCAAAGCCTCACCGATTTCGCCCGCGGCCGAACCCCAGAGCTAACGAGACCCATCGTCGCCGAAGGCCGATTAAAAAAAGCCATGGTCTTCCCCGACGGCCACAAGGTCATCGTCGACGACCGCCACCACGTCGCGGAGGTCTACGACCTCGACACCGATCCCGGTGAGCTCCACAACCTGCTCGACTCCGAAGACGCGGAGGCGTGGAAGTACGTCGGCCTCTTGAGAAAGTTCTTCGGGGCGCACACTCTGTGGCGCATCGGCTACCGCGCGCCGTATCGGCGATAGTGACTCGGTTGCGCGGAGAGGATTTGAACCCCTGACCTTCGGGTCATGAGGAGGCGCGGCATGGTCCGGTGTGCGGATCTGCGAACTAGCGCCCGCCCAGGATGTCCGACCCATCAGTCGAGACATCCTCGTACTCGCCGACAGGCTGCGCCGTGGTAGCGTTACTCCGCGTTCCGTGAAGCAGCAACCGACAGAGCCGATTCGAGTTTTCGTCGTCGGCCCCCCTCGCTGCGGAACATCGATCGTCGGCTTGGCGCTGGGACGAGTGCTCGATGCGAGCGCCTACGCCGAGGGGCACATGATGCCGTACTTCGCCCAGGTGCACGCGCAGATGCTCTCGGCTTTCGAAAGGCTCCCCGCCAGAGAGTTTCCTGAAATGCTCGCTGCGGTGACCAACAAGGACCAGCTCGACGCAGAATTTCGAAGTCTGGTTCAGAGGTTCTACGATCGCGCGTACCGAGGCGGCAATGTCGTGGACAAGACCCCGAGCCTCGATGCCGTTCGGGCGGTACCCTTCATTCACCAGACGTTTCCGAACGCGCGATTCGTCTTCTGCTACCGCCGTGCCCTCGAGAACGTCGAGTCGAGGCTGAGAAAGTGGCCGGCGGTCGCCTTCGAGACCCACTGCAGCGAGTGGGGCGAGATCATGAGCACGTGGCGCAGGGTTCGAGCCGAGCTCGAGCCCCACCAGTTCTGGGAGGTCGAGATTCACCGGTTGTTTCTCGATCCCACAGGCGAAGCGATCCGGCTCCGGAACCTCGTCGGTGGCGTGGAGGATGACGTGGCGGTGATTCGCGACACGTTGACGGAGGAGAAGCCCTCGATGATCGCCGGATCCGAAGTCGGCCGCGTCCTCGACCTCGACTCGATGAGCTGGTCCAGCCACCAACGAACCACGTTCCTCAAGTTCTGCCAGACCGAGCTCGACTGGTGGGGCTACACCCTAGACCACCGATACTTCGCGGATCAGGCGAGCCCGGGGCCGTCCATCCCTGCCGACTGAGGCATCACTCGGCGCCGGCGGCGGCGGGAGCGGAGGCCTCGGGCGGGGACGCTTGGCCCTTGGCGAGTCGGACGCCGCGCTCCTGGGTGAGTCGCTGGAGAAAGGCCTTGCGTCGCGCGTCGACGATCTCGTCGTAGAGGTCCAGCTGGCCGTCCACCCATTCCTCGACGCCGAGGGGACTGGGAACGGCAGCTTGCAAACGCTCGTATCGCTTGGTCCCCCTGGCGGCTTTGGCCAGGCAATCCGCGAGCTCGACGGCGTTGCCAGCCTGAAACAGCAAGCCGTTGACGCCGTGAGTGACCTTCTCGCGCATGCCGCCGATGTCGCTCGCGATCACCGGCCGCCCCAGCTTGAAGGCCTCCTGAATGACGAGGGGCGAGTTCTCCCACCACATCGACGGAACGACGACCCAATCGATGCCACGTAGTAGCCCGGGCAACTGCTCGCGGCGATAGGCCCCGCCCGCAGTCACGACCTTGCGCGTACGCTCCATTGGACCGCGAAGGCTTTCTCGAAACTCGGTCGTCTGGATGTCCAGATTCCACCCGTGCAACGACAGGGAGATGCGTTTCGCCAATTTGCGATCGTCACGCTGGATTCTCTCGACAGCCTCGAGCAGCAACCCCACTCCCTTGTAGGGATTGAGCTGTCCCAAGAAAGCGAAGCGGCCCCGGAGCTCGCCGGAGCGGAGCGATCGCGCCGGGAGGCGGTCTTGACGGTCTTGACCATTCTCCAAATAGACCAGCTTGGCGGTAGGGATGCCCCAGTCGGCGTAGCGGTCGGCCAAAAACCGGCTCGGGCAAACGAATCGATCCACGACTTCGAACATCGACTTGATGTACGCCTCTCGGAGGAAGAAGTCCTGTGCCGCTCGTTCCGGAAAACAGCGAGCGCAGGCAGCGGGCGTCGCACGCTGGCACAGCTGCAGCGTGCCGGTCTTCACCATCTGGCCGTTGTGATGGCAGATCGCGAGGTACTCGTGCAGCGTGAGTAGGATCGCAACCGACTCGGACCAGTTGCGAATCAGACGCAGCACCTCCACCCCGAAACTCGTGTAGTGGTGGAGATGCACCACGTCGGGGCGGAACCAGCTGAGCAGGTCGTTCAGGGGACGATGGACGGCAGTCAGATCCGGGTGACGAAAGCGAAAGGGGTCGCAGATCGTGCGAAAGAGAAGCTCTTTCCCGTCATGCGTATGGTTGCTCAAGGGCGTCGTGTCGTGGGCAGCTCCGCTGCCGTCGTGGGCCGCCAAGAGCACCGTGTCGCAGTCGGGTCTCGAATCCAGCTGGCGGTACATGAGGTAGGCCACATGTTCGGCCCCTCCCGGGTTCAATTCCGGGTGGCCATGGGCGAGGATGAGAATTCTGCGCTTGCGCGGCATGGTGATCTGACGTTCGACACAAGCGAGCCCTCGTCGTGGGCACACTGCCGCCGCCAGCGTACCAGGCCGTTCTCAGGCAGTCGATGGCGGCACGTTGCAGGTTATGCACGATCCGCCGAACGTTGACTGAGCCTGCGAGAATTGGGACGCTCTTTTCACGTTGGGCTCGACTCGTCAGCGCTGCGCGTAAACCGGACGCCATGCGAGGTTTCCATTGCGAGGCGGCCAGGAGGCTCGACGATGACGTCGCGTTGGTCGACGGCTGGGTGATCGACCCCGCAGGCGGCGACGAGCGGCTCATCGTCGGCACCCGCGGGAACCGGGTGGATCTGACAGAGCACGCCGTCTTCTATTATCGAAGTGACGTCATCGCGGAGTTGAGCCGTTCGGAGACGGCGAACCCCTTGGCCACGGCGCAGCTGGGCGTACTGTTGCTAGCGCCGGTCGAAGTGGGCGGCCGCAAGCGGGATGACTGGACCCTCTTCGTCCGGGAAGGAGGCGACCCCGTCGCCGTGCTGGATCCCCTCGACGACGAATCCGCGATTCAGCATTTGCGTTCGAGGGCCCCCTATTCGCTGCACTGCCTCGCTGGATCGGGGTTGTCGAGTCACCCTGCGGGTGTTCGCCTGGCGCGGGCGCTGGCTCGGTCCACGACTGACGGGATCGAGCCGAAGCATCGGCACCGGCGCTGGGACGAGACAGGCTCCTTGCTTTTGGCGATGGATCGCAGCTTCGTGTTCACGATCCGCCGGTCGAGCTACCTGGTGGTTTGGGGTCATGTCGGCTGGGCTGGAGGCGAGCGTCCGAAGCTCGCGTGGACGCTGCGAGGCCGGACGCTGCCCAACACCGATGGCTGGTCGTTCGAGGTCGCGGCTCCCAGCGCAACGGGGATTCTCGAGAGTTCCCGCTGCGAGCGCGTCGTTCAGGCGGTCGGGCTGCTACCCCTCTCTGCCGACGACCTCGGAGCCGGTGTCGTGACGCTCACCGCGTCCGCTGTCGACTCGAGCGTTTCGGCGGCGTTGCCCCTGACGAAACCGGTGCCCCTGGGTCAACTCGCGCAACTCATCGAGGCGCCGGTGGTGGGGACGGCGTTGATCGAGTTGGCGGCGCGACACGGCGAGCGCCCGGAATTACGCGAGGCACTGACCCAAGAAATGACTCGAAGCCGCCGATGCATCGACGTGGGCTCGCTGCAAGCTACCGCCATGCCCATCGGCGCAGGGCGAACCGTGAGCGCGGCGGTCGATGCCGTCTACTGCCCGACCGACGAGGACGTGCTGGCGATCGGATGGGCCGTGGGACGCGGCGAGGGCGCCTTCGAGCTGAGCTGCCACACGGAGTATGGTCAGTTCTGCGCCACTCGGAAGGTAGCGCGAAGGATCCCCCGGCGCGATGTCTACGAGGCCTGTCGTGAGGCGGGCATGCGGGGCGTGGGGACAGCTTCGGGATTCTGCGCGTGGTTTCGAAACGCCAGCGCGAGCTCCCTGCGACCCGACAACCTCTACTTCTCCATCGAGGGCGACGACGGCACGCGCGCTCGGTGTCGGCCCTCGAGCGTCAAGTCGTTCTCCGACTGGGGAAAGATGTTGGAGAGCCTCCTGACCGAGGTTGCTCCAACCCACCGCGAAGACTGGCTCGATGAGTTGGCACCGCTCTTGAGTCACGCCTGGAAGAAGCGCAACCAGGAGGAACCGGTCATCGAAGACCGATCCTACGGAGCCAGCCCCGCGGAGCCGACGGTGAGTATCATCGTGCCTCTATACGCTCGCGCGGACCTGATGGAGCACCAGCTCGCGTCGTTCGCGAACGACCCGACCTTGCGCGACGCCGAGCTTCTGTATTTCGTAGACGACCCCCGTATCGCAGACGAAGCCGTGATTTTGGCGGATCGCTGTGACCGATTGATGAGAGTGCCGTTCCGCCTGCTCTCGAGCAACCAGAATCTGGGCTTCGCCGGAGCGAACAATCGCGCGGCTTCCTTCGCACGCTCGGACACGCTGCTTCTGCTGAACTCCGACGTCATACCGCGCAAGCCGAACTGGCTGCCATCGATGCTGGCCACGTTTCGCGCCTTGTCGCCCGGAGGTGTCCTCGGGGCGAAGCTCTTGTACGAAGACGGATCGATTCAGCACGCTGGGATCCGATTCGAACGGATGCGTCTCCGTCACAGCCACCTCTGGCTGAACGAGCACTGCCACAAAGGGCTTCCCGCGGACCGACTCGACTTGACGGGAGTAGCCGAGGTGCCGGCGGTGACGGCAGCGTGCCTCATGATCGACCGGCAGACCTACGAGTCCGTCGGGGGGCTCACCGAGGACTACGTGTTCGGAGACTTCGAGGATTCCGATCTCTGCTTGAAGATCCGCGAGCGTGGGCTGCGCAGCTACATCGACTACGACGTGGAACTCTACCATCTCGAGCGGCAGTCCTTCTCGCAACTCGGGGACCCGGCCTGGAGGGACTGGCTCGTCATGGTCAATGCGTGGCTGCACACGCAGCGGTGGGAGGGCGCCATCACCGAGATCGCCCAAGGTGCGGCCGAAGGGCCGCCCGAGGGCGCGGGGCCTGTCGCCGCCGAGAGAAAGCCACGAGTCGGCTGATCGAGAGGCTAATCGGCGGCTGTTGTGCGTTCCCCGCGCATTTGGTCATACTCCGGTGGTGTCGGGCTACGAGGCAGGATCCATCCTCGCCGACCGCTATCGGCTGGAGTCGCTCCTGGGCCAAGGGGGTATGGGCTCCGTTTGGCGGGCGCTCCATCTCACCCTGAACTCGCCCGTCGCGATCAAGCTAATCGATCCGTCCATCGCAGCCAGCGAGAACGCGTTGGCGCGATTCCTGCGAGAGGCGCAGGCGGCGGCCGCACTTCGCAGTCCGCACGTGGTGCAGACGCTCGACTATGGCGTGCACGACGGGATCCCGTTCATCGCCATGGAGCTGATGGAAGGCGAGAGCCTCGCGGATCGACTGAAGCGGGTCGGTCGATTGTCTCCCGCCGAGACCGCCAAGTTTCTGATGCACGTCGCGCGCGCCGTCGGTAAGGCGCACGACGCCGGCATCGTTCATCGTGATCTCAAGCCCGACAACATTTTCCTCGTGCACAACGATGACGACGAGGTCGCGAAGGTCCTCGACTTCGGAATTGCGAAGCAGATTCAAGGCCTCGAGGCGATGGACTCGCAAACCCAGACGGGGGCGGTGATGGGCACCCCCTTCTACATGAGCCCGGAGCAGGCGGAGGGGACCAAGGCGCTAGACCATCGAACGGATCTCTGGGCGATTGGTGTCATCGCCTACGAGTGCTTGCTCGGACAGCTTCCGTTTCAAGGGACGACCATTGGCGAGCTGATCATCAAGATCTGCACCAAACCACTCCCGGTACCGTCGCAGGCGGCCCAGGTGCCGGTGGGGTTCGATGACTGGTTTGCTCGGGCCTGCGCGCGCGAGCCCGTCGATCGATTCGAGAACGCCAGACAACAGATCGAAGCATTTCGCATGCTCGTCACCCAAGCCGCCGGAGTGGCTCCATTTTCGGACCCCAGTCAGCTCACTGGCGACAGCGGTGCCCACGTCGCGGCCACCACGGGTCCACGCCCCATCACGGCTCCAGGGACCGAGGCCCCCGTTGTCATCCCCACCAACCCGACCTCTTGGGTCGCGATCGCCGCTGTGCTCGTCGGTGTCTTGGCCATCGGCGCCGTGGGCGCGGTCGCCCTGCTTGGTCGGAAGGCTCCCGACGAAATCGTCGAGCCCGCCGACCCGGCCTCGGCCCCGTCGGCCGAGGCACCCGCGGAAGCGGTGCCGGCAGAGCCGAACCGCCAACCGCGCGAGGAGGACGCAGGTCCGGCGACGTCGGAGAAGGGACCGCCTGCGGTAGCGCCTGCCGCAAGCGCGTCCCCCACACTGCCGCCCGAGCCGCGCACATCGGTGCGGCACCGGCCTCCGCCGAAACCGACCGCGCCGAAGCCCGAGCCGCCGCCAAAGCCGACGGGAACGACGAAGACCGATTTCGGCTTCTGAGCCCGATCAGAACCGACCAACGACGCCGCCGCTGGTCCCCATGAAGTAGGGTCGAACGGTGCGGCCGGAGGAGGAACTGTCGCGATTGCTGAGCAGCAGCAGCGTGACTCCAGCCGCGATCCCAGCTGCCCCGATACCGTAGCTCACCACTGCCAGCGTCTTTTTGGAGGCAGCATCCTCGTCCAAGGAACCGATTTCCTGCTGCTGCACGAGGGTGCAGTCGGGGTCGCATTCGGAGAACCTCTTGTCGGCGCTATCTTGATCCGAAAGGCCTTGGAACAAGAAGACGGTTCCGAGCCCGACCCCCAGCGCACCGAAACCGAAGCTCGAATACGCGCCAATTCGCATCCCGCGACCCTCATCGCCGCCCACGCCGGGATCGGTGCCCGCAGGCGCGGGGTCCCCCGAAAAGGGCGTCCCGCCGTTAGTCTGCGGCGGCGCTGTGGTTGCGGCGCCGTCCGAGCTCGGCTCGAGCTTCAGGCTGACACTTCCCGACTCGCCTTGCTTCAACGCGACCTCCCGAGAGGCCGGTGCAAAACCGGGCGCGCTCACTTCGACGCGATGTGTGCCGGGATCGACCGGTAACGGAACGCCGATAATTTGCGTTGGAACGGGTTTGCCGTCGACACTGACTTGAACGGCGTTGGGAGGGGGCCCGACGATTGAAATGGTGAGCCGGGCGATTAGCTTCTCGACGCTTGGCAACTCGGCCTTGGCGGCCCGTTGAGCGTCGTGGAAAGCCGTCGGTGCGCGGGCGTCGAGAGCCTCCCGGGTGACCTTGATGTAAGCCTCCCGAGCTTCGACGTACCGACCGATCTTCACGTAGGAGCGCGCCAGGTGCAGTAGGAGCGTCGGCGCGTGCATGATCCCCTCGGCGCGCGCGAAGTAGTCGGCGGCCTCCTCATA
>JAJDAH010000374.1 GCA_029261965.1 Polyangiaceae bacterium
CGCTCGAGTCGACGTCGTATGCTTCGCTTCATCTGAAAAGCCCTTCATGGTGTTTTTGGTTGGTGTTGGAACCCCAAGAACACCGGGCTTTTCAGATAAATTCCCCCCGCGCATCACGCACTCGCTTGATTAGGGCCTAGACTTCAAGGGCGATGTTGTTGAACAGGTTGTCAACGAAGGGTCGGGCCCTTTCTTCACCGATGCGTTGTTCGTCTACCTGGGTGCTGACCCTATCTCGATCCAAGGTAATTTTGTCGGCACCATCGTTGCGCCCGCAGCGAGGCTTGAAGTTCACAACGGAGACTACTTTGGTGCATTTTTCGCCAAAGATCTCGTGCTGCGCCCGAATGCTCGAGTTCTACACCGGCCGTTCATGTCATGGGATGATGTGTCCGGCGACGGAGGGAACCGGACGCCACCACCGGATCTGCCGGTCATCCCGTCTGGTCCACCACCGCCACTAGCCGGGTCGGGTGAGGCGGCGCGCACCAGCGTCAGGCAGTTCGTTGATTGGGTTATGGGGGCGTCATTGAGCGATCGTCCGAGTGCCAGAACGATCATTCATAGCGCGTCAGGGAATGTTGAAATCGCTGCCGCGCTGATCGAGGAGTTCAATGCCGCACGAACGCAAGACGGTGCACGAGGCATAATGGTTCTGGCGATCCTCGGCCAGTTGCGCAATCCCATAGGTGAGGCCTTTCTTACAGGACTTCTTCGCGAGCCGTTGCCGGGACCTGAACCTGTCACTGAGCACGGACGAGAAATGGGACGATTCGCATACCAAGTCTACTCAAGCACGGCCATCCGTTCATTGGCGCACATGCGATCAACGTCCTCTCGTGCAGAGGTTCTGCGCGTAGCGGTCGAGCATCCTGACCGCTCGGTGCGTGTCGAGGCTATCCGAGCATTCCTATTTCAAGAAGGCCCACGGGGGCGAGCAGATCTTGAGGCAGTTGTCAGATCTGAGGAATTGATCATGTTAGACCGTGTCGAAAGCGTGGCCTCAAACGACGGCACCACATATGGTGAGCGGCTAGCGGCGTTTCTCCAAGCGCACCCCGAAGCTATTCCACCACCGCCGGAAGCACCGTGAGCAATCGTGTAAAGTTGACGACGCGAGGAGGCGCGTGCCTCTGGGCAGTCGCCGCATTTAGCCTGTCGATTCTGCTCACCGATTCGGCGGTCGCAGTCTGTAGCCAGACGAAGATTTCGGGCGACGACACGGCTTTCCTTGCAAAGCGCGGGGGACATTCCGCCGACTTCCTAAATTTTTACGTCGATGCCTACAGGATACGGTCAAGCAAGTGGGACGACCGCGGGTTCTTTGACGCTACTAATGTCCGCAAGGAGTTTTTTAAGCATTCGAATGCGGCTGCCCTGATAGTTTCAAGCGCAAGAATCCCCCAGAGCGAGATCGTCATCTTTCCCGGTTTCGGCCCGAGCAGGCCGAGGCACGGTGCGCTCGACTACCTGTCCCAAACCGAGGGCAAGGCCTTTGTCCCGCCAGGCACCGGGGAACCGTCACCATGTGTCGGTCATCCTCGATCCTGCCAATTCGATCCGGTGGTGGACCTATGGCACACGGTCGTTCTCCACCGTGCCTCTGACTCATTGAATTTTTCCGGGGAATTCGAAGAACGACCTTTCCGGAGAGACGATATCATAAATACAACTTGCTTTGGTTTCGAAGACCCCGTCGGCGATGGGGGAGTAGCAGGCACGCTTACCTTTCGAGCTGGTATACTCGTCCATGAAGGTGGCCACAGCACCAACACGCAGCATGGATTCCGATCTGACCACAGGGCAGGTCCCCGAGGAGATTGCACGCGTGAGAAGTGTGACTTCTGGTATCCGCACGCGTTGAGAGATTTTCGCGCCGGCGAACTTTGGCCAAACGAGAGTCGCTTCCATAGCGTTTTTCAGTATGAGCTTGAGTTTTATTGCGATCTCGCAGAAACCCCCGACGACAGGGTCACGCTGTCGGTTCGAGAGAGCGCGGCATCGGCCTTTAGCAGCCTTGGTATTTCGATCATAAACCAGTCGGCCGTACCGGGCTGCGCCGTGCCGTCACCACTTGGCGGTCCCCCTGCCGACCCGGGCGGCGGCGAATGTGGAGTGTTCGACCCTTGTACTTCAAATGCCGATTGCGATTTCGGCTCCGCGTGTTTCCCTGTGGGCCCGCAGCCGGACCCGCCCGCGCCTCTGCGTGGCTGCTGCTTTGACACGCCGCGCTGATCAGCCTCCATTCGGGCTGCGGCTCCGGGTGGCGTTTGCGACGGTGCTCGCTGCGTTTCTGACGCTGGCCTGTGGAGATCCGCCAACTGAATTGCACGCTGGCTCATGGCGAGAGCTCTCAGGCCTGCCCAGCGAGGTTGGACGGACGGATGGTTCCGTCGTTTGGACCGGTACGAGCGCAATCGCTTGGGGTGGTAGGACGCCGGTACAGAGCGCCACGGGATTCGGTGCGAGTCTTTCCATCGATCAGGATATCTGGCGACTTGTCGAGCCGAGTCCGACAAGTCCATCACCCCGAACCACGCATAGCGCCGTGTGGTCTGGGTCGCGCATGATCATTTGGGGAGGTCGCGGATGCGGCGCGCAGTTCGATCCGTGTGGGGACGGAGCTTCATACGACCCCGAAACCGGAGCTTGGACGCCGTTGTCCAGCAACGGCGCGCCAGCCGCAAGGGGCTCACACGCAGCGGTCCTCGCGGGCGACAATTTATTGGTCTGGGGCGGTTCCGTGGGTGGTGGCGTCGCCGCGAATGATGGCGGGGCCTACCGGATCAGTAGCGATACATGGTCCGATCTGAATCAGGCCAACGCGCCAAGTGCGCGAATCAGACCGGCTGCGGTTTGGACTGGGACCGAGCTGCTCATTTGGGGTGGCGAATCCCCAGACGACCCCGTCATGGGGGACGGAGGCGCATACGATCCCTCTACACAGAGTTGGCGTACGATTCAGGTGACGGGTGCCCCGTCCGCGCGGCGGAATCATACAGCCATCTGGACGGGCAAGGAGATGATTGTCTGGGGTGGTGTTTGCAGTGGCGAACGCTTATGCGCCGAGGGTGCGGCATACACCCCACTCACAGACACGTGGCGGCAACTGCCTCGGCGTGGGGAGCCTTCCCGGCGTACGGGGCATCGAGCCATTTGGACTGGTCAAGAAATGATCGTTTGGGCGGGCGTAGAATCGTCGGGGCAGTCGAATGACGGCGCGGTCTACGACCCGGTGCGCAACCAATGGAGCAGGTTGTCAGTGGATCAGGCACCGTCTCCTAGGACATTGCACGCGGCCGTTGCAACCGACAACGGCATGCTAATTTTCGGAGGTCTTTTTGGAGACCTTGGCCTCGCGCGCCGCGACGTGTATCTATACGAACTCCCATAGACGCATATCGTGGCTAGGACGCTTTCCATCATCAGCTTCGCGCTCGCCACGGCATGTGGTTCGGCTCAGAGTGAAGGCAACACAGCGGCGCAGCCGAACATCCTGCAGCTGGCGGCGTGCAGTTGCACATCGCGAATTTGCTCCCTTTTCGGCGGCCCAGCGCTCGC